>DATHOY010000233.1:0-61394 GCA_035484435.1 Vulcanimicrobiaceae bacterium | reverse complement strand
ATAGGCGCGCTGGCATTGCTCTGTCTGAAGAGCGAGGATGAGTACTGGATTCGCCGACTGACCTTTGTTGTTTCCGTCGCTGAGTTCCTCTTGTCGCTGATCCTGCTGCGCGTGGTGGCTATCGGCGCTCCGGGATATGCGCTGACCGAGTACAAGCCCTGGATTTCTTCCCCGCCGATCAATTACCACCTGGGCGTCGACGGTATCAGTATGTTCCTGGTGATTCTGACCACGTTCCTGACGCCTATCTGCGTGCTGGCCTCGTGGAAAGGCGTACACCACCGCATCAAGGAATTCCACGTGATGCTGCTGTTGCTGGAGGTTGGCATCATCGGCGTGTTCCTGGCGCTGGACCTTTTCGTTTTCTTCCTGTTCTGGGAAGTGATGCTGATTCCGATGGCGTTCCTGATCGGCATCTGGGGCCACGGCCGGCGCATTTATGCAGCGGTGAAATTCTTCATCTACACCATGGCCGGCTCGGCGTTCATGCTGGTGGGCATCCTGTGGCTCTACAACCTGACCGGAACATTTGATTTGCCGGGCATTCTGTTGGTGCTGCGAGACCTGCGGCATCCTTTGCCACAAACGACGGAGATACTTCTTTTCCTCTCCTTTTTCATCGCGTTTGCAATCAAGGTGCCGCTGTTCCCTCTTCACACCTGGTTACCGGATGCCCACGTTGAAGCGCCAACGGCCGGCTCGATCATCCTGGCCGGCGTGCTGCTGAAGATGGGCACGTACGGCATGATCCGCTTCTGCCTGCCCCTGTTCCCAGAGGCATCGCATCGCGCGGCTCCCTATGTGGCCGTATTAGCGATCATCGGAATTATCTACGGCGCCTTGGTAGCGCTGGTGCAGCCGAACCTGAAAAAGCTGGTGGCGTACTCTTCGGTGAGCCACCTCGGCTTCGTGGTATTAGGCATTTTCAGCTTCCACACGATCTCCATGCAGGGCGCGGTCTACCAGATGCTGGCGCACGGGATTTCGACGGGCGCGCTCTTCTTCCTGGTCGGCATGCTGTACGACCGGCGGCATACGTTTGAGATCAGCGAGTACGGCGGACTGGTCAAGCCGATGCCGCAATACGCGGCGTTTTTTCTGTTTGTGGCGTTGAGCTCGATGGGCTTGCCGATGCTGAACGGATTCGTGGGCGAATACCTGATCCTACTCGGGACGTATCAGTGGCACTGGGGCTGGGCCAGCTGGGCGGCGACCGGCGTGATTCTTTCCGCCTGCTACCTTTTGTGGTCCTACCAGCGCGTGTTCTACGGCGACGTAACGAACGACAAAAATCGCGACCTGCCCGACGTCGATGCGCGGGAAAAATGGGGCCTGGTCGTGTTCGCTGTAATTACCCTTTGGATGGGTCTCGGCTCTCCCTTTTTCACGCGCCGCGTGGCCGCTCCCGTGGACTGGGTGATCGAGCAGACAAAATCGCGATACGCCGAGGAGGCTGCGAAGCCCCCAGCGTTGCCACCGGCGGCATTGGCCACCGCAACACAGCAAGATTCCCCGACAAGGACGGTTTCCCGTTAAATGACTCCCAGCGCCGCAGATCTGATTCGCATCCTGCCGGAAATCATCTGGTGCGGCTTTGGTGTGCTGTTGATGCTGCTGCAGCCTTTCCTGAAGAATCGCCAGGGGCTGACGCTGTTCGCGATGGTCGGTGCGGCGGCGGGTACGCTGGCAACTTACTTCGGCCACATGGGCACCGGATTTTTTGGGCTGATTCAGTTCGATACGTACAGCCTCTTCTTCCACTGGCTGGTGGGCCTGGTGGCGTTTCTGGTGATTCTGGCTTCGGATTCCTACCTGGAGCGGGAAAATCTGGCGCCGGCGGAGTTTTATGCACTGATTCTCTTCGCCACGGCCGGCATGGGCGTGCTCGCTTCCGCCCAGGAATTGCTCACGGCGTTTATCGGCCTGGAAATGTCTTCGATTTCCAGCTACGTGCTTGCCGGTTACCGCCGCGATGCGGTGAAGTCTAGCGAGTCGGCCGTGAAATACTTCCTGCTGGGCTCGTTCGCGACGGCGTTTTTTCTGTACGGCATCGCGCTGGTTTACGGCGCTTCCGGCTCGACGAACCTAATGCTGATCGCTTCGACGGATCCGTCCAGCAACCTGCTGCGCCTCGGTTTGACTCTGATCCTGGTTGGCCTGGGCTTCAAGGTAGCGGCGGCTCCCTTTCAGGTATGGACGCCGGACGTTTATGAAGGCGCGCCTACGCCCGTGACGGCGCTTTTCGCCGCCGGCCCCAAGGCGGCGACATTTGCGCTGATACTGCGGATTTTCACCACGATTCATGCTGCCACGGATTTCTGGTTCTGGGCGTTCTGGATTCTGGCGGTGGCCACGATGTTCGTGGGCAACCTGGGCGCGCTGGTGCAGACCAACGTGAAGCGCATGCTGGCGTACAGTTCGATCGCTCACGCCGGCTACACGCTGGTGGCGTTTACAGCGGTGACGACCATGAAGCTGGACCCGAACACCGGGGCGGCGCCGGCGTACGCGGCGGTGCTGTTTTACCTGCTGGGTTACTCGCTGGTGAAGGTTGGCGCGTTCACGATCGTTTCGGAGATTGGCGGAAAGGGCGAGACCTACCAGACGCTAGACGACTTCGCGGGGCTCGGCACGCGGCAGCCGTTTGCCGCCGCGGCGATGACCCTGTTCCTGCTTTCCCTGCTGGGCATGCCGATTACGGCGGGCTTCTTCGGCAAGTTTTATGTGTTCAAGGCAGCCATCAATTCCAAGCTCATCTGGCTGGCGGTATTGATGACGATTAACAGCGCGATCGGTGCGTACTACTATCTCCGCGTGATCGTGGTGATGTATATGCGCGAGCACGAAGGCGACGTTCCCGCGGACGCTGCGCCCAGCCTGAGCCCAACAGCGGCGATGGTGGTGGTTGTCGCCGCGCTGGCGACGCTGTACCTGGGGCTCCTGCCCAACCACGTGCTTGGGATTGTCCTCTCGCAAAATCTGATACTCTCCGCGCGGTAATGGCATACTGATTCTCCCTTCATTGAAACGATTCAGGTATTCCTGTGTTCGGTCCGGGGTAGAAAATCAGCTTGGGGGAATTGCTAAAGCCGCAAATGCGGGAGCTTTGCTCCCGCACTCAAAAGAAAAACCGCTCCGGGTTGGCCGGAGCGGTTTGGGGAAAATAGAAGCTCTTGCCGGAACTGCGAATTACATCTTCAAGTAGAGAACAATCGCGATAACGAAGGTCAGAAGGGATAGAGTCTCGACGAACACCAGTCCGAGAATCATCGCGGCGCGAATCGCTCCCCCTGCGCCGGGATTGCGCGCCATGCCTTCGCAAGCGGCTGCTGCCACCCTGCCCTGACCAAACGCTCCTCCGAATGCCGCGAGCCCCATACCCAGGCCAGCCGCAATCGCGAGTAATCCGGTGTGCCCGGATCCTCCCTTTGCTCCAGCATCTTGTGCAAACGCAGCGGGCGCCAACAGCGCGACCACAGCGAACACCATTAGTACAACCGCTAACTTCTTCATCCTTGCCTCCTTGAAATTGCCGCCAGGAGGTGGTTCCCGGACACCGTGCAGCCGGGCTCACACTGGAACGGCATAGCCAATCTCTTAGTGTTCGTCAGCCGTTGCTATACCCAGATAAATCGACGGCAGCACCGTAAACACATAGGCCTGAATAATTGCCACAAAGATATGAAGTCCGATGAACGCCATGGGGACGGCAATGGGAAGAACCGCCAGGACGGCGCCGAGCACGGCAAATTTACCCCAGGCGAAGAAGGTCAGCTTAACGAGCAGGCTGAGAAAGATCGTATAAAGCATGTCGCTTGCAAAAATGTTCGCCCAAAGACGTACCGTGAGTGAAAGGAGTCTTGCGGCAGTGCTGATCAACTCCACGGGAAATAGGAGGACGGCGAGCGCATAATCCGCGGCGTTTTTGGGAGAGCCGGCAAACGTCAGCAGATAGTGGCCGACACCGTGATGCCTTACGCCCTGCCAATTGAAATAAATGAAGGTGAGCGATGCGCAGGCCAACGGGACGTATACGAACGCCGTGGGAGCAGAAAAGGCCGGGAAAACACTAAGGAGATTAGCCAGCAAAATGAAGACGGAGATCGACCCGGTGAACGCGATATATTTTTCGCCGCCGTGGCCCACGTTCTCTTCCAGAAGATCCTTGATGCCGAAACCGAGCGGATTGGTGAGGAGGAGTTCCGCAGTCTGCTGAAACGCACCGGGGCGCTCGACGGAAAGCCGCGCGCGCAGAATCAGCGCGAGAATTGTGCATAGGATCAGGACCACGATGGCCATCACTACGTATTCAGGGATGGGGGTGTCGTAGTCCTTGGGCTGGATGTGCAGCGCGTGGAGAAGCGAGAGCGCGATTGGCCCGAAGATGTGATTAAACCACTGGGTTAAAGGGCTTACGTGTTCTTCCATTCGCTATTCCTGAGGATGCAGGATTTCGTACACACTGACCACCAGTGTGGCCGCTCCCAGGGCACACAAACCCAAAATCATGCTCAATATGGGAACGTTCAGATACTTAAAAATAACATAGACGGCGAGGGCTATCAACCCGTAGCGGAAGAGAGCTTTGAAGTAAGCGGCTATGGGTACTCGCGCGTCGCGTTGGCCAGCGCGGGCAGTGACGGCCTTGGTAATTGCGTCGGCTCCCTGCCGCAGCCAGCGGAAGTTGAACCAGGCGAGGATGGCGCCTGCGAAGATGCCCGTGCCCCAGGTTGTTCCGTAGAAGAAAGAAACAGAGATGGCCGCGAGAACGCCGAAGAGTAGCGTCAGGCGGGCGATCCATTTTTCGGACTGGAGATACGGGGTGACGGTGACGGGAGTGGTGGACATGGGATTTGGGCTGTTCGTGGTGAAATTTAGCATGATTTTGAGGTTGAGGTTCTTCGGGCCTCCTCGTCGGATGCCCTCAGAATGACCGTCTCGACTTTTATTTAATAGACAGAGGTGTGCTCCCGCTACGGAAGTGGAAAGACAGCTTTAGCTTTTGGCGAGGCGGCGGAGAGTGTCACGGAGGCCGGCGATAAAGCCGATGACGCCGAAGACGATCATCATGGCGGGCTTGGTGTGCAACCAGGCGTCGAGAAAGTAGCCGATGGCACCGCCGACAACGATGCAGCCGACGAAAATGAAGGGGAGCTCCATCGCCATCGCGTTCTGCTGCGAGAAGTTTCTCGCCTGCTTCGCGGCAGGAGAAGCTTCCGGGTCGGGTTTATCGGTGGATTCCAAGGGCATAGTGAGCGAGCCTGGTGAATGGCTCAGGATACAACCCCGCGGCGAGAGTTACAAACAGGGCCGCGCCGAGAGCGATCGCTTGCGCGTTGGTCATGAACGGTGCCGGCGCGTCGCCGGGCTTTTTGAACCATGCGTGAACTACGACGCGGAGATAGTAGTAGAGCGCGGGAACGATGTAGAGCGCAGCGAGAATCGCCAGCACGGGATGATGCGATTCGATCAGCCCGAGGAAGATGAAGTACTTGCCCATGAAGCCCGCAGTGGGAGGAACGCCGGCGAGCGAAAGCATGAAAATCAGAAGAAGAACGGCAGCGGTCGGGCTGCGGTGGTAGAGGCCATCCAGATCATCCAACTCGTCGCCGATGATGCCGCGCTGGCGCAGCACAACGACCACGGCGAAAGCGCCGAGGATCATGAACACATAGGCGATCAGGTAATAGACCATTCCCGTCAGGCCGGTTTCATTCCCCGCGACCAGGCCGAGAAGTATGTAGCCGACGTGAGAGATGGAAGAGTAGGCCAGGAGGCGCTTGATGTTGGTCTGTGTAAGGGCGGCAAGGTTGCCCCAGGTGAGCGAAGCGATGGCGACGCCTGCAACGAGGCCCTGCCAGATGGGTTGAGAGCCGCCGAAGACCAAAATGAAAAGCCGAATGAGCAACGCGAAGCTGGCCACCTGCGATGCCACACTGACATAGGCGGTGATGGGCGTGGGCGCGCCTTCGTAGACGTCGGGTGCCCATTGGTGGAACGGCACGGCCGCAATTTTGAAAAAGAGCCCTGCGGCCACGGTGACGAAGGAAAGAATCATAAGCCAGTCAGACATGCCGCTGCCAGCGAGATATTGGAAGCGGCGGTCGAGGGTGCTGCCGATGTCCAGGATGCTGGTGCTGGCGGTGAGGCCGTAGAGCAGCGAGAAACCGTAGGCGAGGATGCCGGTGCTGAAACCGCCGAGAATCAGATATTTCAAGGCCGCTTCGTTGGAGCGCTTTTCGCGGCGCAAGTAGCCAGAGAGGACGTAAAAGCTGAGGGCCATGGTTTCCAGGCCGAGAAACATCACGATCAGGTCGGTTCCGGACGCCATGAACATCATACCGATACAAGCGAGAAGAAGCAGCGCGTAGTATTCGCCTTCCTGTTCGCGTTCGAGATCGAGATAGCGAACAGAGAGAAGAATCACCAAGGCGGTGGCGGCGAGAAAGATCGCCCCAAAGAAGAGTGAGTAGCCGTCGACAACGACAGCGTTTTGGAAACCGAGAATGCCGGGCAGTTCGGGGCGGGATTCATGCTGCAGATTGAAGCGTTTGGCCTGCATGAAGAGGCCATACGCGCTGGCGGCAACTCCGACCAGGGCGAGTGCGGCATTCCAATGTTTCTCCTTTTTCTCGAGCAGGAAATCGAAAATCAAAATGCCGAGCGCGAAAAGGAGCAATTCCATCTGCGGCAGGACGGTGATGCCGTCGCCGTGAATAAAGTTGATGAGCGCGTCGAGAAACGAGAAGTGCATGGGAGTCGGCTACTTGACCTCCAACGCAGGCGCGGCGACCGGTGCGGATAGAGGCATCTGGCGATTCGCCTGGTAAAAGCCGGGATTCACTTGCTGGACGATCCGTTGGACCGGCTTTTCGATGTAAGCGAAGAACGGCTTGGGGTAGATGCCGATCCAGAAGGCAATCGCGACGAGAGGAAGCAGCACAGCGTATTCGCGAAGGTTGAGATCGGGGAGCGATTTGTTCACTTCGTGCGTGACTGGGCCGAACATGGTGCGCTGATAGAGCGAAAGAAGATACGCGGCGGCGAGCACGATGCCCAGCGCGGCCCAGGCAGCCCAGGCTTTGCTGACGACAAAGACGCCTTGCAGGATGGTGAATTCGCCGATGAATCCGTTGAGCAGCGGCATGCCGAGGGAGCTGAGGCTGACGATGAGATAGATGGCCGCGAAATTTGGCATCGGCGTGGCCAGGCCGCCGAATTCGGAGATTAGGCGCGTGTGGCGGCGCTCCTCGAGAACTCCGACGATGAGGAACAGCGCGCCGATAGAGATGCCGTGATTGACCTGCTGAAGGACGCTGCCTGCAAGGCCCTGCGGCGAGAGCGCGAAGATGCCGAGCGTGCAAAAGCCGAGCTGGCTGACGGAAGAGTAGGCGATGAGGCGCTTGATATCCTTCTGCATCAGGCAGACTACGGCGCCATAGATGATGCCGATGAGCGATAGCGTTATGACGATGTGGATGATTTTCGCGCGCAGAGCAGCGTCGGCGGGAAGGAGCGGCAACGAGAAACGCAGAAAGCCATACGTGCCCGTTTTCAACAGCACTCCGGCTAGAATGACAGAAACCGCATTAGGAGCCTCGGTGTGCGCGTCGGGCAACCAGGTGTGAAACGGGAACATGGGAACTTTGACGGCAAAGGCGAAGAAGAATCCCCAGAAGAGCCAGATTTTCAGGCCGTCAGGATATTGCTGCGCGGCGGCGAGGAGCGTAGGAATGTTAAAGGTACCGATGGCACCTTGCGGAAGAGTTTTCGTGTAGTTGAAATAAAGCGCCAGGATCGCCAGCAGCATGATGACGGAACCCGCGAGAGTGTAGAGGAAAAACTTGATGGCGGCGTAGAGGCGGCGCTCGCTGCCCCAGACGCCGATAAGGAAGTACATGGGCACCAGCATGACTTCCCAGAAGATGTAGAAGAGAAATAAGTCGAGCGAAAGAAACACGCCGAGGATGCCTGTCTGAAGGAGAAGCAGCAGGATGTAATACTCCTTGGTGCGTTGCTGGATGACGCTCCAGGAAGAGGTGATGGCGATCATGCCGAGAAGCGTGGTGAGAATGACGAGGAGCATGCTGATGCCGTCCGCCCCGAGAGAATATTTGGCGCCGATGGAGGGGATCCAGTCGGCGGTTTCCTTGAACGCGTAATCGCCGCTGCCAGTTGGAAAATGAATCATGAGCGGAAGCGAGACAAGAAATCCGAGGACACCGAACAGATTGCCCAACAGACGGTGGAGCACTTGGGATTCGCGCGGAACGAAAAGCAGGAGCAGCGCGCCCGCGAGCGGGGTGAAGAGAATCACGCTGAGGAAATGATTTGAGGAATGCTCCATGCGAATCGCCTTTCAGTGCAAGGTGCGCACGAATATCTGCACGTGGTGGCCGTAATACCCGAGCAAAACTGCCAAACCGATCAGGATGAACACAGCGTAGGTGGAAAAAACACCAGTTTGGAACATTCGCATGGGCATGCTGAGGAATTTGGGAAACCGGCCAAGCAGATTCACCACGGCGTCTACCACCCATTTGTCCCACCAGATGGAAATTCGGGAAAAGCGGCGCACGAGCCATCCGGCCCCGTCGACGCCGAGGCCGTCGACTACCTTCGAGTCGAAAAAACCTAGCGCGGTGCTGAGGTCCTTGATGCGGTTGACGAACAGGGCGTCGTAGATTTCGTCGACGTAGTATTTGTGGATGAGCAAATTGTGCAGGCGGGGCCAGGATTCGGCGAGTTTCGTGTGCAGCTTGGGACTGTCGAGATAGAGCTTGTAGGCAAGCCACCAGCCCACCGCAACGAACGCCACCGAGGCGGCCATAAGCGAGTACTCGGCGAACAGGGTGTGTCGCCCGAATGCGATCGAGCCACGCAGAGATGGTTCCAGGAAGCGCTCGAACGGGCTTTCTTCTCCCCAGAGAATGGGAAGCGCCAACCAGCCAGAGACGATCGAGAAAAAGGCCAGAATCATCAGCGGAACGGTCATGGTCTTCCGCGATTCGTGGATGTGCCCTTCCAGTGCGATCGAAACGCGGGACATGCCGTAAAAAGTTTCGAACAGCAGCCGGAACATATAAAAAGCAGTCAGGCCGGCCGTGAAGATTCCAACCACCCAGAGTACGAGATACCGATCCATCATTTGGTGGCGATTGAAAATGTGACCAAGAATTTCGTTTTTGCTGAAAAAGCCTGATAGGCCGGGCACTCCGGTGATCGCCAGGGTTGCGAACAAGAATGGGACCGAAGTTGCGGGAATCGTGTAGCGCAGGCCGCCCATTTTGCGGATGTCCTGCTCGCCAGAGAGCGAGTGGATAACGCTGCCGGCGCCCAGAAAAAGCAGGGCCTTGAAGAACGCGTGGGTCATCAGATGGAAAACGCCGGCGGCGAATGCGCCGACACCTAGCGCGAGAAACATGTACCCGAGCTGGCTGATAGTGGAATAGGCGAGGACTTTCTTGATGTCGGTTTGAACGACAGCCAGGGTGGCAGCGAAGATGGCGGTGGCGGCGCCGACAACGGCCACGACATCCATGGCGACGGGAGCCAACTGATAGATGGCGCTCATGCGCGCGACCATGTAAACGCCCGCGACGACCATCGCGGTGCCGTGGATCAACGCGCTGACGGGTATGGGGCCTTCCATCGCGTCGGGCAGCCAGACATAGAGCGGAATCTGAGCGGAGTTTCCCGCGGCGCCGACGAAGAGCAGCAGAGCTATGGCGGTGAACACAGAAGCGCCATAAACGATTTGGTGTTGCGCAACCATCCCGCCTAAGGTTTGCAAAATACCGGAGAACGCGTCCGGATCAGGAAGACCTTGCGACGTGAATCGGACGGTGCCGAAGGTTGCGGCAACCAGCAGGAGGCCAAGCAGGAAGCCGGCGTCACCGATACGGTTTACGATGAAGGCCTTCTTGCCGGCGTCGGCAGCGGATTTTTTCAGGAAATAGAAACCGATCAGTAGGTAACTGCAGAGTCCCACGCCTTCCCAGCCAACAAAGAGGAGCAAAAGATTGTTAGCGAGAACGAGCGTTAGCATCGAGAACATGAAGAGATTGAGATAGCCGAAGAAACGGTAGTAGCCGCCTTCGTGCGCCATGTAACCAATCGAGTAGACGTGAATCAGGAAGCCGACAAAGGTGACGACAATGACCATCACGCAGGAAAGTGGGTCGAGCAGATAACCCCAGTCGGCGACGAAATTCACCATGCCCGTGGCGGTGGGCATCGCGCCGGGCGTGACCCATGGAAACAGGATTTGCTGATAAACGCGCTGGGATACTGGAAGCGCGAAGAGTTTAAGAACCGCGCCGAGTGCGTGGAGGAACGAGAGAAAAACGCTGCCGACGCAGAAAAGATTGACGGCTTCTTTCGACAGGCGGCGTCCGAAGAAAAACATCACCGCAGAGCTAATCAGCGGAAAAAGCGGGATGAGCCAGAGGTGCGAGAGGAAATAGCCCGTGGCGTTCATCGGCGCGCCTTTGAAACGGAATACGATGGACCGAGGACTACCATTTGAGCAGGTCCATTTCGTCGGCGAGGACGGTTTCACGGTTGCGAAAAAAGGCGATGATGATGCCCAGGCCTACGGCAGCTTCCGCTGCGGCAGCGGCGATGATGAAGAGAGCGAAGACCTGTCCGGCAACGTCTCCGAAGTAACGCGAGAAGGCGACCAAGTTGATGTTGACGGCGTTGAGGATCAACTCGATGGACATCAGAACGATGAGGACGTTGCGGCGCGTGATCACGCCGATAGCGCCGATCAGGAAAAGCGCGAGGCTCAGGAACAAGTAGTGGCCGATGGGCATCATGCGTCGGTCCTCTTCTTGGCCATCACCACAGCCCCGACCATGGCGACAAGCAGCAAAACGCTGGCGATTTCGAATGGCAGCAGATAAGAGCCGAATAGGCTTCTTGCCAGCTCTTCCGTGTTGGGATGAAGCTTATCGGCCGGGGCAGGGTTCGGGAAGATCAAGCCCTGACCGGGAATCTTGCGAGCAAACCAAAGGACAACTCCGGCTTCCATTCCAACTGCGAGAGCGACCAGCAGCGCTATCCATTTCTGCGTGCGCCATCGGACTTGCGGCAAGGGAACGTCGAGGCGGACAAGAATGATCACGAAAATGAACAGCACCATGATTCCACCGACGAAAAGAATGATCTGCGAGATGAAGAGAAACTCGGCGCGGAGTTGCAGGAATATACCGGCTGTGGCGAGCAGCGTGGTAATGAGAAAAATGGCGCTGTGAATGGCGTTGCGGCGCGTAATCATAAGCACGGCGCTGACAATCGCCATGCCCGCAAAGAAGTAGAAAATAACACTATCCAGCATGGGTGCCCTCCACAACGGAGGAATCCGCCAGCAGTGCGGCGGAGGCAGCGTCCGAATATTTATCGTTCCAGTGCAACAGGAGCATCGCAGCCCCAATCGCGGCAACCGTGGTAATGAACGTGGCGACCCAGCGGTTTATGCCGAATTCGGAAGACAACGCCAGCGCGATGCTGACACCCACGACATTGATCACGGCCAGCGGGATCAGGATGTGCCAGCCGAGGCGCGTGAACTGATCGAAGCGAAAGCGCGGAAGCGTGAAGCGCAGCCACATAGAAATATAAATATAGGCGGAAACTTTGAAGAGAAGCCAAAACGCTCCGTAAAGGCCGTTGTGCATGAGTTCAAACGGCAAATGACCGAACGGTGCCGCGAGCGCGAAGATAGCCGCGACAACGAAGCAGGCAAGCGCGACAGCCCACATGAACAGGGATTGCTCGCGCGCGGGCTGCTTTCCTGCCCTGAACACGCAATACGCACCAACGGCAGCGAGAAGCAGCGTTGGTGCGGCGTCCAGCCAGATGAGCCAGCGGACGTTGGGAAATGGCCGCAGCCAGCCGCCGAGGAAGAGCGTAGTGCCGACGGAAGCGACTACGATTCTGTTGGCGTATTCCGCTAGGAAATAGAGCAACCAACGGAACCCGCCGTACTCGGCTATGGAGCCGGCGACGAGTTCAGATTTAGTTTCGGGGAGGTCGAAGGGCTCACGATTAGTTTCAACAATCGAGGCGATGAGGTAGATGAAGAAGCCGACGGGCGCGAGAAAAACGAACCAAGCCTGATCGGTGCGCTGGATCTCGACGATCGCGCGAACGTTCAACGTACCGGCGAGAAGGAAGCCGCTGACGAGCGCGAATCCCGCAGTCGTTTCGTAACTGATGAGCTGAGCGGTGCTGCGAAGCGCGCCGATGATGGAGTAGTGATTGTTGGACGCCCAGCCGCCGAGAATGATTCCCAAGGGCCTGAGAGCGCTGACGCCGACGACGAAGAGAAGCCCAATGTTGATGTCGCGCGCCACCTGAAACCAAGGACCGAACGCGACAGCGCCCATCGAAGTCAGTGCGGCCGTCATCGAAAGCACCGGGGCGAACCAAAAGATAAATTGATCGGCGTTGGCGGGGATTAGGTCTTCCTTGAAGAGTAGTTTCAGAGCATCCGGGATCTGTTGCAGCAGGCCGTGCGGGCCAACGCGCATGGGGTCGGGGCGCGCCTGCACGTCGGCCATAAATTTGCGTTCGACGAGCGCGATGTAGACGGCGATGAGCGGAACAACCAGAACGATCAACAAGGCGCAGAGCAGTTCGACCCACCAGGCCTGCACAAACGCGAGTATGGAATGGAGCATCGGGCTCATCGCTATGAGGCAAGATCGAACGCGCCCTTTTTGTAAAGCCAGACGTATCCGACGAGGAGAATGCCCAGGAAAACAAACATGGGGATGAGTGCAAACCCGGCGTGATGAGCCGCAAGCCAGCTGCGAAACAAGACGGCCCACGGAAAAAGGAAAACAGTTTCGACATTGAATATCATGAAGAGCATGGCGATGATGTAGAAGCGGGTGGAATAAGGTCTACTGGCGCTGGTCTCGGGCAGAATGCCGTACTCATATGGCTGAAATTTGGGCGGGCCGCCGCCAGAGCCGGGGCGGATGTATTTGAGGACGATGAGCGTGACGACGGGAAAAGCGAGAACCAGCAGGAAGAAGAGCAGCAGCGGGATGTAGGCTGGCGGCATCGTCGGTCTAAGCGCGAATGTTATCACAGCACGCCGAGGAAGCTGCCCGTCAGAAGCAGAAGTTAGTTTGGGTGAGCGAGGGTGATCTGTTCCGCAACGCAGACCCACTGGTTATTGCGAAGGATCCAGACATCGGTGAAGCGCTCGTAACGGTGAGAAATGGAGCCATCGCGCTGGCGGAGGCTGATGTCGTCAAGTCCTGTGGCAACGACGGTGTCGTTGCTGACGGCGTGCGAAACAAGAAGGGTCATGCTGATCGTAGTGACGGAAGATGCTTCTTCCTTGTAGCCGGCGATCATCGAGTCCCGGTCGCCCAGACGCCCATCGGATTCAATCAACTGAAAATCATCGCCCAGGAGCTGGCGCAGTTTGTCCCAGTCGTGGGCAAGCTGAATTTTGAACCATTCCTGCTCGAGCTTGGTGACCGCTTTTTCAGACACCGCCCAGCCCGCGTTTCGGGGAACTTTGGGCGCCGCCGGTTCTTTGGCTGCCTGCGCGGAGACGAGCCAGGGCAAGCATAGATACAAGAGAAAGAGAGAAAAACCACGCCGGGCGAACAAACGCATCCGCGGATCCTCCGGAACAGCAAGTTGAGTCGAAAGACCGCATGAGAGCGGCCTTAAAAGTACCGTACAACGAACGCGCTATTTATCGAAGAGAAGTTCACCCGCGCGTTGCGTAGCTTTCACTACGGCCTTAATCAGCGTGACGCGGAGCTTCCCTTCCTCAAGTTCCATGATGCCGTCGATGGTGCAACCGGCGGGCGTGGTAACGGAGTCTTTCAGCAGCGCGGGATGGTCGCCAGTCTCAAGGACGACACTGGCGGAGCCCTTCATCGTTTGCGCGGCAAGCAGAGTCGCAACGTCGCGAGGGAGGCCAACTTTGACGCCGGCTTCGGCGAGAGATTCGAGAATGATATAGGCGAATGCCGGTCCGCTGGCAGAAAGGCCGGTGACCGCGTCCATATTTTTTTCGTCGACAACGACGGTGCGGCCAACCGCGTCGAAGAGCGCTTTGGCAATTTCAAGATGCTCGGCGGAGGCGTTGGCTCCTTTGCAGATGCCGGTCATGCCGGTGCCTACGATGGAACACGTATTCGGCATGGCCCGAATCACGGGAACTTTTTCGCCGAGGCGCTGTTCGATATACGCAGTCGGCACGGAAGCCGCGACGGAGATCACCAGCGTGTCCTTGTCCAGTTCCGGCTTGATTTCTTTCAGCACGTCGCCGACGACCTGGGGCTTCACGCCAAGGAGCACGATGTCGGCCCCGCGAACGGCCTTGCGATTGTCGGTGGAGGATGCAACGCCAAGTTCCCTGGCGAGCGCGGCGGCTTTCTCTTCGTGGCGAACCGTCGTGGTAACGTTCTTCGGGACAAAGAGATTTTGTTTCAGATAAGCGCGAAGAAGAATTCCGCCTAGTTTGCCCGTGCCGAGTACGGCGAGTTTCTTACCGGAAAGTTTGCTGGTCATGGTGCAATCATTGTTACGGAGGCGCGGCGAGGGGTCAACAAGCGAATGCCGATGGACTGGGATAGAATGCGGGGCGCGATGAGAAACCATAGAGCGATCGGATTGGCTGTGCCGGGACTGCTGATTTTGTGCGGAGTCTTTCTTTTCGGATTTGCCGGAGAAAAAGACCAGGCCGCCGAGTCACGAGTCGTGTTGAAAAATGTTGCCGTCCCTATGCGGGATGGCGTCGTTCTGCGCGCCAATGTCTGGCTTCCCAAGGCGGCGGGGCGATTCCCTACCCTCGTGTACCGGACACCGTACGGGAAAGAAGATGCGCCAAAGGAGTGGAGCACGTTCGAGAAGTTGCCAGTGCGAGGATATGCGGTGGTGATCCAGGATGTGCGAGGGCGGTACGCGTCCGACGGCGAGTTTTTGCCTTATCAGAATGAAGGGAAGGACGGCTACGACACGATTGAATGGGCAGCTCGGCAGCCGTGGTCGGATGGAAATGTGGGAACGTTTGGGCTGTCGTACCCGGGCGCGGTGCAGTGGCTGGCCGCCGTCGAGAATCCCCCGCACTTGGAGGCCATGGTGCCGGCGATGACGTTTTCCACGCCGCGCAATTTCTTTTACTCGGGCGGATTGTTCGATGGTTCTTGGCTGGACTGGATCTGGATGAACATCGCGCCGGATGCCCGCAAGAGGAAAAACCTGCCGGGACCGCAAACGCACAAAGAAGCGAAGACAGCGTGGAAAGTGGAGCACGAGCGTCTCGAAGGGTTTTTGCCGCTGCAGGAATTGCCGGACTTGAAAGAAGCGGCACCATACTATTATCAGTGGCTTGCCCACGCGCCGGCGGATCCCTGGTGGGACTGGGCAGAGCTGCGGAACAAATATGACCGCGTCCATTGCGCGGTGCTGAATTTTTCGGGGTGGTATGACGAAGCCTACGGGCCGGACGGCGCGACGATAAATTTCAACGGTTTATTGGCGGCACGAAAAGGCGCGAAGGACCCAGCGGCCCGGACCATCATTGGACCATGGACCCACGGGGCCCAGGATACGCGGAAGAGCGGCGAGCGAGATTTCGGCCCAACCGCGCCGGTGGATTACGACGAGCTGATTTTGCGCTGGATGGATCACTACTTGCGCGGCATCGACAACGGCGTCGAGAAGGAAACGCCGGTGCGCATTTTTGTGATGGGATCGAATACATGGCGGGACGAAAAGTCCTGGCCGCTGCAGCGGTCGCGGGCAACCTCGCTCTATCTCGCGGCGGATTCCGGGGAAAGCCGAACGGGAAAGCTATTGAGTGCTGGAGTTACGTCGGCCGCAAAGACTGCTTCGTTGACCTCCGATCCTTCGCATCCGGTCGCGGATACCTACGACGCTTACGGCGCACATGATTACCGGGCGCTGGCACGCCGGAAAGACGTGCTGGTTTTTGACAGCGAGCCGATGGCGAAGGATACGGAAGTCACAGGGCCGATTACGGCGGAGATGTATGTGTCGGCAGACGTGAAGGATTTTGATCTGTGGGTCAGACTGTTGGATGTGGCGCCGGATGGCACGGCATTTAACTTGATGAGCCCTGGGCTGGATGTGCTGCGGGCAAGTTGGCGGAAGGAAACGCTCAAACCCGAATTGCTGGAGCCGGGAAAGATTTACAAGTTATCGCTGGATAGGATGCTGACAAGCAACACTTTCCTGAAGGGACACAAGATTCGCATCCAGATCAGCGGAGCCTTTTATCCGCACTTTTCCAGGAATTTGCAGACGGGCGAATCCGAAATTGTGTCCAAAGAAAGCCGGATAGGGCAGATCACGCTGCATCTCGACGCGGAGCACGCCTCACGAGTGGTGTTGCCCATCGTTGAAAAATAGCTTCGGCGCCCCAAAACACGATTGCAATGCAGCGTAACGCCCCGGAAACTTGCGCCGATTTCGAATCTTGGCTTTGCCGGAGAATGGGATAATTGGGCCAGGATGCCGCCACAATCACAGCTGAACCCAAAATCACAGGAGAAGCGGCGCATTTCCGTCGAGGAACAGCCGACAGGCGTGCGAGCGGCAGTGTATTCGCTGTTGGGGCTTTTTCTGCAAGTGTGCATCGAATGGCTGGTGCGGCTGACGGGAAAAAGAATTCGCAAGAGCGAGGCCCCGTGGCTCGATTGCGTGCTGGGAAAACCTGGCGTGATTGGAACGGGCGTCTACCAACGGATTGCGGACGAACAAAAATTGGAGATCGGCCAGCCTCCCGATGCGGGACTGATTTCTAGTTTTGAGAACTTGCGCGGGCCGTCGTTCGATCCGGATCGGGTGGACCCGCGAATCCGGCATTTTTACGAGCACACGGCGCTCTACAAGCTCGAAGTCTGGAGCGAAGTGTATTTCGCAGGAAAATTTGTGCTTTGGCTGCTGGTGGAATTCATCAGCCGGCGGATGGACCAGCTGAATTTTCCAATTTCGTCACTGGAAGTGGCGAAGGGGATGACCAGCGAGATCGTGCAGTTGCGCGAACCAAGTTCCGGGAAGCTTGCCTATACCGGCTGGCTGCGCAGATTCCGCTCGACGGGAAAAGTGATCTATGCCGGGCTCTATTCCGAGACGCAAATGCCGGGAGAGGCGAATCCTTGCGTGAAAGTGACATTCCCCTGTTATGGAAGCAGCAGCGTGTATTTGCGGCCGTGCGCGTATGCGGATGGGACATTCGGATTGGTATCCACCGGTGCGGCGTTTGGCAGGTCGGGATTTTACCGCATAGTGGAATCGGGCGGCGACCATTGGCGGGTGCGAAATTTCAAAACTCTTCACGAGATTTTTCACGTGTACGTGGATGAAGAGGGCGTACTCCGCACGGATCACGAAATTACGTTTGTGGGGCTTACTATACTCCGGCTGCATTACAAGATGACGTTGGCGCAGGCCCAGGATACCCAATCGACGAAGGAAGTTCGCTCTTCCCTGCAGCCTGTCTGAATTCTCTCCCAATACGAATTTCTAACTGGCTGGATTGCGCAAAGCGGGAGCTTCGCTCCCGCACTCAAAAAGTTCAGTCGTGACGGGCGCCGTGGAGGACCTGGAGCGCGTGGGGGAGGAGTTGCGCCAGGGTGTCGAGCGATTCGACGGCGCCTTTGGGGCTGCCTGGGAGATTGAGAATCAGGGATAGATTGCGGACGACGGCAACGCCGCGGGACAAGATGGCGTTCGGAGTCAACTCGGCGCCCTTGCGGCGCATCTCTTCGGCGAGGCCGGGGATCACTTTTTCGGCAATGTCGAGCGTAGCTTCAGGCGTGTTGTCGCGGGGTCCAAGGCCCGTGCCGCCCGTCGTAAGAATCAAATCGACTCGGCGCGAATCGGCAAGCTGGCGGAGATGCGAACGCACCTGGCCGGGATCATCGGAACACTTCAGAGACGAGGTGACCTCCCAGCCAAGCTCGCGGCACCGTTGGACAACAGCGGGGCCGGAGAGGTCAATGCGCTCGTCGCGGGCGACCGAGTCGCTGATGGTAAGCACAGCAACACGCATAGGGGCGGTCAATTTGAGGGAACCGCGTCGCGGCTGGCTTCGTCCATCAGGCGCATGGCTTCCATCAGCAAGCCGGTAGTGTTGCGCGTGGTGGTGGTATTGGACGAAGCGTTGGCGGCGTTGAAGTCAATTTCAAACTCGCCTTCGGTCCACAGCAAAACTTTATAGACGGCGTCGTCGCCGACGAGCGTGCCGATTTTTGCGTCGCGGCACTGACCGCTTGAGAAAAACAGTTCGCCAGCCTCGGCGCCTTTGTGCACTTGCAGGCGACAGGATTTCTGACCCATTTCGAGCGACTGCATCAGATCGATCATGCTCATTTCTTCGAGGCGGCCTTGAATGACGCCGGGGCGCGAAGCGCGCTTCTGCAGCTTTTCAAGATGCAGGCGGTCCACAATTTTCTTGGCCATGCGAACGAGGTCTTTGGCCAAGAATGGCTTGGCGATGAAATCCTCGACGCCATCCACCAGGGGACGGAGTTTTTCCTCAATATCCGTGCGGCTGGCCATGAACAGGAACGGGATGTGGCGCGTGGCTTCGCGACCGCGAAGTTTTTCGAAAAGCTGGCGGCCATCGAGACCCGGCATTTTGTAATCGCAAAGGATGACGTCGGGAGGATCGTCAATCACTTTGAGCAGCGCATCGGCGCCGTCCGCGGCGATCACGACTTCGCAGAACGGTTCCAGGGACTTGGAGACCAGGTCGCGCATCAGCGGATTGTCATCCGCAAGCAGCAGTTTGACGGTTTTGCCGGCAGCGGCGGTCATTTGCGGCCTGCCCGGATTTTTCGCTTGGAATGACGTAGGTAATCGCCGCTTTTTCCACCCGTTTTTTCCAACAGGTGGATGTGCGCGATTTCAATTCCCTTGTCGAGTGCCTTGCACATGTCGTAGACCGTGAGAGCGGCACAGGTAACCGCGACCAGCGCTTCCATCTCCACGCCTGTTTGCGCCGCGGCGGTTGCCCGGGACTGGAGTTCCACTCCATCTTTGCACAGGCGAGGGGTCACATCAATGTGGGTGAGAGGGATGGGGTGACAAAGAGGTATCCACTCCGCGGTACGCTTGGCGGCTGCGATTCCGGCAATGCGGGCGATTTCGAGGGGATTGCCTTTGGGATTTTTCAGGCGGCGGACGGCACGGAGAACTTTCGGCGACATGCGGACGAACGCATGGGCTATCGCGGTGCGGGTGGTGACCGCTTTGGCGGAGACGTCAACCATGCTGACTTCGCCGCGGGTGGTGTAGTGAGAGAGTTTTGGCATTTTGATTGGTAGGTAATTCGTTACACCCCAAAAGCGGGAGCTGCGCTCCTGCACTCAAAATTAGATTACGTCGAGGCGCGGCAGAACGGAAACTTTCTCTCCTGCGGGAATGTCCTGGCGGTCAGCCGGAACGACGATGAAACAGTTGGCGTGAGTCAGCGCGGCGATGTCGCCGGACCCCTGCCAGGAGAGCGGGCAAACTTCGGGTGAGATGCCGGTCCATTCGAAATGAGCGGGGAGGAAGTGAGCGAGGCCAGGCTTTTCGTGAAGCGTTTTGGTGAGGTTGGCTTCGAGTAGTGGAAGTGGCCGAGGGTGGGCGCCGCCAAGGACGTCGATCGCGGGCGTGACAAAGAGTTGGAAGGTGACCATGGTGGAAACAGGATTGCCCGGTAAGCCAAAGACGAAGGTGTCTCGGCAGCGGCCGAAGACGGCGGGCTTGCCCGGACGGATGGCGACGGCGTCAAAATAAAATTCTGCGCCGAGGGATTTCAGGACGGTTTCGACGAGGTCGTACTTGCCCATGGAAACCCCGCCCGAAAGCACCAGGATGTCTTCCTTGAGGCCGAGTTCGATTTTGGCGCCGAGGTCGTCCACGCGATCAAGCGCGTTGCCAAGCGGCACGGGCTCGCCGCCGGCCAGACGGACTTGCGCTGCCAGCGAGACGCTGTTGCTGTTGCGAATGTGAAATGGGCCCGGCGTCTCAGTGACAGGGACAACTTCGTCGCCGGTGGAAAGGATCGCCACACGCGGACGACGGGCGCAGAGCAGCTCGGCGGCGCCAACTTGGGCCGCGAGGGCAAGTTCGGCAAAGCCGAGGCGCAGGCCGGGTTTCAGCGCAATGTCGCCTGAACGGGCTTCGCTTCCCTTCTTGACGAAATTCTGGCTGGCGTTGGTGGCACGCTGGAAGGCTACGTTGTCACCGGCGCGTTCCGTGAATTCGATCATCACCACGGCGTCGGCCCCTACAGGGACTGCGGCACCGGTCATGATCTGAATACATGTGGCAGGGGCGAGCGGTTGGGTAACCGAGTCGCCGGCTTTGATTTCGCCGACGCACCGCAGAGTTGTGCCAGCGCCTGCGTCGGAAGCGCGGACGGCGTAGCCATCGCGGGTGGAGCGGTCGAACGGGGGATAGTCGCGGTCGGAGCGGACTTCCTGCGCAAGGGCGTCACCGAGGGCATCAGCAAGCTTCTTTCTTGCGACTTGGCGCGGGTGAGTGAGGAGATGCGGCGTGGTTTTTTGGATAACGAGTTTGCGTGCGTCTTGGAACGGGAGCATTCAGGCGTCCTTGAGAATGAAAGAACAGTCATTGTAGCGCGAGAATGCATTCGCGGGAGTTGGGTGTGCAAAAGAAGTGGAAAGCAAGAACGAAGAGAAGAAACTGGCTGCCTATCGATCGTAAGAGCCCACCCTTCGCAAACTTCGCGAAGGATGGGGCACCCTCAAGCCCTAATGTCAGTGAAGTAAGCTCGGCTTAAGAACTACAGCCAGCGGGCGAGGGGGGTGCCGGGCTGGATGATGGTGGCGTCGCGCTCGGGCCCGGTGGAGATCATGCCGATTTCGACTTGGAGATAGTCGGAGACGAAGCGGAGATAGTCGATGGCGGCTTTGGGGAGCTTGGAGGCGTCCTTGAGCCCGTACGTCGACTCGCACCAGCCGGGGAGCGTTTTGTAGACCGGCGTGACGCGCTCGTAGACTTCGGCGGAGGCGGGCATTTCGTGAATGGGTGAGCCTTTATAGGTGTAACCGACGCCCACGCGGATTTCTCGCTGCGTGTCGAACACGTCGAGCTTCGTGACCACCAGCGAATCGATGCCGTTGATCATTTTGGCGTAGCGTAGTTCGGCCAGGTCCAGCCAACCGCAGCGGCGTGGGCGTCCAGTGACGGCGCCGAATTCCTTGCCCCGCTCGCGAACTTCTTTGGCCTCGAGGTCCGGCATTTCCGTCGGGAACGGGCCGCCGCCAACGCGCGTGGTGTAGGCCTTCGAAATGCCGAGGACGTGGCGAATCTTGGTGGGGGGAACGCCTGTGCCGGTGGTAGCGCCGCCGGAGGTGGCGCTGGAGGAGGTGACGAAGGGATAGGTGCCGTGATCGATGTCAAGCATCGTGCCCTGCGCGCCTTCAAAAAGGACGGACTTGCCTTCGTCGAGCGCGCGATTAGCGAGCTCAGCCGTATCGCAGATGTAGCCTTTGATTTTTTCGCCAAGCCGCAGCGTCTCTTCGACTTCGTGGGTGAAATCCACATCGGCGCCGTAGGCTCCGCGGGCAATGCGATTTTTCTCGGCGACCACGCGGGCGGCTTTTTCGCGAAAGAGCTCGGGATCGAGCAGGTCCACCATGCGCAGCCCTCGGCGAGCCATCTTGTCTTCATAGGCCGGCCCGATGCCGCGCGAAGTGGTGCCGATCTTATTTTCGCCGCGCGCGGCTTCGGCGGCTTTGTCCAATTCGCGGTGATACGGAAAGATTAGATGGGCGCGATTGCTGACGTGCAGGCGTCCGGCTACGCTGACGCCAACTTTTTCGAGCATTTCGATTTCGTTGACGAGGGCGGAGGGATCGACGACCACGCCCGGGCCGATGATTACATGCTGCTTTGGCCTCAGAATGCCGCACGGGATAAGCTGCAGAACGTAACGATCCTTGCCGATGATTACGGTGTGGCCGGCATTGTGGCCTCCGGCGACGCGCGCGATGTAATCGAACGATCCCGCCAGATAATCGACAACCTTGCCCTTGCCTTCATCTCCCCACTGCGCACCAACCACAACGACCGATTTCATTCGGAGATTCTCCTGGACCGACTAGCAGGAACGCGGGAACCGCATTTCCTGGCCCGGCGAGACACACGACTCTGCTGTGCAAAATCCGGGTGACACACCAATTTAAAATCGTACGATGGGCACTCCGGGAACGCAAGCGACCCCGCAGTTACGCAGGATAACAGCGACCAGTGAGCAGATAACAGGAAATCACTGGCAGAGGCACCGGCATTGGCGGATGCGCGGCGTGGGAGCGCGGCTTTTCTTGATTCGGGGGGCGGCGTCGGATAGCGTCGAAGATGCGGGATGCCTCTCCATCCTGCGAGTAATCCCCACTTTTGAGAATCCAGAGGGAGAGAGTCTTGACGAATCCGATCATTACGTTGACGACCGATTACGGCACTAACGACCACCTGGTGGGCGTGCTGAAGGGCGTCATCCTGAAAATCAATCCCGACGTCCAGATTGTGGACATCACCCACGGGGTGACGCCATTCGATTTGCTTGATGGCGCAACCGCCATTGCCAACGCCTATTCTTATTTTCCGCCGCGCACGATTCACGTAGTAGTGGTTGACCCCGGCGTGGGAACGGACCGGCGGCCGCTGATTGTGAGCGGACAGAATCAATATTTTCTTGCGCCGGATAATGGCGTGCTCTCGGGCGTATTTGAGAAAGAGCAGAATTTCCTGGTGCGCCACCTGACCGCCGAGCATTACTTTCTGCATCCGGTGAGCAAGACGTTTCACGGGCGCGACGTTTTTGCGCCGGTGGCGGGGTGGCTTTCGAAGAACTGGCAGCCCGGCAGCATGGGCGAAGAGATTACGGACTTCAAGCGGTTTGCGTTGCCGCGGCCAAAAGAAGCCGACGGCTTGCTAAAGGGCGTGGTGCTGAAAGTGGATGCCTTCGGCAACCTGATCACGAATTTCCGCGAAGAAGATCTGCCGGCAGGCGCGGTTGAAAAAGGCGAAATCAATTTGCAGGTGGGCAGCCACGCGATCAGCAAGCTGGTGCCAACCTTCGCGAACGGAAGTGCCGGCGAAACAATCGCGTATTTGGGATCAAGCGGCAATCTGGAAATTGGCGTGAACAAGGGAAGCGCTTCGAAAACGCTTGGATTGGGAAGAGGGACGCCGGTTTTGCTGAATAAGGGATAGGTCGCGAGAGGACCCAGCGCCAGAGGCGCGACACATATTAGCCCACCGCGTAAGCGGTGGGTTCAATGCTGTGTGAGATGCGAGCCCCGGAGGGGCGACAGATTCGAGTTGCCGATAGGATCTGTCGCCCCTCCGGGGCTTGTTGTGTTTTGGGGCGTTGTCCCAGGGCTTACGCCCTGGGCTAATATATGGCGGCCCTCCGGGCCTCAAAGCGGTGGTCGGGCCACCTCATTCTAAATGGTCAGGGGCTGTTCTCGTTAAGCGAGGGGATACCGCGGCGCGACGACCGGATAGTGGCTTTTCTCTACAACGGAAGACTTTACTAGGCAGCGACGGCTGGCGCCGGTTGCTTCCGCCTGTGCCAGTAATCCAATGCCGCGAACAGAAGGACACCAGGCACGCCGGTCAGTCCGCAAATGATAAAGAAAATGCCGTAGGCGTGAATGAGTCCGTGCGCGGAGCTCAGATGTTCGACCGCGGCGCCGGAAAACCCCTTCAAGATCTTTCCCAACCAGGCATACGTTGAACTCAAGAGCGCATACTGCGTGGCGGTGTATCCCAGATTGGTGAGACTCGACATATACGCAACGAGCGCAACGCCCGCAAAGCTGAGGCTGAAGTTGTCACCAACCATGATCAGCGCGAAAAGGCGGATGCTCAAGCCCGCGAACGCGAGCGTCGCAAACGCTGCTGTCGCAGCCGCCTGTAAAACTCCCCCGATTATAAGAGCGCGCATGTACCCAAGCTTCAGCGAGCAGTATCCGCCCGCTGCGATGCCAGCAAACGTAGCGAAGAGCCCAATCGAGCCGCGCACGGCTCCAACCGTCTGCTTCGTAAGGCCGAGGTCGTGGTAGTACGGATTCGCCATCGGACCCATCATGAAGTCCGGTATCCGGTAGAGGCTGATGGCCGCTAACATCACCAGTGCGACCCAACCGTGCGCACGAAAGAAAGCGATGAAGGGGCCTACAACAGCGTCAAAGAAACGTCGCCAAACCGGCGCTTCGCCCTTTCCATCCATCGCCGCATTCGCGCGCTCCGGTTCTTTTGCAAACCATGTGGCGATCACTCCGACGGCCATAAACGCGCCGTAGATACCGTAGGACATTCGCCAGCCCACGGCCGCCGCCACAATGAGGATAACGGAGTCTGCACAAAGGAGCGCCAGCCGGTAGCTGAACTGATAGGCAGAGGCGAGGAGGCCTTGTTCTTCTCCGTCGCTTGCCGATTCAATTCGCCAGGCATCGACCACGATGTCCTGGGTTGCTGAAGCAAAGGCGACGATGAGTGCAAAAGCACCCAGCCGGGCGAGCCCGACTTTTGTGCCAATTCCGCCCATGGCGGCAAGCGCTAGTCCGACGACGATCTGCGCGAACATCATCCATCCGCGCCGATGCCCGAGACGCTTAAACAGCGGCAAGTCCACACGATCGATCAAAGGCGCCCACAGAAACTTCAGCGAATAGGCGATGCCCACCCAGGAGAGAAATCCGATCGCGGTCAGCGAGGTGTGTTCATCGCGCAGCCAGTAACCCAACGTGTTGCCGACCAAATAAAAGGGGAGGCCGGAAGAAAAGCCGATCAACAACATCGTCAACGTTTTGGGCCGTAGGTAATCGGCGATCCGGTGCTTTTGCGGACTCACGCGTTCATTGTCTACGGCAGCCCCACGAAACTCAACGCCGCACTATCGAATCTTGTCCATCCTGACACTCTACGGAATTTCTTCGGCTACTGAATTTTGAAGAATAGGCCAAAATCGCCGCAAAGGATAACCTAGCGCCCCTTCCCTTTTGACTTTTCTTTCGAAGCGGTCACAGCGTTTGTGGCCGCAGTCGCTTCCGTCCTTTTTTCTTCCGGTTCCCGCAGCCGCTGGATTTTGACGCGCGCCACGCGGCGGCCGTCCACTTCCATCACGGAAAAACGATAGAGGCCGTACTCGAAACTTTCACCGCCGCGCGGAATGAATCCTAGCTGGGCCATCACGAAGCCGCCGACGGTGGCGTACGCCGGATCTTCCGGCAGGGTGATGTTGTACTGCGAATCCAGGTCCCGGACGTTGAGGCCCGCGTCGAATACGATGGCACCGTCAGAGAGTGTCAGCGGGCGCTCAACAACGTCGAATTCGTCGTGAATTTCGCCCACAAGTTGTTCGAGAAGGTCTTCCTTCGTCACCAATCCAAGGATGCTGCCGAATTCGTCCACAACCATGGCCATGCCGACATGCCGCGCGCGGAGTTCCATCAACAGCTCGCTGGCGGGCTTGGTTTCAGGAACGATCAGGATTTCACGGAGAACCCGGCGCAGGTCGAAAGGCGCCCCGGAAGCGAGCTTCTCTTCCAGGCGGCGCTCGCGGTCGAGCAGCACCCACATCATGTCCTTGATATGAACAAAGCCGAGAACGTGATCCACCGTGCCGCGATAGACAGGGATGCGTGAACGTTGTGTGGTGGCAAAAACTTTCATGACTTCATCGAGCGAAGCTTCCACAGGGAGCGTGTGCATGTCTGGGCGGGAAACCATGATCTCGCGCACCTGCAACTGGCTGAGTTCGATGGCACTGAGAATGAATTTTTCTTCGCCGACCGCGAGCAATCCCCGCTCCCGCGCTTGCTGAATCTGAATTTGCAACTCTTCGGTGGAATGAGCGACTCCGTGCCCCGTTGGCCGCACAACTCCGAGTGCGCGAACAATGGCGCCGGAAATCCCGTCGAGGAGATCAATGGCCCAGCGGAATGAGTTCAGAAACCACGCGAAAGGGCGCGCCACCATCAGGGCGATGCGCTCCGCGCGCGCCAGGCTGATGGTCTTGGGCACGAGCTCGCCAAAAACCACGTGGATGGCGCTGAGTATCGCGAAAGAAAGCACGAGCGCGGCAGCGTGGGCGAAGAAGAGCACGCGCATGCTGCCCTCCGCCGGCAAGAGGCTCTGAAAGAGATTTGCAAGCGTGGATTGGCCCAGGGCACCGATAGCCAGACTGCTCAGTGTAATGCCCACCTGGACGCCGGAAACTACGCGGTGAAGATCTGAGAGGAGCTGCTCGACGATTCTCGCCTGGGAACTGCCCTTGGCCACCAACTGGCGCACGCGCGAGAGGCGCACCGCAACAAGCGAGAACTCGACGGCGGCGAAGAAACCGTTCAGGGCCACCAGCACAAGCACTCCAATAAGCCGGACCAGGAACATTCCGCGGAGAGAACCTCCAGTCGGCATTGTAACAGCAGATTTGGGTGGAAAGAGGAGGGCGTGGAACGCGGTTGTCGAATCGAAGGAATCGAAACTTTGCAGGACAAATTCGCGCTTCCGGCCGCGTAACAGGGCAGGTTGCACGGGGTGGCGGCGTCCTCTAAACTGAACACTTCTACCTCGAGGTGAAACTCGCTTTGCGCACCGTCCTGCGTTCCCTGCTCGCCGTAATCGCCATTTTTGTGATCATTCTAGCCACCGGCATCTGGTGGCTGGTCTACCGCCCCCTTCCGCAACTGAACGGCATTGCGACTTTGCCCGGACTTCAGGGCGAAGTTACGGTGGAGCGCGACAATTGGGGCGTGCCGCACATCCGCGCCGGTTCGGTGGAAGACGCCGTGGAGGCGCAGGGATACGTGGTGGCGCAGGATCGTCTGTGGCAGATGGACCTGCTGCGCCGCGCGTCACGCGGGCAGTTATCGGAAATTCTCGGCCCGAAAACGCTGTTGATTGACAAGGATTTTCGGAATTTGAATTTTGGCCGGGCGGCGGAGCGAGATTTTCAGGAGATGAATTCGGACTCGAAGAAACTTCTGGAAGCGTATGCGCGGGGTGTTAACCGGTTTATCGAGCAACACCAGGAAACGCTGCCGATGGAATTCACGCTGCTGAAATATAAGCCGCAACCGTGGCTGCCGACGGATTCACTGGTGTTGACGGGTTATATGTACCGGACGCTGACGGATACAAGGGAACGGGAGATTCATCGAGCCGTGGTCGCGGCAAAAGCGGGAGCTGAACTTGCGAAGGATCTCTTCAGCGACGAATCCTCGATGGATCATTTTGTCGTGGGCGACCCGAATGTAAAGGAAAAGGCCAATCCCGACGCGGATGACGAAGAAGACGATGAAGACGAAATGGACAGCGAGGATGTGCTGAAGGCCAGTCTGATCGCTCCGGATTTGCCCGAATCCATGTCGAAGCCGGACCTCACTTCGCTGTTCGCCGGCCAGGTGGAGCACTGGCTGCGCGCCGGGCAGCATGACATTCGCGGGACACTCGGCAGCAACAACTGGGTGGTGAATGGCGCGCACACAGCGACGGGAAAACCGCTGCTGGCCAACGACACGCATCTGGAATTGACGATTCCTCCGATCTGGTACGAAATCCACGTAACTGCGCCGGGATGGAACGTGAAAGGAATTACCTTTCCGGGCGCCCCGCTGGTGATCATCGGACACAACGACCGCATCGCCTGGGGCTTTACGAATAACGGCGCGGATGTGCTGGACATTTATATCGAGACTTTCAATCCGGTAAATCCGGATGAATATCGCGTCAACGGCAAATGGAAAAAAGCGGATGTCTACGACGAAATAATTAAGGTGAAGGGCGCGCCAGACGAGCACATGCGGCTGGTGGTGACGCGCCACGGCCCGGTGTTGCAGAACGAGGGCGAAAAATCCTACGCGATGCGATGGACCGCTCTGGAACCTGGAGGATTGGCAAACAGCTACAACTGGCTGGGGAAGGCGCGCAACTGGAAACAGTTTCGGGAAGTGATGCGGCAAGTGTGGGGCCCGGCACAGAACGCGGTCTATGCCGACGTGGATGGGAATATTGGGTACGTAATGGCGGCGAGAGTGCCGATCCGCAAAAAGGGGCATGGCGAAATTCCCGTGCCGGGAGATACGGACGAGTACGAGTGGACGGGCTACATCCCGTTTGAGCAACTGCCGCAAAGTTTCAACCCGGAGAGCGGCCTGATTGTCACTGCGAATGCGCGGATGGCTGGTCCGGACTACAAACCGTATTTGACGGACCGCTGGGAAGAACCCTACCGCACCGCGAGAATTTTTGACCTGCTGCACGACAAGCATGACTTGCGGCCGGAGGACATGCTGAAAGTGCAAACGGATACCTACAGCTATCCGCACGCGTTCATAGGCGAGCAATTGGTGGCTGCGGCCAGGATTGCCCCGCCAAAGGATCCGCGCGCGCAAAAATTGATTCAGCAGGCCAAGGACTGGAACGGAATTGCGGATGTGAACTCCTCCGTGGTGACGTTTCTGGATGCGGCGATGTACCGCGCGCTGGATCTGATTCTGGAACCCCACCTGGGCCAGGACACCAAGCTTTACTCCTGGCGCAGGCTGGCGTTTCTGCAAAAAGTGCTGACGGAGCGCCCAGTCCGCTGGCTTCCAGCGGAATTCAAGAATTATGACGAGTTACTCAGCGCCGCGGCGGACCGGGCCGTGAAGCGCTTGGAAGAAGAGACTCACAGCAGCGACCCGGACGATTGGGCGTGGAAGCGGTTCAACGAACTGGAAATGCTGCACCCGATCGGGCGCGAAGGAGTTCTGAAAAAATTACTGAGCAAATCCGGGCAGGCGCAGGCCGGAACACTCTTCAGTCCCCGTGCAGCCTCGCACCGCCACGGGCCTTCGGAACGCTTCGTGGCGAATCTGGGAGACTGGGACCAATCCATCCTGCTGATTCCCGCGGGGCAATCCGGGCAACCCGGCAGCGAGCATTACACGGACCAGTTTTCCTATTGGTTCGATGGCAAACCGATCTACGAACCATTCAGCGACGCCGCGGAAGCCAAGACGAAGAAGCATCTGCTGACTCTGAAACCCGCGAATTGATACAGGCTCAGTATTCTCCATGCCTGAACTTCCAGAGGTTGAAGCGGTCGCGCGGGCCCTCCGCCCGTTGGTGAAGGGGCAACGCATTCGCTGCCTGCATGTGTTTCATCCGATCGCGTTGAAACCGCAAGCTCCAGTCGACGCCGCGCGGCTTGTGGAGGGCCGCCGCATCCAGGATGTGTTTCGCAAGGGAAAATATCTGTTCCTGAAGCTGGACTGCGGCCTGATAGAGATTCATTTTCGTTTCGACGGGCAGCTGATTTGGTTTTCCGGCGCAAAAGAGTTGCTGGAGCGGGCAAACGCCAGTGAAGATGGCGTGCACGTGGATGTGGCGCTGGAGTTGACAAAGGGCGTGCTGGGATTTGCGGATCGACGCCATTTCGGGCGTGTGCATGCGTGGGAGTCAGACGAAGCGTGCCCACCGCTGCGGAAGCTTGGAATGGATGCGTTTGCGAAGAAATTCACGTCAACGGAACTTTACGCTCGACTGTCCAGATCAAAGCGCCCGCTGAAGGAATTTCTTCTGGATCAGACGCACATTGCCGGGATCGGAAATATCTATTCAGCGGAAGCCTTGTGGCGTGCGCGATTGGACCCATGGGGGCGGGCGAATTCGCTGGACAAGAAGCAATCGGCGAAACTTCATAAAGCGATTGTGTACGTTCTCCGGCGTGCACTAGAATGTTGTCAGTACCCCGCGCCGGACTTTCGTGACCCGAAGTGGTGGTTTCAAGGATTGGAAGCGATTTTGCGGGCGTACCAGCGCGAGGGACTGCCGTGCCGGCGGTGCGGCCAGTCGATCGAACGGGCCGAGCAGGGCGGGCGATCGACTTATTATTGCAAGTGTTGTCAGAAGTAGTCGTGGCAGATCGGAATTCCAATTTTGCTCAGTTCGAGGGCGACTGGCGGATGGCGTGAATCAACCTGCTGCAAAGAAACCGGAACCTCAGAAAAAACCGGATTTTGAACGCTCGCTGGCGCGGCTGGAGGAAGTGGTGCGCCGCCTGGAGAGTCCGCAGCTTTCATTGGACGAAGCGATGAAATTGTTTGAGGAAGGCGTCGGGCTGTCGCGCGAATGCCAGAAACAACTGGAAGAAGCCGAAGGGCGCGTCGAAATCCTGCTCAAGAAAGCCGATGGCAAGATGGCCGCTGAACCGTTTGAAGCCGAAGGCGAGAACGAATCGTGAGCGACTGCCAATGGCTCTACCTGGAGCTTCCCTCAATCCGATGAAGCTTCCTCCTTTTTTTGAAGAAGACCGGCTGGCGGTTGACGCGCAACTGGAAAAACTGTTGCCCGCGGAATCGGCGCAACCTTCCTCTATCCATACCGCCATGCGCTATTCGGTGTTTGCCGGGGGCAAGCGCGTCCGCCCGATTCTGACCTTGGAATCCGCGCGGATTTTTGAGGCGGAAGTTTTTCCGGCTCTGTATCCAGGATGCGCGATTGAGTTCATCCACACCTATTCCCTGATTCACGACGATCTGCCGGCGCTGGATAACGACGATCTCCGCCGGGGGAAACCGACAAGCCACAAGAAATTTGGCGAGGCGACGGCAATTCTGGCGGGCGACGCGCTGCTGACCCTGGCATTCGAAACGATTGCCGCCGCACCGGTTGCCGCCGAGCGCCGCGTAGCGATGGTGACCGAGATCGCCTCGTCGGCGGGCACTGTGAAAGGCATGGTCGGCGGGCAGGTTGCCGACCTCGAAGCAGAGGGCAAGCAGGTGAGCCCGGAGATGCTCGAGTACATCCACCGTTCGAAAACGGCGGCTCTGATTCGCGCTTCCATTACTTCCGGCGCGCTCTGCGCTGGCGCTCCCGCGGACGACGTCGCGCGACTCCGCCGATTTGGCGAAACGATTGGCTGGGCGTTTCAGGTTACCGACGACATCCTGGACGTCGAAGAATCTTCAGCAGCGCTGGGCAAGACGGCGGGTAAAGATATCGCGCAGCAGAAGGCAACCTACCCGGCCGTTTATGGCCTCGAACACTCACACCAGATCGCGAAAGACCTGGCCGACAAAGGCATTGCCGAACTGGACGCGTATGGCGAGCGCGCCGATCGTTTGCGAACGATCGCGGAGTTCCTGGTGCTTCGCCGCGCCTAAAGCCACTTTCCATGAATGCAAAAACCGAGCGCAAGCGGCTGGACGTCCTTCTGGTGGAGCGGGGTCTGGCTGAGTCCAGCCACAAAGCACAGGCGATGATCCTAGCCGGCGAAGTGGAAGTGGAGCAGCAACGCGCCGACAAGGCCGGACTTATCCTGCCGGAGACCGCTCACATCGAAGTCCATAGCCGGCAGCAGAAATACGCCAGTCGTGGCGGAATAAAGCTGGAGGGAGCGCTGGAGGATTTTCACGTCACCGCCGCGGGCAAAACGTGCCTCGATATTGGCGCCTCGACCGGCGGGTTCACTGATTGCCTGCTGCAGAACGGGGCAGTGCGCGTTTATGCGGTGGATGTGAATACCGACCAGTTAGCCTGGAAGCTTCGTGGCGATCCGCGCGTGGTGCGCATCGAAAAGAACGCGCGGGAGCTGGCGGCGCATGATTTGCCGGAGGCTGTGGATTTGGTAGTTGCCGACGTTTCCTTTATTTCCGTCACGAAAATCCTGGGCGGGGCCTCTGCGTGTGCGAAGGCGGGAGCCGACCTGCTGATCCTGGTCAAACCGCAGTTCGAGCTGGAGCGAGAGGACGTGGCCGAAGGGGGAATCGTGCGGGAGAAACCGTTGCACGATAAGGCCGTGGCGAGTGTGCAAAAAGCGATGGAGGCCGCCGGGTTGCAGGTTCTGGGCGTCGCTCCCAGCCGTCTCCCCGGGGCCGAAGGGAACCAGGAGTATTTCCTTCACGCGCGAAAACCGGCTGGGGTAGAATCGCGGTAATCCATGCGGCCTGAACCTACCTTCAAAAGAATCGGCATCATTTCACGACCAAGGCGCTCGAACATCGCCGAAGTGGTACCGCCGCTGCTGAAGTGGCTTGAGGAGCGCGGCCTGCCAGTCGTTTACGACAACGAGACCGCGACTGTGCTGAAAAACGAAGCTGGGGGTAAAACCCGGCACCAGGTGGCGCAGGAGTCCGACTTGCTGCTGGTCCTTGGCGGTGACGGAACGATTCTTGCGGCTGCCCGCGAAGCGGCCTTTCACGGCATTCCGATTCTTCCCATCAACATGGGCAGCCTGGGATTTCTAACCAGCTTCACGGTCGAAGAACTTTATCCGGCTCTCGAAAGCACCCTGGCAGGAAAAGCTACCGTTGAAGAGCGCGTGTTGCTGCTTGTCGAGCGCACCCACAACGGCGAATTGCTTACGCAGCAGCGTGTGCTGAACGACGCCGTGGTGCACAAGGGCACGCTGGCCCGCATGATTGAAGTGGAACTGCACATCAACGGCGCATTTGTGTGCAGGTATCGCGCCGACGGATTGATTGTGGCTTCGCCGACCGGTTCGACGGCCTATTCGCTCTCCGCCGGCGGTCCGATCGTGCAACCCGGCGTGGAATCGATCCTGATCACTCCGATTTGTCCGCACACGTTGAGCGACCGTCCGGTGGTGGTGCAGGACACTTCGCTGATCGAATTGGATTTGTCGGAAAGTTCGGATTCCGTGTTTCTGACGCTGGACGGCCAGACCGGCGTGCCAATGCAGATCGGCGACCACGTGCGGATCACGCGAGCAACCGAACGGCTGAAACTGATTCAGCCGCCGAACAAAACCTATTTCGAGATTCTAAAGAACAAGTTGAAGTGGGGCGAAGCGTAATTTTCAGGCAAGTACGTCGGTGCGTAGCAAATCCTTGCGCGTTTCGCGGCGGCGGATGAGTTTCGCCGCTTTTCCGTCGACGAGGACTTCGGCGGGGCGGCCGCGCCCATTGTAGTTGGACGACTGCGCGAATCCATAAGCCCCGGTAACCCAGATCGCCAGCAACTCTCCGGGCGAAACATTCCCCAATGGCCAATCGAATAAGAAAGTGTCGCCTGTTTCACAGACAGGCCCCACAATGTCGGCGCGCTTCGCGGTGTTCGCCTGCGGGGTGTCGTCTTGCACCACGCGCGTGATCGGATGCGGCGCGTCGTAGAGAACGGGGCGCATCAGGTCGTTCATCGCCGCGTCAATAACGACGAACGTTTTCCCGGCATTTTGCTTATTGTAGATAACCCGGGAAAGAAGCACGCTGGATTCCGCAATGATGGAGCGCCCGGGCTCAAGAAGAAGTTTTACACCGAGCGGGCTGACAACTTCCGCAATCATCTTCGCATAGGCCGTACGGGGTGCTGGACGCTCGTTCGTGTAGCGCACACCAAGCCCGCCGCCAACGTCGAGAATATTCAACTTGATTCCCTGTTTGCGCAGGTCGACCAGGTACCCGGCCAGCCGCTGCAGAGCTCGGCGGAACGGCGCCAGTTCCACAATCTGCGAGCCGATGTGGGCGCTAATTCCCTGCCAGCGAATGGCTTTCGTATTTCTGTGCCCCAGATACAGCTTCCGGGCGTCCGGCCAGGCCACGCCGAACTTGTGCTGCTGCAGTCCGGTAGCAATGTGCGGATGCCCGCCCGCTTTCACATCCGGGTTCACACGGATGGAGACTCCGGGCACGTTGCCATGACTGGATCCGCGGCGCGACGACTCCTCAATCAAAATTTCCAGCTCCGCGGGCGATTCGACGTTGAATTGCAGAATCCCAAAGTCGCTGTTCCGGCTGCCACGATAGCGAAGCGCCTCGCGGATTTCTTGGCGGGTCTTTCCGACTCCTGAAAAAACGATGCGCTTGCCGGGGATGCCGAGGTGACCCAGGTGTTCGAGTTCGCCGCCGGAGACAATGTCAAAGCCACTGCCGAGGCCCGCAAGAAGCCGAAGCAGGGATAGATTGCCGTTGGCCTTCACCGCAAAACAGAGAAGATGCGGGATCCGATGGAGGCCGTGATCCAGTTCGTGAAAGGCGTCGATTATGGCGCGTCGGCTATAGGCATAGGTCGGCGTTTCAAAGCGGCGCGCGATTTCCGAGAGCGGCACATTTTCACAGAACACCTCACGCGCGGACTTGCCTACCTTCTTCCAGGAAAAATGCGGCGTGTGGTTTGCGGGGTCGACGTAGGGCAATCTTCGCCGAGCTTTACCCGGTGCGCTCATTTCACCTTCATGACTACCAGCGTGCGATCGTCGGAAAGCGGTGCGCTTTGCGAAAACCAGTCCACTTCGCTCAGGACGCGATCAGCCATTTCCGCGGCGGTAATTTCGTGATGCTGCTCGATGAGCTTGCGCAGGCGTTCGTTGCCAAAAAGTTGGCCTTCGCTGTTATAAGTTTCCGCGATGCCGTCGGAATGGAATACGAGAATATCGCCAGTTTCCAGAGTGACGCCCCATTCGTCGTAGGAGACGTCTTCAAAAATGCCCAATGGGAACCCCGTCAGTTCAATGCGATCGCAGCGGCCGTTCTTGTAGAGCAGAGGCTGTGACTGGCCGGCGTTGGCCACGCGGAGCTTTTGCCGGCCCTTCTGCCAGGTGGCGAAACACGCGGTCATAAAGCGCCCTTCGATTCGTCGCTCTCCAACAAGCTGGTTCATCTGCCGCAACATTTCGGCGGGCTGCAGTTTCTGCGGCGCCAGGCTGCGCATGATGCCGATGGAAACCGCGCCGTAGAGCGCGGCGGCAGTTCCCTTCCCGCTGACGTCGCCAAGCGCGATGCCCAGTTGCTGCGGGCCATAGCGCAAAAAATCATACAGGTCGCCGCACACCTCGCGCGCGGAGAGGTAACGCGCCGCAACGTCGAGGCCGTAATCGTCAGCAGGCACCGGCCGCAGCAGCGCGCCCTGAATGCGCTTCGCGGCTTGCAGGTCCCGCTCCATACGGGCTTCATCGCGTGCGACTTGCTCGTAGAGCCTCGCATTTTCAAGCGAGACCGCGAGATTGGCCGCCAGAATCGTAAGGGTCTGCACGTGTTCTTCGGTGAAGTAATGGAGTTGCGGGCTTTCGAGATCGAGTACGCCGATCACCTTGCCCTTGAAGATCATGGGGATGGCAAGTTCCGATCGCGTTTCAGGATTCACCATCAGGTAGCGCGGGTCGGTGGTGACATCCGGAACGAGAACCGCCTCGCGCAACGTAGCTGCCGCGCCGACGATCCCCTCGGTTGCGGCAACTCGCAGCTTTCCCTGAACGCGCTGGCCGTGCTTGACGTCCAGGCGATGGCGAAAAACTTTCTGCTCTTCGTCATAAAGCATGATGCTGACGATCTGGTAGTCGATAACGCGCTTCACAAGTTCCGCGGCGCGACGGAGAAGCTCTTCTACATCCAAAATCGAGCTGATTTCCCGGCTGACTTCGTTGAGCACCAGCAGCGTTTCCGCTTGGGTCCTGACCTTTTGAAAAAGGCGCGCATTTTCGATTGCCACAACCAGGCGGCTGGCCAGCAAGGTCACGATTCGCTGTTGGTCCTTGGTGAAATAGTTCAGGTGGCGGCTCTGGATGTCTAGAACGCCCACGCATTTTCCGCGGAAGATCAGCGGCACGGCAAGCTCGGATTTCACGCTTTCGATGGCGTTGATGTAGCGCGGGTCCTGCGAAACGTCGCTGACGCGAACGGGTTGCATCGTAGAAACTGCTGTGCCCGTTATTCCCTGCCCCACGGGCACGCGCAGATTTTCCGCGAGGCCGGGAGGATAGCCGACGGCGAAGCGGTGCCTCAAATAGGAGCCGGTTTCATCGAGCAGCATCACGCCGAAAAATTCGTAATCGATATGCCGCTTGATCAGTACGGCGGTGTGGGAAAGAACTTCGTCGAGGTCCAGGGAAGCATTGACCTCTTCTCCGATTTCGGAGAGGGTCGCAAGAACTTCCGCCGAAACTTCGGATTGCTCCGTGGTTGCCTGTGTTGGTGGATTCGAGCCTGTAGCGTTCATGAATATCTTTATTATAGCAGGCGAATTCAGCTTCGAAGAATAAGCGAAAATCCCCGCTTAGGCCTCGATTTTCGTTTTGCCGCGGGGGCCCAGGCGGACAACGCAAACATCAGGCAGATTACGATAGCGCTCATCGTAGTCCAGGCCGTAGCCCACCACGAACTCATTGGGGATAACGAAGCCGGTGTAGTCGGCCTTCACGTCGGCGATGCGCCGCTCCACTTTGTCGAGCAGCACAGCCACGCGCAGGTGCTTGGGCTTGCGTTCTTCGAAAAGAACCAGCAAATATTTCAGGGTGAGTCCAGTGTCCAGAATATCTTCGACGACGAGCACGGAGCGCCCCTCAATGCTGACGTCGAGGTCCTTGTTCATCTTCACTTCGCCGGTGGAGTCCATGCCCTTTCCGTAGCTGGACACGGAAATAAAATCGAACGAGACTTCGCCGCCAAGTTCCCGCGCCAGGTCGGCGAGAAACAGCACCGAGCCTTTCAAAACTCCGACCAGGTGGATGGGTTCGTTCGGGAAGTCGCGGCGGATCTCCTCCGCCATGTGCCGCACCCGTTCGCGGATACGCTGGTGCGAGATCAGCACGCGCAGGGTCTCTTCCTCGCGCTGGCCGGGTTTTACTCTTGGGCTTCGTTTGATCGCCTTGGTGGGCAAGGATGCAATCTCCTTCTTCTAATGCAGAACAAATCCCATTGTATCTTTAGCAGGAAGTTTTCCATCCTATGTGCTGAACTTTCGCGTGTCAATTCAAAGAGGAGGCGCGGATGAACCGGAGCGGCATTTCCATTCCCGAGCCATGGTTACGCGGCACGCTGACAGAAGTGCCAGCAGTTGGCCGGGGCATTCTACACGCGTTAGAACTGGCTTTGGAGGACGCTCAGAAGTGGTGCGGTGACTTGAGTGACGCGCAGATTCACGCGCGCCCCGCGGGACTGCCATCCATCGCGTTTCAGCTGCGGCACATCGCTGGAAGCCTGGACCGCTTGCTGACTTACGCCGACGGGCGCGCCTTGTCGGAAGAGCAACTGCAGGCCTTGAAGGCCGAGGCAAACTCACAAGGGACCGCAAAAGAACTGCTGGCTGAATTGGAAGCGGCAATTTCACGGGGAAGCGTGCGCGTCCGCGCTCTGGCTTCGGAAGATCCCTCGCTTCCACGCGCTGTGGGATCGAAGCGCTTGCCCACAACGCTCGGCGGATTGCTGGTTCACATCGCCGACCACACCCAACGCCACGTGGGGCAGGCGATCACCACGGCGAAACTCGTTTCGGCTTCGAAAGCTTTGTAGATATACTTTTGCTGCGCCTTATGCCCCAACTCATTAAGTCGACACTCCTGGTTCTCACCGCGCTTTTTCCGATCGTCAATCCGCTCGGAAGCGCGCCGCTGTTTCTCTCGCTAACGCGTTATTACACCGCAGATCAGCGGATGATCCTGTCGCGACGGATTGCCCTGAACAGCATCGCGCTGATCGTCGCTTCCTATTTTGTGGGCTCCCACATTCTGGATTTTTTCGGCATTTCCATCCCGGTGGTGCAGGTGGGCGGTGGACTGGTCCTGGCCTCCACGGGCTGGGCCATGCTGAAACAGAAGGATGAGGACGACACAAAAGCCGGTGTGCACCGAAACGTGGATACCAACGATCTATTTCAGAAGGCGTTTTACCCGCTGACCTTGCCGCTCACCGTCGGGCCTGGATCAATTTCCGTGGCGATTACTCTGGGCGCCAATGATCCCCACCACGAGCACTCCATCGTTTATTCGATGCTTGGCGCGGTGATCGGAGCGGTGCTGATCGCGGGCAGCGTTTTTCTTTGCTATGCGTTTTCGGACCGGCTGGCGGAGGTGCTGGGAGCCACTTCAATGGCCGTCATCATGCGGCTGTCATCGTTCCTGCTGGTCTGTATCGGAACGCAGATCATCTGGAACGGACTGTCGGCGATGTTGAAATCGCTTCCTGTCACCGGCCATCCGGGCTAATCATTTATTTCCATTTCGGCAGTTCGCGTCTTCCCATCAGGACCTCAGCGGCCCAGGCGCCCAGGTAAACCGATTGCGCGACTCCATGCCCTGAGTATCCGCCCAGAACAATCGCCTTGGAGCTTTCCGGGTGCTGCTCGAAGATAGGCACCCAACCTTCGGATATGGCGATCGGCCCACCCCATCGGTGCGTGACCGCAACGTCGCGAAGCTCCTGATGCAGGCCGCGGATTCGCCTTTCGAGGCGGGCAAAGGATTCGGCGGCAGCGCCGGCTTCGATATCCAGCGAATGCATTTCCCGCCAATCGGCAAAATGAACCAGGCCGCTGCCAAAAATAATCTGCTTGTCGAGTAGACGTCCCCACAGATACGGAAGATCTACAGTGTAGAAAGGTTTCCCATCGGCCAGCCCGATGGATTCCAATGTGGAGTCTGCGAGAGGTTGCGTCGCAAGGGCGAGAGTGAAGCAGGATTCCGCGCGTTTCGTCCAGTCGGTCAATTCCAGCGAATACGCATTGGTCGCAAAAAGGATTTGCCTGGCCTGAAGCGCGCCGAGTGAAGTATGCAGACGCATCGTTTCCAAAAACTCGCAGCGCTCAACGCTTGCATGTTCGAAGAGATGTACTCCAGCGCGTTCTGCCGAGGCCGCCAGCCCCGTGACGATCTTTCCAGGATCGATTGTGCCGCCGGAAACTTCTTTGACGGCCCGGAGGTCACCGGAGTCGCTCCATCGAATAGGAGAATTCTTGAGCGGCTTCGTGCGTCCCAGTTCATAGACGCCGGGCAAACGCACGTCTCCATCGACGTGTAATTCAGCAAGAATCTTCTGGTACCCGGCTAGGACATCGCCGAGGCCGGGAAGATTTCCCGCCGCGGATTCGGCAAGGGCCAATCCGCCGGTGTGCCCGCTGGCGCCGGCGCCAAATGTTTCCGCTTCCAGAAGTGCTACGGAGTGTTCTGGCGCGAGTCGTTTTAGCCAGGCAGCGGCCGCGAGCCCGGTAAAACCTCCGCCGACCACAGCGAAATCAACGGTGTTGGGCAGCGGCTGAGGCTTTGTGCGAAAATTCACTGTCCAGGGACGGTTGCCCCAGTTCCTGTGTTCGATTGCGGCGTTCGGCTCGGGGCGTTCGGGCGACACTTTGCACCTATTGACGATGCGGAGATTCGTGCTGTGCAACGGCAAGTTGCGTACCGTTTGATGCTACTGGGGAGCGTTCGGTGAAGGATGCTTTCGTGAAGCGGTGCTAAAGGGTTGCTGGATCGAAACCCGGCCTCGCCTGCCAGTTCACCGATTAGGCAGACATCACAAAAGCGGCAGCTTCGCAGCCGCACTCAAAATAAGAGCCTCTTGCCTTTCAGCGCGAGGCTCTTTGGGTCTTGAATTTGTTCGGGACTAGAACAGCGCGGTCGGCCGGCGTGTCCAATTCTTCCCTTTGGCTTTGGAGATCTCTTCGACGTCTTTCACATAGGCGCCGGCTTGCGTGAGTATGTGGTGCAGATCGTTACCTACGCTGATGAGCGGAAAACCCTTGTCGAGGAATTCGCCGACACGCGCAGTCCCGAAAAGAAAGAGTCCCAGAATCACATTATTCTTGCGCGCGGCGGCAATCAGCTTTTCCGTTGCGGCGCCGATTTCCGGCGAAGTGTACATGTGGGGGAACTCATATTTTTCGTAGAGACCCATGGACATGCAGAGATCGTTTTGGCCGAGGAAAAGCAGATCCACTCCGGGAACGGCCGCGATTTCGTCAATGTTCTTGATGCAATCGGCGGTTTCCACCTGCAGGGCAACGATCACGTTGCTGTTCGCACCACCCGCGTATCCCAGCAGGCCTTCCTTGTTCATGCTGCGCTGAGGGAAATACACCGAGCGGGTGCCGGTGGTGGGATACCGCGCGCAACTCACCGCCTGGCGCGCTTCATCGGCGTTGTTGATGTACGGAACCAGAACGCCGTCGGCACCAAGGTCCAGCGATTGCTGGATGCCCGGGCGGTCTCCGTAGCCTCCGACGCGCACAATCGATTTCGCACCGCCGCTGGCGATTCCGGCGAGCATCGCGGAAAGTTTCTCGTAGCCCATGGGCCCGTGCTGCGAATCGACCAGCAGCCAATCGTAACCGCTGTGCGCCAGTTGCTCGGCGACGGTGGGGCTGTGCGAGTTCACGAAAAGGCCGAGTTTAGGTGTTCCCGCGCGCAACTGCTTTTTAAATTCGGCGCCAGTGAGAGTCTGTGCTGCCATAGGTAGTGCTCCTTATCGAAATATGAATGCAAGATGAGTCGCGTTAGTGTACTAGAGAAGCGGCGGGCGGGGAAAAGCAAAAGTCGAAGAGCAAGAGCACTGCCAGGAATGGCTGTGCCACCGGAGCCTCAGAGATATTTAATGAGGACGACTTCGTTGCGGGCCTCGTTGTAGACCAGTTCGTCCACCAGTTGCTGCGTGAGCATCAGGCCGAGTCCGCCGGGGCGTAGGCCCCTCTGTTCGCGCACCGTCATGTGGGCCATGGGATCATCGGCGGGATTGCTCACTGCGGCGTGTTTCAGGTCTTCCAACTTGAAGCCAGGCCCCGGATCATCCAGGCGATACATCAGCAATTTCCTGGTTCGAATATAAGAGATGCGCACTTTCAGATTGGGATCCAGGTGACCGCCCCATTCGATTGCATTGTTCAAAAGCTCGCGGAATGCATAGCCAACCTTCTCCATCACGTCAGCCGGCAAATCGGTCTCCAGGCGGGAAAGAAAACTTTGCACGCGACTGACCACGGAGCGTTCGCAGGGAACCAGCAGTTCGACCCAGTGCTTGTTAGCCGAAAGAACTTCGATGGGAGGAGTGGCCGGGTCCTCCGAAAGTGCATTCTCCACTGTGGAGATCAGAATGTTGGCGTCCACCGGCTTCGACAAAAATTGATAAACCTGTCCGCGCAACGAATTCAGCACGGTGTCGGACGTCTTATCCGAAGTCATCACGATAATTTTCGGGATGTGCTTTTCCCCGTGAAGCGTGCCAATCAATCCCAGGCCGGACATTTTCGGCATCCAGATATCCAGCAGCACCAGGTCGAAATTCTTTTTCTTCAGGGTGCGGAGCGCGCTCATTCCATCCGCCGCGATGCTCACATCGTAGCCCTGCTTGCTCAGGATGCCGCGGATCATTTCGCGCGTTGTGGCGTCATCTTCCGCTACCAGAATATCGGGCATGCTGGGACTCCCGTGGAATTCGCTTGGAACCGCCGCGCGCAAACTTTACCGCCGGCGTTTACCCCGATTCCGGGGAGGCCTTCGTCGGCTGTCGCGTTTCGACTTGGGCCTGGCGGGGGTTTGATTTGCGTATCCTCTCAGGTTTGCTTGCAGTTTCGCAATCTCTTCCTTCAGCAGCCCGAGGACATTCGCGGCTCCGGAAAGTTCGCTGCTGCGGCCAAGTTCCTGCAGTTCGTTGGCCTGCTTTCGCGCGCTCTCAGCGCCGAAAATGCTCACCGATCCTTTCAACGCATGGGCAAGTGAAGCGAGCGTCTCCGGATTCTTCCACCGGATGGCGGCGGCAATGTCGGTGAGGCGTTTCGGCGTGTCGCGAAGAAAAATATGGATCATGCGCTTCAGCAGCTTTTCATCACCGCCGACGCGGGCAACAAGCTCCGCAATGCTCGCTCCCGGCGGCGATACAGCCTGGGGATGGAGCTCGGAAACGGCCTTGGCAACTGGAGCAGACGAGAGGATGTGATTCAAATCTTCAAGGCGAAACGGTTTGTCAAGCACCTCGTCGAATCCTGCTTGTCTCAAGCAACGAAGGTCTTCTGCTGTGGTGTTTCCGGTGGAAGCGACAAGAAAGGCTCGCTTCTTTTTTCCCTGCTCACTTTTTCGGATGGCGCCGGCGACCTCGTCTCCCCTCATCCCCGGCATCTCCTGATCCAACAGGGCAACGTCGAAAGACGCAGCATGAAATGCCCTCAGGGCATGAGCCCCATCCTTGGCAACAACTACCTTGTGACCACTTCGCTTGAGTTGGTGCGCCGTGAGTGTGCGAATATCTTCCTGATCGTCGGCAAGTAGAATCCGCAGTGGCCGAATTGGAGTAGACTTCCTCTTAGCAGTGGCCGAGTTCAAGGACTCACTCGAGCCGGAAGAATCTACACCGGTGTTTGCCGCTGCGCGCGGAAGGCGAAACCAGAAGCGCGAGCCTCTCTCCGGCAGCGTGACGCACCCGATGCTGCCGCCCCAGCGTTCCACCGTGATGCGGCAAAAATAGAGACCCAGCCCCGCTTTTCCGCCGCTCTGCTTCCCTTTCATAAACAAGCCAAAGATCTGTTCCGGGCGCAGGTCGCTAGGCAGCCCCGGGCCTTCATCGTCCACATACGCTTTCAGGAAATCGCGCTCCTCCTCGACGCCGATCGTCACGCGCCGGCCCGCGGGGGTATAGCGCAGTGCGTTCTCCAAAAGATTCGAAAAGATGCGTTGCAACCGAGACGTTTCGCCAACCACCGGCCACTTGGATTCGGGCACGACGCTGGCGGAGATGGCAAGCCGCACGCCTTTCGCTTCAAATGTCGGGCCCAGCAAGGCCATGGTCTTGCCGGCGCAATCGAGGAGATCCGCGGACGAGCCAGCTTCCGTGCCCGAGTCCAGGCTGGCGCGCAGGTCGTCGGAAAACGTTTGCAGGATCTGGCGAATCATCGTTTCCTGCTGGTTGCTGGCGTGTTTCCCCAGCGTCAGGAATTGTTTCGAGCGCTCGCTGATGGGTTCTTCCGAGAGCGAGTCCATCGCTACATGCATCACGCTGAGTGGCTGGGAGAGGTCGTGCACGATGCAGTGCAGTAGAATCTCCTTCTTCTGAATTTCCCGCGCCAAGCGCGCGTGGTCCAGCAACGCGTTCCGGGCGGTCTGCAGCATCTTTACTTGTTCGCGGAATTGCGAATCGGGGCTGAAGAGAGCCAGGATCCGTTTTCCATCGAGGAAAAGTGCTCTCGCCTGGACGGGTATTTCGCGGCCCGAGGCCGATTTTTCGATCCAGGTTTCCGACTGGCACGCCGCCGTGCCGCGCGAATTCCAGAAATCCTCCGCCTCCAGCATGAAATTTTCCAGAAATGGTGATTGCTGAGAAAGCGGAATCGGCCCGGAACCATTTGCGGCGTCAGGCCACAGTTCTGCGAACCAATTCGGCAGCCCCGCAACGGGAAGGAAATCCCCTCCATTGCGGTATTCGAGAAGCGCGAACCCCATCTCCGTGGGAAAACTTTGCAGTAGGTGCCCCATGTTCATCCCAACATTTTCCGTGCGAGCAGCGCGAAGGATTCCTCGACGCCTTCCCCCGTTTTTGCGCTGGAGCGGAGGATGCTCCAGCCTTGCGCTGTCAGTTGCGATTCCAACGCGGGATCAAGTTCCCAATCGCGTATCAAATCGCTCTTGTTGATGACGAGGACGAACGGGATCACGCCGACTTCTTCACGCACTTTTTGCTCCAGGCTGACCGCCTTTTCAAGCGTGGCTCTGCGTGTGCCGTCGGCGACCAGCAAATACCCGGACGCTCCGCGCAGATATGTCCAGCGCATCTTCTGGTAATCGTCCTCCCCGTAGATGTCCCAAAGTACCAGGGATACTTCCTTTTCGTTCACCTGCACGTTTTTCTTGTCGATTTTCACGCCAACCGTAGTTTGGTAGACATCCGAATAGATGCTTTCGACAAACCGGCGTACAAGGCTGGTTTTTCCAACAGCAAACGAACCGAGCATGCAGATTTTTTTCTGGAGCATGGCTGGGAATCAGGGCGTGGGGACACTCACGCGAAACGTGGCGCTGCGGTTGAACTGGCGATTTTCTTCATTATCTTCGGCTCGAAGCGGATTCGTGGTGCCAACTCCGCGGGCTCGCAAAACGCGTTCTGGGACTCCCAACTGGCCAAGTTCCCAGGCCACGCGATCCGCGCGTCGTTGGCTTAGATCAAGGTTGGACACTTCCGCCCCCGTCGAATCCGTGTGGCCGAGAACCTCCAGAGTAAGCGTTTGGCGCAGGCTATCCCCGGCCTGAAGCAGCGACTGGACACTCTCGGCCAGTTTGCGCAGTTCCAGACGTTCGGAGTTCGAGAGCGCCGCCGTGCCGACAGGAAATTTGACCACAACTTTTTCAATCTCCGTTTTGGCCTGGGCGAATGCCAGCCGCGCGGGATTGAGTTCCGGAGAAAGTTCAACCGCGTGAATGCCCGGAACCAACAACCCCCGCGTCTGAATATCCTTCACCCAGTTTGCAGAGGCTACGCCTGAAACCGTAAGGACGCCGGATTTGACCGCAACGATCGCCGTGGAGGGCGGCGACAAAATGGATTTTGCCCGTTGCTCGACGATCCCGTCGTCGAGGGCGTAATAGCCGCCCCAGTGAAATTCGCCATCCCCGGAATTCACGTTTGAGGTCCGGATGAATTGCGTTGGTTCGGCAGCCAAAGGATCGCGCATGCCGCGGACAACAAACTTGCCGTGCGCGCGGCCAAAGGAAGTGATGACGAATCCCGGTTGCTCGCGCAGGGTGTTCACCAGGCGGTCCCAGCGGGCGTATTGCACGGCGCGCCAGCCGAACCATGCGCCGACAATCAGAATTACGATGGCCGCGGCGGCGTAAACAGCTGCAAAACTCTTCGCCTTCACCTCTTCCTTGTAGCGATGCTCAAGGCAACGGGAAATCTCGTCGTGTACTTTCGTGAATGGGGCCGAATCGCCTTCGAACTGGTCGAGCTGCGCGGAATATTCGCGGTGAACGTTTTCCAGCACTTCGGCCATGCGGTCCCGCAAATCCCTAGGTGCAACGCCGCGAATCACGCAGGCGAGTATGGCGTAGGGGCCTTCTTCGATCCAGACGTCCATGTCGCCGGCGTTCATGCGATTGATGCCCTGCCCTTGCGCGGCGTGGAAAGAGTCGCGCACGAAATCCTGGATCGCGGAGAGCATGCCCGAAACCAGGCTGGGGTCCTGCATGGCGACGGCGGAGGCCACGGCGTGTCCGATGGGCAATCCTGTTTTCTTGTGAATCAGGAAGACTTGCTCCACGCGAAATACCAGGCTGTGCAGCAACGCCACTTCGGTGAAGGGGCGCCCGGTCCGCAGCGCCTCCAGTCGCCATTTCAAGCCTTTCACGGAAAGGCTCTGATCCAGAACCTGGTTGAACGATTCGAGGAAAGAACGAAGCGTTTCGAGAATGGAGCGCCGGATCGCCGGCCCCATGACAGGGAAAAGCGCATCGGCAAGCGTGCCAGGATCTTTGCGCACGGATTCGCGCAGCGCGGTTTCGATGGTCGGCGCAAGCGCGACGCTCAATGCTTCATCGCCACCCTGCCTGCGGCGCAACTGGATGGCCTCGGCCACAACGCTGCCAACGTCTTCAGTGCGCGACGCGGGATCGTCCACCCGCTGGTGCAGCCGCTCCAGCGCTTCCTGCTCGGGCGCCAGAATCAGTTGCCGTAGCTCAAGATAAGCCTGGGCGTCAGGTTCAAGCGGCGGCTCGTCAGGTTCCGGCGCTGGTCGGGTTGGTGGCGTTTCGGCCATTTTGGGTCGAAATTCGAGAGGATCCCGGGAGTGTTGTGGGGCGGAACCCATGCTGTTGCAACCTGCCTATTTCTCGGGGAGCTCCAATTCGTCTTTCAGCCGCATGGAGAGTTCTGTGAAAAGGTCAGCCAACATGGCGCGGTCGGTCTTGTCGGTGCGCAGCGTTTCGGCTTCGTGCTCGAGAGCGGTCTCCAATTCGTCCTTGGATTTCTGAATCTGGGTGCTAAGCGCTTTGGACTGCTCCAGAATCTTGGACCGCAAATCCGCCTGGGCAGAGTCGAGCTGCTCTTCCAGTTGCGAAAGCTTCTTTTCGAGCGACTTCGAATTGTCGCGGGATTCGCGGGTGAGCTCTTTCAAGCTTTCGGCGCGTTCGGATTTTTCGGTCTTCAAGCGCTGGCCGAGCGATTCCATCTCCTCGCGTACATAGGTCTCCAGGGAATCAAAACGCTTCTTGAGGTCCTCGCGGAGAGCTTCGGAGGATTTGTTCAGGCGTTCTTCCAGGCGGGCGAAGCGCTTCTCGTACTCCCGCATGTTGGACCCAAATAAAATGTCCCGGATCTTATCTACGTTTGCGCCCTCGCGCAGTTCTCCATTGGCGGCGTTTTTCTCATCTGCATCGGCTGGCATGGTCGTACGGCCCCCCTTCGTGCGTTTCATCGGCTTCCTGGCCATGCGGGGACACTACTACGTGCGGGTGGGGTTGGCAACACGGGGTTTTACGGCAAAGGCCGGCGAGAAAGCGTGGGGGGCGCACAGCCTAATTAGGGTATCTAAGACGGCTAGTACTAATCCTGGGGTTTACGGGCCCACGGTTTAGCAGGGCCCTTTGGCGAGCGAGCCGCCCGGTAAGTTTCCAACTCGGCGCTCGTGATGACGTATTCCGTCTGCACGGGATGGTTTTCGTGGGCAGCCAGCTCCGCCTGAAGGCGTTCCGCGCAGATCGCCGGCGCGTCCTGATAGCTCGCACGATGCGCAATAAACGCCTCGTTAGCGATGTTCAGCGTGAACTCGCGGTCTTCCCCGTCGCCCCGAACCGTAAAGGTGTACTCCCGCGAGAGCGTGTTCGTGCGGAAGCCCACGTACTGTACCAGAATGCTTCCGCTCATTTCGCACCGGGGACGAAGACCCGTGCATTCAGCGTGGGTGTCGGCTTAACCGCCTTGGGACGCTTGGCGCGGCGGCGCTTCGGCGGCGTGCCTTCGGCCATTTCGACAACCATAAGGCTGGTGACAAATATCTTGATTCCATGAGCGTCGAAATCAATGGTCGTCCGGTCCATTTTTGATTCCGTGATCACGCCACAACCGTACTGAAAATGCTTGATGTACTGGCCTGTCGAGAGATTCTCCAAAACTGCCTCCTGTTCAATTTAGAAAGCAAAGAATGGACCCAAAATGAAGTCAATCGCACTTCGAGAGCGGCGTTCACACAACGCGCTCGATTTGCCCCCTTTAATAGTTGCGGCGCCCGTTTCCACCGGATCGGCCGCCAGAGTATCCACCGCGGCCGCCCGAACGATCCCCGCCACCGCCACTGCGTGCTTCCTGGGGGCGCGCTTCGTTCACTTGCAGCTGCCGGCCCTCCACGTCGAGGCCGTTCATTTCCCCGATGGCCTTCGTCGCATCATCCCCGTCGCCCAACTCCACAAAGCCGAAGCCACGCGAGCGCCCGGTTTCGCGGTCCGTGATGACGCGGGCCGAAGACACCTGAAATCCCTTCTCCACGAACAGCTGCTGCAGGGATTCATCGTTCATTCCGAAAGAAAGATTGCCGACGTATAGTTTTGCCATGCGAGTTTCCTTTTCCTGGTTCATTACGAAAGATGCACTGCTGTTACTTTCTGACGATCCGGACGAAAGAGTGTTCACCTTACCGCCCGGAGCGCCAGCAAACCTTTAAGAAGAAACCCGCAGCCCGCCCTGAATATGGCGCCGGTTCGCCGAAATGCTGACGAACGCCAGGCCCACGAAATGTTTCAGGTCCACCACGGTAATCTCCAGAGAGTTGAACTTTTTCCCGCGCAACCCGTCCAGAATCCGGGCAATGCCTCTGCGCAGCGTTTCGGCGTAGGCGCGACCCACTACTCTGGTTTTGTGCACACCGGTCAGCCGGACGAAATTCCAGTTCGCCTGGCTCATTTTTCGGTTCAGTGTGTAGCCGTCAAAATTCTTCACCACCCGCCAACCCGGTAGGAACGCTTCGCTTTCCAACGCAAAATCCGGCGGCAAGAGCGCGCCTTCTCGGATCAGAATCATCCCGGAATCATTCATTGTGGGCGTCGATATGGTTGAGCGTAAAGTCAAGGTTCAGCCAAGCCGGGAATTAAAATGCCCTCGCACGAATGGTCCGGCCGTTGATCCTGGCCACCAGAATCGTCAGCAGCGCCGCGCACCCGATGGCCATAAAGGTGGAAACAAACACGCCGCCATAACCGGAGAAGCCGATCGAACGCGAGAGGAAGCCGCCCACGACCGCGCCGCCGATCCCCATCGCCAGGTCCATCCATACTCCGTAGCCGTTACCCTCGAGGCTTTTGCCTGCAAGCCATCCCGCCGCGAGTCCAACGAATATCCAGATCACAATCTGCATCTTTTCTCCTGTGCCGAGAGGCTGTGAAACTAAAAGCGGAAAAGGCTCGGCGCCTGCCCGCTTCCGGAAAATCAGCGGGTTCGGCCGGCAGCGGCCTTGTCCGGTGAAAAGCGTGCGGGATCAGGAAGCGACGGCGGCGGCCATCTTGTGAAATGTGGAGTTTGCAACCATGTAGGTGTGCACGCGGAGCGCCCCTTCAATTACACCGGAAAGCATGCTGGTGACCCGGGCAAATTCACTCTTGTCGTACATTTCCGCGTCCGTGCTGCTTTCCCAGAAACTGTAGGCGTAGATTTCCTTGCCGCTTTGCGCCAGCAGCGTCATCTCGTCCAGGAACCCCTTTTGCGCTCGCAACAAGGGGATGATCTCGCTTTCCATTTTGCGGATGAATTCAGAGGCTGCTTCGGCCTTCAGTCGCATGGATACTTTGCGAACAAACATGGGAAGCTCCTTCGGTTCGTGAGCAAGGGAGTATTTCAGGAACCCCGCCGGGTTTTCCAAACCTGAAGGCAGCCTTGGGATGACCTTTCCAGCTTGGCCTGCTTTACCATTCTTGTCAAGTTATTTCATTTGACTTACACTGCACTTTACTTCCCCGGTTAATTTGCCTCAGTCAATTTGAAGGAGAGCATCAGTGGATGTCAGCCTCATCATCCGGCAGAGACTCAAGGAACTGGGATTGGAGCAGCGCGACCTCGCCGCCGCGGCCCAGGTCACGGAGTCTTACATTTCCCAGCTGCTTTCGCGGAAAAAAGCCCCGCCAGCGGCCGAGCGGACCGGGCTTTACGAACGAATGGACTCCTTCCTCGAATTTCCACGCGGTCACCTCTCCTCGATGGCTCAGGCACAGCGGCACGAGGAGTTGAAACGCAAGCTGGCCGAACCTCCCGCTCCGCTGTTCCGCGAAGTGCGCGAATCGATCATCCGGAAGTGCAACCCCGAGCGGCGCCCCCAGGTTCGCGAGATTTTTGAGAAACAGGCCTTCGGCGAACTGGAACGCCTGGTGACGCAGACGCTGCTGGATGTAGCCAAGCGAGTCGCGCGCGATGAGATGAAAAACGAGAAATGGCTGCGCGGCGTGGGACAGTTATGGAATCAGTCCTACGAGGAGATTCGGGCGATGAGTCTGGAATTCCTGGGAACGGATGTATTCAACATTTCCGTCGAACACTCCTCGGCCTTTCTTGGCCCGCTGATCGATACCTGGGACATCGACCTACAGACATTCGCCGTGGAGGTACTGCTGAACAAGCGACTGGCCTCCGCCCGTACAGTCTGCTTCCAATTTGTGGAAACCAGCACGCTGCCCTCCGCCGAGGAAGAGCCTGGGTTCAAGGAATTTCTTCGCAATTCCGAGATGAGCCAAGATGCCAGCGGCGAAGAGATCGCCTTTCTGAAAAGTCTAAGGTTTCATCGAGTGCAGCCCAGCGCGCTTTACTACTATCGTGAATTGCAGAGCCTGCGCGATCCGCTTCACTTCCCTGCCCGGCCCAGCAAAAGCCATGCTCCGAGCCGAAGCGCGGCATGCGTCGTCATGAAAAAACGAAGAACATCGAGAAAGAGCTCGTTGCATTCTTAAAACCCTCTGAAGGACTTCACCCAGCACGTTCCGCGAGCCAAAAGCGAACTCAACCGGCCGGGACGCAGGTAGTGTATGATAGTAGGCATCTGATTCTAGAGCTGCAAATGCCGCAGCACCCAAGAGCATCGGGACACCGGAGTCCCGTCCACCGAACGCAGCGAAGGTAGCCACAGCTGCAATCCGCAGAACGATTCGAACGGAGCCAATCCTCGTCCACGTGTGCCTGCCGGGTGAACGATTGCAGGGCAGAGGCCCAAGCAAGCTGGCAGCGGATGAGGGGAGAAACCATTGTCACGGGAAATTCAGGAACAACAGGATCAGGTCCGGCTGCTCATCAAACTGGGCAAAGAGCAAGGCTATCTGCTTTACGATCAGGTGAACGACGCGTTCGCCGCGGAAGAGCACACCACCGAAGAAATTGACAGTGCATTCACGGCGTTTGAAACCGAAGGCATCGCGCTCTTTGAAGATGCCTCCGATGCCAAACTGGCAAACGCAGCGCCAGAGGTTGCCGAATCGGCGGATGCCCGGCCCCACCCGGAAGCCATCTCCAGCGAAGATGCGGAGCTCGACCAGACGGCATCCCCTCCCGAAAAAACCAGCGATCCGGTGCGCGTGTATTTGCGGGAAATGGGCCTGGTGCCGCTGCTGACGCGCGAGCAGGAAGTGACTATCGCCAAGCGCCTGGAGCGCGGAAGCCTTCGCGTGCTGAAAATTGTTTCCCGTTCCCCCATTGTCCTGAAAGCGTTGATTGCTGTTGCGGAAGATTTGCGCTCCGGCAACCGCTCCATCAAAGAGATCGTCCAGATTGACGAAGAAGATTTGACGGAAGAAAAAATCGAGGAAATAACCCGGCAAACGCTGCGAACCATCGACAAAATCACAAAACTGCATGAACTGGGCATGAAGCAGCGCGCAAAACTGGAAAACACCGGCATTTCGGACAAGCGTGCGTTCCGGCGGGCCAAGTGGCGGCTTTCGCGAACCCGGGTGGAGATGTCTGTGCTTGCCCGTTCCATTGACTTCAAGGAACGCGAGCGCAAGCGGCTGATCGAACTCCTGCGCCACACGGTGGAGCGTCTGGAATTTTTGGAACGCGAGGCCACGCGCCTGGAGCGGCGTGTAAAGGCGGCGCACGGCGAAGTTTCGCTGGAAGCGCGCAAGGAATTGCGCATTTGCCGCGGCAGGATCAAAGAGATTGAAGATTCAAGCGAAGTAACAGCAGGCACGCTGAAGCGAGCCCTCACCCTGATTCACCGTGGCGAAACGGAAGCGCAACAGGCCAAGAGCGAACTGACAGCGGCAAACCTGCGTCTGGTGGTTTCCATCGCCAAAAAATATACCAATCGCGGGCTGCAGTTTCTGGATCTGATCCAGGAAGGCAACATCGGCCTGATGCGCGGCACAGACAAATTCGACTGGCGGCGAGGATACAAATTTTCCACGTACGCAACCTGGTGGATTCGCCAGGCCATCACCCGCGCCATCGCGGATCAGGCCCGCACCATCCGCGTGCCCGTGCACATGATCGAAATGATCAACAAGCAGGTGCGCACCAGCCAGCAACTGGTCCAGGAATTGGGCCGCGAGCCGACCTCCGAAGAAATCGCCCGGCGCATGGATATTCCCGTGGACGCAGTGCGCAAAACGAAGAAAATCGCGCAACTCCCGATGTCCTTCGAAACACCTCTTGGTGACGAGGGCGAATCGCACTTAGGTGACTTCATCGAGGACAAGGGTGTGCTGTCTCCTTCTGACGCCGCGATCGACCTGAATCTGAAAGATCAGATTGCCTCGATCTTGCGGACTCTGACGCCGCGAGAGGAGCGCATCATCCGCATGCGTTTTGGCCTGGACGATGGCAGCCAGCATACGCTGGAAGAGGTGGGCGAGGTCTTTGCGGTCACGCGGGAACGAATCCGGCAGATTGAAGCCAAAGCGCTACGCAAGTTGCGGCACCCCTCGCGTTCCGGCAGATTTCAGATATTCATTCGGGGCTCATATTGACGGGGAGCTGAAGTACCTGCGGGCGCCGGCAGCAAACACTGCCCGCGAGCGCAAATCTTTCAAGGAGAAGCAAGCATGAAGAGTCTATTTGTTGGCAATCTAAGTTTTCAGACGACGGAAAGCGAATTGAACGACCTGTTCAAGCCGTTCGGGCAGGTGGGCCGCGTGAACCTGGTGAAAGATCGCGAGACCGGCCGGGCGCGTGGATTCGCGTTCGTGGAAATGCCCAACGACGATGAAGCCGCTAAGGCCATTGCGGGCCTCGACGGCAAGCAGGTTGGCGGCAGGAACTTGAAAGTGAATGAAGCGCGCCCGAAGGAAGCTACGCGTGCGCCTCGTTCCGATAATCGCGGCGGAAACCGGGAGCGTTTCTCAAACGAAGATTACCGGGAATCCGCTCGCCAGCCTCGCGAACCGCGCTGGTAACACTCGCCGTTCCTTCAACGAATCAACGACCCGTCGTCTGGGTCTTAAGGAGATTGTATGGCCATCACATTCCAAAAACGCCAGAAGGAAATGAAGCGCCAGGAAAAGCAACGCGAAAAGGCAGAACGCCGCGAGCAGCGCAAGATCGCCAAGCGGGCGGAAAAAGAAGCCGGCGTGGAACCTACAGAAATCCCCGTGGAGCCGGAAGTCCAGGAGTAATTCGGCACCCAATCGCGCATCAGTGACATCTTGGTGGACGAGAAGGCGCAGGGCTCCTGCGCAGCCTGCAGATTCAGGCCAACCCACACCGTATTGACCAGCACCTGGCCCTGGCCCGGTTTTCCAAATCCATATCTTGCGCTCCGCGCAGTTGCCCAGGCGCTGATCCGTATTTTCGACCCGAAGCACGCTTCGCACGAGGAGCGCCTCCTGTTGGAAACCCATATTCTTTGCAGTAAGTAATATTTTCGGCGGGGGTTTTTTGAGGTTTGAATTCTTCGACCAGAAGAGTTACCCACTCCCATCTTCCGCGCAGTTGATAAAGATTAGGCGGCCCTTCTGGTCGAAGCAAAATCCTACCGCAGGGCAAAATTTGAATTGTCAACATAAGGTCATGTCAGAGCAAATTTTTTGTCGCCGGCCTCTGACTGGGGAGACAGCACTAGCGGGGTATTTCGAGCAGAGCGGCAGCTTCCAACCAGGCGGCGGGTGAAAAGGTAGGCTGCCGCTTCGGCCATCGGCCGCGCCCGGCGCCTGGCGGACAAACGTTTCACTCACGAAGCCGCCAGAATTGTAAATCTCATGTCACCGGAGTGTCATTTCTTCTTCCGGTTCGAATCCATCCCTCGAATCCGCGCTACAGTGGTTATTGTTGTGATGGCGACTCCGGGATTTCGCCGCGTGCCGCTTCCCTTCCGCACCGATTTTTCGCCGACTGGAAGCCGCTGCTGGCCACCTCCCGGCTCTGCCGGAGACAGACTCCACAGCATCCAATCGAGAGTCGCTTCAGTATAGGAGAGAGGTATGATTATCAGAGGCAACGGTTCGACAACCTGGGGTGGGCCCGAATCAACCGAGAAGGACGTTCTACGAGGAGGCTCGATTTCGATGTCCACAGACACCGTTCTGGTGGTCGAAGACAGCCGCGCGATGCAGCGCACGCTGCAGCGGCTCTTCGAATCCGACTCTCTTCATGTGCAGATCGCTTCCGACGGCCCCAGCGGCCTGGAGCTTTTCCGCAAGCAACTTCCCTGCGCCGTGGTCCTGGATCTGAAGCTGCCCGGCATTTCCGGGAAGGAACTCTGCCGCGAATTCAAGGCACTGGCCGCATCCGTCCCCATCGTTGTCCTCAGCGCAAACTCCGAGGTCGAAGACAAGGTTCTGTTGCTGGAACTCGGCGCCGATGATTATGTGACAAAACCTTTCAGTCCCAAGGAGCTTCTTGCGCGGGTTCGCCGCGCCATGCGCCGAACAAGCGCCAGTGCACCGTCGGTGACGCAACTTGCCGCAAAGTCCATCCAGCACGAAATCCTGACCTTCGGTGATGCGCGCATTGATTTCACCAGTATGGAAGCCACGCGTGCGGGCAAGCCCATCACCCTGACCTCGCAGGAATTCAAATTGCTGAAATATCTGGCAGCCTCCGCGGGCCGCGTAGTTTCTCGCGAGGAATTGCTCAACGAAGTGTGGGGCTACCAGAACTATCCCTCTACCCGGACGGTGGACAATCACGTCCTCCGCCTCCGCCAGAAGCTTGAACCGGATCCCGCCGCCCCGCGTTTTCTGATGACCATGCACGGCGCCGGGTACAAATTCTCCCCTGGCGGAGCAACTGCCGGCTCCGTCGTATAGGCTTTTTCGCTGGCGCTCCATGACCACGTTTCGACTGCGATCTCAACTCTTCGTCACCGCCCTGTTGATCATTCTCGGACTCACGGGGTCGCTGCTCTTTTTCATCCGTCATACCGTGGACGCCGAAATTCGCAAGCAGGTAAAGGACGGGACCGACGAGTCCGTCCGCGCTTTTGAAAGTGTGCAGCGCCAGCGCGAATTGCAGCTCTCTCGAATGGGAGCAATGCTTGCCGATCTCCCCACGATGAAAGCACTGATGTCCACGCAACACGCCCCGACCATTCAGGATGGTTCCGGATCCTTCTGGAAGCTCGCGGAAAGCGATCTACTGGTCTTGGCCAAGCCGAACGGAACTGTCGTTGCCCTACACATGACCAAACCCGGGTGGTCGCCACAGTCCGCGGAGCGCGACCTGAAGCGGTCCACCGATGCGGGCGAAGATGCTTCCTGGTGGTACGACGACGGACGTCTTTACTGGGTTTTCGTTCATCCCATCACTTCCGGCGCCGGCCCCACCATTCAGCCTCTGGGATTTCTCGCGGTTGGCTACCAGGTGGATTCCACCGTCGCTCAACAACTTTCCGTAGCCACGAATAATCAGGTTGCCTTAACCACCGGCGGCACCGTCATCGCGTCGACTCTCCCCGAGCGGGATTCCTCGGAGCTACAACGGCGCCTGCAGACTGGCACATTTTCCGCGGTCAACACTTCGGGCGAAATCGCCTTGGAAACCGACAAATACGCTTATTCATCCGTGCTGCTTCACGGCTCATCACCTTCACCGGTCCGTTGTTATGTGATGATGCCCCTGGTCCCCGTCAGCACATTTATCCGGCGGCTGAATTACTCGATTTACATCGCCGGAGGCCTCGCCGTGCTCTTCGGCATGATCCTGTTTGGTTTCGTTGCCCGCACCATCACCCACCCCCTCGACAATCTTGTTGCCGGAGTCAAAGCCCTTGCGGCCGGCGATTTCACCTATTCGATCACCCCGCGGGGAAGCACCGAACTGCGCGAACTGAGCAACTCCTTCGCCCAGATGCGCGGCCAATTGCTGACCTTGCAGAAGCATCGCATCGAATCGGAACGTATCGCGGCCCTGGCGCGCGCCGCCGGCTCCATCTCTCATGACTTGCGCCACTATCTCGCCGCCGTTGTGGCGAACGCGGAGTTTCTGTACGAAGCCGAGGAGCTCAAACTCAAGAAAGACGAAATCTACGAAGAGATCAAGACCGCCGCAAACCAGATGACCGACCTGATCGACTCGCTTCGCGAACTCTCTTACCAACGCAGCGCGATCACCCCCACGCGCACCCGCATCGATCAGGTAATCCGTCGCGCCATCGAGGCCATCCATTCAAAACCTGAATTCCGCGAGAAACGAATCGCGCTGTCGACCTCCGGCGAAATGGAAGGCATGTTCGATGCCCGCAAGCTGGAGCGCGTTTTCTTCAATCTGATCCTGAACGCCTGTGAAGCCGCGGCCGAGTTCGAAGGCTCGGTCGTGGTGGATGCCAGGAGCACTTCCGCAGGATTTGAGATCCGCGTCCAGGACACCGGTCATGGCATTCCCACCGGAATCCGCGATTCCCTGTTTGATCCGTTTGTAAGTTCCGGCAAACCAAATGGGACTGGATTGGGCCTGGCCATCGTCAGCAAAATCGTCCAGGACCACTCAGGCAGCGTCTCCGTTGAACAAACTTCGGAGTCAGGAACGACCGTTCTGGTTCGTCTCCCGGCGGCGGAACAAAGCGTGGCGACCAACGCGATTTCGCCAACTCGATAAACTCTCCGCGCGCCGGCTTGACTTTCGGCGGCTCAAGACATTTTCATGGATGCGAGTAGCTTGGGGTGGGAGGCGGGGTGTAATCCTGTCCGTATTTGTTTTTGTGCGCGGTGGTGAAGCTGGGATTTTCCGGCACGTTGATCGTCCCCAGATCCCTGGAAGCGGAAGAAACGGTTACGGCTCGCGCAAGATTATTCACGTCCTCTGGAAGGCTTCGTTCGTACCAGACGTGCAGTTCATATTTTCCGTCGGGCACATTCTGAATCGTTACGATTCCTCTTCGATCAGACAAGCCGTAGTAAGGAGTGTCCACGGCCACCACCACGGCGCTCATCTCCGGATGAATATTGCAAAACAGGAAGCTTACCCCAAGCCTGTCGAACCGCACTGAGTTGCTGGCCCCGGCTTCATAGAGGCCCAGATCAAACCTCTTCCCGTCGAAGAGCGAAAATACGTTGTGAAAAAAAGGATCGCGATTCGGAAAATCCACCACCGTGCCTACCGGCACCACCAGCACATGCGGCTGAAAAGTCTTGTTGTGCTGAACCAGCTGAACTTTCCTGTGGCTGGAAGCATCCGCTACATCGCTCATGGCACCAGCGTCGAGGGGCTTCAGCCACACCACGATCTCCGACGCGTCCGTCGCGGTTTTAGTCGATTTTTCCGTTTTCGCCGCAGCCGCCGGTTTCTGGACCGCCATATGAATCGTGACGGGGTTGTTCTGGCCCCAAACTGGAATTCCTCCACAGGTAAGCCCCACCAGCGCGGCGGCGGCTAGCACGGGATTTCGAACCGTGGGGATCATTCCCACTAGAATATGTAACCCACGCTGAAGTTGGCAATGTTCGCCACGTTCGCGCCCTGATCCAGGGTGAAAGTCTTGATCCGCCTATATTCCATGGAGAACACAATATCGGATCGCGGTTGATAAATGAAGTTCACAAACCCGCTCTCGTTTTTCGACAAGGGCACCGGATAATAAGTCGTATTGCCTCCGTGCTTGCGCAGCTCTCCCGCATATGGACTGTCCAGGCCATACGCGCCGTTGAATTGCAATTTGGAGGTCGCTTTGTATTTCAGCTGCGTCCATCCGCCCAGAGCATTCAATCCGTAAACCTCCGTTGTGGGTGTGAGCAGCGGGGTGTTCCAAAGTACGCTCTGCCCGATTCCGCCTCCCAGCCCGCCAATCGCGCGCCCGCGGAAGAACTCTGCTGTCAGCTCTACTTTTCTTCCCAGGGGCAAGGTGGCATCCACCGCGCCCGCCCACCCGTCCACATGCCGGCCGAATCCCCAAGCCTGCCGGCCATAATAACCGCCGCCTCCCAGGATAAAGTTCTGCCCGTGGATGTCCTGCGTCCACGATGCTCGCGCCGCGTAGGCAGGCTGTCCAGAACTCTCTCCCCAAGTCGGTTGGCGAAGATAGGGCGTCGCCGGCGTATCCCCGGAGAACGAGTCGAGAATTCCTCCCTGCACCAGAAACGAACCAGACTCCGACACCGCGAATTTGTGCTCCACGCGGATCTGCGGCGCCCAGTTCCAGAGCGTCCCGGAATAGGCCAATGCCGGAACTGCCAGCGTCGCCAACGAAGTGGGATTATTCGGCACAAAGAACAAAGTGTCCTGGCCGGCCACGAGCGAGGTTTTTGGCCAGTCCAGCCGGACTGTGCCGGTCCGCAGTCGCATGATGCCGAAACTCGCTCCGTTCGGAACCTGGGGGAACCCCCCGGCAAAATCAAACTGGACGCTGGCACTGGTCTGCGCTCCGGCGATCGTCGGCCCGAACGCCTCGATACCGATCTGAGACTGGCGCAGTGATCCTCCGAAGGAACCGCCCGATGGCAGAGTCTGGAATTGCGGATTCACGGCTAAGAGGGGGAAGTCCGTGTTATCAACGGTGCCTCGATTTTCAAACATATTCAGCAGCACGATTCCCGTGAACCGCAGCCTGTATTTCGATCCGCTTTCCACTTTCGTTTGGCTCTGCTCGGCAATTTTTGAATCCGCGAGTTGCTGGTTTTCCTCGAGCCTGCTCAAACGTTCCTCCGCCGTAGAGGGTTTACCGGATGGCAGGGACACCGCCGGCGCAGACGGGCCGTTTGGGGCAACGCTCATCGCCAGCAGTTGCGATTTCGTCTGGTCCAATTCCTTGCGTAGCGCTTCCGATTCCGCCTTAGTCGATTGCTGCTGGGCCTTCAGGTCGCTCACCTGGGCGTGCAATTCCTGCACCTGCGACTGCAGCTTCTGCAACAGTGCGCCAACCGTCGCGAGGTCCACCGCCTGGTTGCCAGTTTGCTCGGCGCCCTGTCCCCATGCCGGGCTCCCCAGAGCGAGCAATGCACTTGCAAGCGCCGCTGCCCCTAATATCCGCTTCGCCCACACTTTGCCTCGCATAACTGCCTCCTCATTCAAGCCGCACTTCGCCCAATGGCGATGAAAATTTGTCTAAGAGCGCCCGCTCTCGGCTTTCGGTTCAGCTCGCCCGCGGTTGTTCGATCGGCATGCTTACAGGGAGCCGCACGCCGCGCGGCCTTTACGATTTAAGCAGAGTAATTCGAGCGAATGTATCTTGTAAATTGCGTGTTCCGCGTGCCTCAAGGCAGGATTGTCTCATGGCCATGGAGAGTCAGATGCCGTCGTGCGTTCCCCAGTTCCGGGTATCGCGCTCAATTATGGTCCGTTTTCGGCCAGCACCGCGCTTGATCCTAGGAACTCAAGCTGCTGCCTGAATATTCCAACAACTCTGCACGGAGGTGTACCCTTTAAGTGGTCGTCCAAAGCTTGGATACACCCGGCCCGCGTCACCCAGGGCGACTACAAGCAGCTTCGACAATCTCGACAGCAATCTCCAGTCGCCCGTTCGACTTGCAACGCTGGAGCAAAGCCTCGAAATCGTCGAGACCGTCAGGTCAGCTCGTTCGCCTCGCTAGTGCAACACATTCAAGGTATTCGTGGCGTCGTCCACGAAAACCACGCCATTTTCCGGATCAAAAATTATGCCAAACAGCGCGCCGGCGCCCGGCGGATTGCCATTGTTGTCGATCAACTTGCTGGCAATCTGCGCTCCCCTCGAAGTAATTTCCGTGACGAACCCATCGTTCCCGTTGACGACAAGTATGTGTCCATTCGGTGCAACGGTCAGTCCCAAGGGATCATTCAAACTTCCGCCCCTGCTGAGCAACATGCCCGGCCCGGAAGGTCTTGTCCGTGTCAGTGGATTAGTTATGACCACTATCCGGTTATTTAGGCTGTCGGCTACATAGAGAACCGGCTCATCTTCACGTGAGTTCGACTCGCACTCCTCTTCCCCGTGCCGACAAGTAGGAGACAATCCCAGTCCGGTCGGCCCGATAACCAGTGCAGCCGGGTCCGTGCGTTCAGAAAATCCGGCGCCAACCACTGTCAGCGATTCCAGGAACGGCATGGCAGTCTCGGAAACACGCAGATTCACCCTGACCACGGTACCTTGATTTACCACGCTGCCATTCGCCGCCACCGTTCCGTTCAACACGTTGGTGACAAACAGCGCCGCCTGCTGCTCATCGTCGAGCCAGGTCATATCCCAGGGCCCGTTGATCAGCGATCCTTGAATGGTTTCCACGGGATTGCCCATATTATCCAACACGATCAGGCACCCCGCCTGAGCGGTCGCAGACGAACCATCCGATGTGGGAAGACTTCCGACAATCACCCACCCTGTTTGCAACACCGCCAGTGCGGTTGTCAGACCGACTCCGCCCGGGCAAGGCCCCGGTAGTGGGGTTGCACCGAGTTGGGCGAACACAGAAAGCGCCCCGCTCGGCGATACGTCCACGATAGTCGTACCCGTTCCCTGCAGATTCGAGCTCGCATTGAAGTTGCTCACCAAATAATGCCCTTCATGGAGATTTCCAATGCTCCTCGGAACCCGGACCAGCCCGTACGGATTGATATCGCCATTTGCCGGCACTGTCGACGAAATCGTGTCTATGGTGTTCCGCCTCTTCAGAATCGAATCGTTGTCATTCCCGCGTACGGGGACCGTCAGGAACGCCAGCGCTACCAAAAATCCAACGAGATTGCTCAACCGATTTGTGAAATACGTCCTCATCGCTCCCTCCTTCCAGGAGACCCCTGTTGCCCAGACAGGCAAGTCCGAAGGCTGATCCCTCTTCAAATTGCTTGTCGGGCGTGGAAATTCGCACGGTGGAATGCTAGTCCTCAGCGATGCGCGAGACCTTAAAATGACGTTGATTTTGCAAATTTTTGACACTGCCGCGACGAAAACAAGACACCCCGGCCCCATTTTGGATGTGCCGCCATCTGGCAGTCCGCCTGCCCGACGCTCGCGCCTCGCTACCCAAGTGGTTTTCGATTTAATTCCGCTTACTTTGAGTTGGCAGCCGCTGCCTCGACACCTGCTAAAAGCTTGTCCAGATCCGCTCGCGAAAAATATCGCCCGGCCAGGACAACACTCTCGATTTTCCGGGTGTTCTTGATATCCGCCAGCGGATTGGCGCTCAAGAGGACCAGGTCGGCGCGCTTCCCCTTTTCGATCGTCCCCGTGTCCGCAAGCTCCAGATATTTTCCCGCGTTTCGTGTCGCCGCCTGCAATGCCGCCATCGGCGTCAGCCCCGCCTTTACCAACAATTCCAGTTCTTCGTGCAGACTGAACCCCGGATATACGCGCACCCCAGCCGCTGTATCCGTCCCCGCAAGAATCGGTACCCCGGCCAGGTTCATCTCTCCCACCATTTTTAGTTCCGCCTGAAAAAACTTTTCCCGGTCCGCAAAAGGATCCGTCGACCAGTCTTTCTCGATTCCCGTCGTAAACATCGGCCAGGCCCGCCTCCAGGCAGCTGGGGCATATTTAATCAAAGGGTCCGGCCCCGCGCTCGTCTGCTCGATCAGCCATTCGCCGCGCTCCCAATAGAGCGTCGGCACCTGCCAGGTCTGATTCTTCACAAACAGCGCAATCAGCGCCTTCGCCCGGGCCGGATCATACGTCGAAAGAAACTTGCCTCTGCCCGGGCCGCGCGGCGCCGCCATCAATTCGTCCTCGACGGTCGAGCATCCCTCGAAAACGCCCGTAAGATGTTCGATGCTTTTCTGCCCCGCGTTCGAAGCCTCCGTCGCCCGCACCTTGTCCGGCACATGCCCGGCAAATACGATGCCGTCCTTCTTCGCCTCCTCGGCCGCCGCAAAATATCCTTCGCGCGGAACCAGCGATTGAATCTTAATGAAATCCGCCCCGCCCTTCTGCAACTCACCCACAATCCGGCGCCCCTCTGCCGCATCTTTCACCGGCGCGGAGCCCGGAAATTGCGGCACCGGCCCATCCAACATCGGTCCGGAAATCACCATCCTCGGCCCCAGCAGCTTGCCTTCCGCAATCCTGCTCCTCCAGTTCTTCAGCGTCTCCAGGTCCCCGCCCATATCGCGCACCCCTGTGACGCCATTCGCGACAAACAATACCGGCGTTATCTTTTCGTCCGCGGGAATCCATTCGCCGAATACTTCATGCACATGCATGTCCCACAGCCCGGGGATCAGATATTTTCCGCGCCCGTCCACGACTCTTACCCCCTTTGGCAAGGGAGTAGCTACGCTTTTCCCAATCTGCGAAATTTGCTTACCCTCAACGATTACCGTCATATCCGTCAGGAGTGGTGATCCGGTAGCGTCGATCAAATTGACGTGAGT
>DATHOY010000232.1:0-22844 GCA_035484435.1 Vulcanimicrobiaceae bacterium | reverse complement strand
CACGAAACAATTCCTAATCAAGAGTGAATCCGGGCAGAGGCACACTTCTGCCGGTTGGTCAGGTGCAATCCTAGGGTATTTTGGGAGCCAGCCGTTTGGGCGGCTGAAAGAGTTGCAGGTCTCGGCAGAAGTGAGGGGAAGTGCGAACCGGCCCAGCCCTCAATCCCCTAAAGGGATCCTCGGCTCGCCTCCCCCACGCGTGTCTAAAGTGCAAACGGCTTACCAATCGTAAGCCGTTCAGAATCAACAGATTAAAGTCTGAAACCGGGTAAAAAAGCGCTACCCCCGGGGAAATTTTTACTCTGAGAATTTGCCGGCAAGGGAACCTGGCAAGAATTTTCCCTCCGCGCGAATCCTGTCCGCTGGCCAACTTGACCATTCCTTGGGGGAGTTGCTATGTTGAAAGACTATGCTGGGCTCAGTGTACCTACTGGGCGCCAGGGCTCCTGTGGAGGGAGCGCTTTCGAAATATGGGGATAACGAAACTGGTTGTGCGGGGAGCGCGGCAGCACAACCTGAAGAACATCAGTGTGGAGATCCCGCGAAATTCGCTGACGGTAATCACCGGGCTATCGGGATCCGGCAAATCTTCGCTGGCGTTCGACACGATTTATGCCGAGGGGCAGAGGCGATATGTGGAATCGCTTTCGGCCTACGCGCGGCAATTTCTGGACCAGATGGAGAGGCCGGAAGTGGATGTGATTGAGGGGCTGTCTCCTTCAATCGCCATCGAGCAGAAAACCACCACGCGTTCACCGCGATCGACGGTTGGAACGATCACGGAAATCTACGATTATCTGCGCGTGGTGTATAGCGCGGTGGGCGTGCCACATTGCCCGAATTGCGGGAAGCCGATTACGCGGCAATCGAGCGAGCAGATTGTGCAGGCGATACTGCACGGAGAGCTTTGCAAGGCCGACGACCGCATCATGATCCTGGCGCCGATTGTGCGCGGGAGGAAGGGCGCGTACAGGAAAGAGTTGGAGAAGCTCGCGCAAGACGGGTTCGTGCGCGTGCGGATCAACGGGGAGTTGCTGCCGCTGGACGAGACGCCGGTGCTGGACAAGCGGAAGAATCACACGATTGAGGTGGTGATCGATCGGCTGCTGGTGAAGCAGGGAGTGGCTTCGCGGCTGGAGCAGTCGATTGGGACGGCGTTGCGGCTGGCACAGGGACTGGTGACGGTAGCGGTAGTAGGCGGCAAGGAATACACGTTTTCCGAAAAGCTGGCTTGCCCGGATTGTGGACTTTCGGTGCCGCAGCTGGAACCGAGGTCATTCAGCTTCAATTCGCCGTATGGAGCTTGTCCCGCGTGCAACGGGCTGGGCTCGAAATATGACTTCGATCCCGCGAAAGTGATTGTGGATTGGACGCGGCCGCTGTTTGACGGGGGGCTTGGCCCCGGGTCGGGTTCGGCGATTTTGAAGCGGACGCTGGAACTTGGGGCGTATGCGCATGGATTTCATCTGGATACACCGTTCGAGAAATATCCGGCGAAGGTGCAGAACCTGGTGCTGTACGGATATCCGAATGGCGATACGAAAAAAACGGCGGGCGGGCGAGCCGCAGGGGGTGAAAAAGGATTTCGGTTTCAGGGAGTATTGAAATTTCTGGAGCGGAATTTCGAAGAGTCGAATTCGGATTCTTATCGCGAGTGGATGACGCAGTATATGTCGGCGACGCTGTGCAGCGCTTGCCACGGGAAGCGGCTGCGGCCGGAATCGCTGGCGGTGAAGCTGGCGGGGTGGTCGATCGCGGATTTTACGGCGCTGGCGATCAGCGATGCGCGGCCGGCGGTGGGCAAGATTCTGGCGGAATTGACGGCGCGGCAGAAGGAAGTGGCGGCGAGGCCGTTGGGCGAAATTGGGGAGCGGTTGGATTTTCTGCTGGCGGTGGGGCTGGGTTATTTGAGTCTGGACCGCTCGGCCGCTACTCTTTCGGGCGGCGAAGCGCAGCGCATACGGCTGGCGACGCAGATTGGGTCGCGTTTGCGCGGGGTGTTGTACGTACTTGATGAGCCGTCGATTGGCTTGCATGCTCGGGACAACGACCGGCTGCTGCATTCGCTGGAGCAACTTCGCAACCTCGGCAACACGGTGCTGGTCGTGGAGCACGACGAGGAGACTATCCGGCGTGCGGACTTTGTGGTGGACCTGGGGCCGGGCGCGGGGAACGCCGGTGGTTACCTGGTGGCGCAGGGGAAACCAGCGGAGATCGAGGCTTCGGCGGAGTCGCTGACGGGGCGATATCTCTCGGGGAAGGCCGAGATACCTGTGCCTGCGAAGCGGCGCAGCCCGAATGGGAAAGCGATTCAGATTCTGGGCGCCCGGGCGAACAATCTCAAGGATGTGGATGTTTCGGTGCCGCTGGGATTGCTGACCGTGGTTACCGGAGTTTCAGGATCAGGAAAATCCACGCTGGTGAACGATATCCTTTACCGGGTGCTGGCGCAGAAATTGTACCGGTCGATGGAGCAGCCCGGCGCGCACCGGATGCTGCTGGGCGTGGAGCACATTGATAAGGTGATCGAGATCGACCAGGCGCCGATTGGGCGGACGCCGCGGTCGAATCCCGCGACGTATACGGGCGTGTTCGGGCCGATTCGCGAACTGTTTTCGATGCTGCCGGAGTCGCGAGAGCGGGGCTACAAGCCGGGGCGATTCAGCTTCAATGTGAAGGGCGGGCGGTGCGAAGCGTGCCAGGGGGAAGGGCTGCGACGCATCGAGATGAATTTTCTTCCCGATGTGTATGTGACGTGCGAGGTTTGCCGCGGCAAGAGGTACAACGCGGAGACGCTGGCGGTGCGCTACAAGGGCCAAAGCATTAACGATGTGCTGAATCTGCCGGCGAGCGATGCATTGAAACTGCTGGAGAATATTCCGCAGATTCAGCAGAAGCTGGCGACGATTGTGGAAGTGGGGCTGGGTTACGTGCAACTGGGGCAATCGGCAACCACGCTTTCGGGCGGGGAGGCGCAGCGAATCAAGCTGGCGCGCGAGCTTTCGAAACGTCAGACGGGCCGGACGATGTACATTCTGGACGAGCCGACAACGGGGTTGCACTTCGACGATGTGAGAAAATTGCTGGATGTTTTGCAGCGGTTGGTGGATTTGGGCAACACCGTGTTGATCATCGAACACAACCTTGACGTGATCAAACAGGCGGATTGGGTTATTGATCTAGGACCGGAGGGCGGCGCGGGCGGCGGGCGGATCGTGGCGCAGGGGACGCCGGAGTTGGTGGCGAAAACGAAAAAATCGTATACGGGGCAGGCGCTGGCGCGGCATCTGGGTATGAATGGGGCAAGCGGTTTTTCAAGCAATGGAAATCAGAAGGCTTCGTGAGGCGTGGTGAAATCCTGCCAGCGCCGAGCGTTTCGCTTGCGTGGTGTGGCGCTTCCTCGTAGAGTGATGGGATTCAAATGAGCATTTACGAAATTCAACCCGTGGCGCTGGGCGGTGTGAAGACGTATCCGATTGCCGCGCGGCGGAGCAAGGTGAGTGTGCGAGAATTTGCGCGGCCTGCCGGGAAGAATCCTTCACTGAAGAAATTTCTTGAGTCGCTGCCGGAAATCCTGGCGGGAAATGATTTGCGCGAAGTGCTGAGGGCGATACACCGCGCAGAAGCGAGAAAAAAGGCGGTGATTTGGGGGATTGGGGGCCACGTCATTAAGGTTGGGCTTGGGCCGCTGCTGATTGAGTTGATGCGGGTAGGATTTGTGAGCGGCATCGCGATGAACGGGGCGGCGCTGATTCACGATTTTGAAATCGCGCTGGCCGGGCAGACTTCGGAGGACGTGGACGCTTCGCTGGGCGAGGGAAAATTCGGGATGGCGCAGGAGACGGGCCAGGGAATCAACGAGATCGCGAAGCTGGCCCAGCGCATTCACATTGGGTATGGCGAAGCAGCGGGGCAGTATCTGCACAGCGGCATTCTGGCAACAAAGCATTTGGAGTCCAGCGTTCTGGCTGCGGCTTATAAATTCAGAATTCCGGTTACGGTGCACCTGGCGATTGGGACGGACATTCCGCACATGCATCCGGCGGCCGATGGAGGCGCGCTTGGCGCGGCGAGTTTCATGGATTTCCGGCTTTTTTGCGCGTTGGTGCAGGGGATGGATGGCGGCGGCGTATTTCTGAACTGGGGTTCGGCCGTGATTCTGCCGGAGGTGTTTTTGAAGGCGGTGTCCGTGGCGCGAAACGCGGGATTGCGGCTGCAGCCGATTACGACAGCAAACTTTGATTTTATCCAGCATTATCGGCCGCTGCAGAATGTGGTGAAGCGGCCGACGGCTTCGACAGGGAAAAAGTCCGGGGAAATTTCGAGAGGATTTGCGATTACGGGACATCACGAATTGCTGTTGCCGCTGGTGGCGGCCGCTCTGGCGTCCGGGTGGCCGTCCGGAACGAGGCGCGCAAAATCATGAGCCTGCATGAAGAGAGGCCGCCCCTGCCAGGCGATCCCGCGCCGGAGGGGGAGAAACCCAATTCTCCGGGAATGTTAGAAATGCCCTCCACTGAACCTTCGTCGAACTGGGGAGGCGCAGGGACGGATCCCGCCGCGGCGACTGAGGTGGCCCCGTATCCGCCGGCAAAGACTTACCCGGAAGATTTACAGATCAGCTGGTCGTGGCCGCACCTGATCCTGTTTGTGGTGTTCGGCTTCGGGAGCCTGGTGATTATTCAGGGTGTACTTGCGGTGATTTATATGCCGCGGCAGAGGTTGAACACGAAGCAGCTGGAAGAATACCTGATCTCCAAGCCACAGTTTGCGATCGGGAGCATGTTGATCTGGTATGCGGCGATCTTTTTCTTTTTGTACGTGACTCTGTCTATGCTGCGCGGGCACCCCTTCTGGCGCACGATGGGGTGGCGCAAGTTGGTGCCGGCGAGTCCGGGATTACCGAAGAGTCCGTTCGCTTATTTTTTTGCGGGATGCGGATTGTCGCTGTTTGTGGCACTGATGACGGCGAGCATGAAGACGCCGGAGAGCACGCCGATGGAAGAGTTGTTCAAGTATCCGCATACGGCGATGTTGTTTGTGGCTATGGCGGTGTTGGTGGCGCCGCTGGTGGAGGAGACGCTTTTTCGCGGGTATCTCTATCCGCTGTTCGCGCGGTCGTTTGGAGTGGCGCCGGCGATTCTGCTGACGGGTGTATTGTTTGGGTTGATGCACGGAGCCCAGCTTGGGTGGACTTGGGGCCTGGTGGCGATGCTGACGCTGGTGGGAATTGTTTTTACGCTGGTGCGCGCGCGGACGGGAACCGTAGTCGCCAGCTTCCTGATGCACCTGGGATATAACCTGCTGATTTCGCTGGCCACCGGCCTTAGCACGCACTGGTTTACGAAAATGCCCACCGGCAAGTAGCGAATTCGCTTCCCGGGCCATATTCGCTAAAATAAAGAGAGAGGAAAAGTTAAGAAATGTACGTTGCACAACCGATTGAATGGACGGATCGCGGCGTGGCGATGCTGGACCAGCGGAAATTGCCGGCGGAAGAGGTCAGCTATACCTATACGGATTACCGGGAAGTGGCGAAGGCGATTCGGGAGATGGTGATTCGCGGAGCGCCGGCGATTGGCGTGGCGGCGGCAATGGGCGTGGCGCTGGGAGTGCAAAAGTCAGCCGCTAAAACGATTGAGGAACTGAAGGAAGAATTCGCGGTGATTTGCGAGGTGCTTTCGAAAACGCGGCCGACGGCGGTGGATTTGTTTTGGGCGCTGGAGCGGATGAAGGCGCGGTTTGCGGAGTTGATGCGATCGCATCTGGACATTGCGGGGATCCGGCAAGCACTGATCAAGGAAGCGCAAGAGGTTCACGAGGAGAAGAAATCGACGGACGAAGCCATCGGACGGTTTGGCGCGGAGTTCATGCCAAAGGAAGGGCATGTGATGACGCAATGCAACGCCGGTGCGCTGGCTACTGCGGGCATCGGGACGGCGCTGGGCGTGATTCGCGTGGCTTACCAGCAGGGGAGAAAGTTGCATGTGCTGGTGCCGGAGACGCGGCCGTATTTGCAGGGAGCGCGTTTGACGGCTTGGGAATTGCACCGCGCGGGAATTCCGCTGACGGTGATTACGGACAACATGGTGGGCCACTTTCTGAAGACCGGGAAAGTGGGAGCGATTGTGACCGGGGCGGACCGCATCGCGGCGAATGGCGATACGGCGAACAAGATTGGGACTTATTCGATGGCGGTGCTGGCGAAGGAAAACAACATTCCGTTTTATATTGCGGCGCCGATTTCGACGTTTGACATGTCGATTCAGAGCGGCGAGCAGATTCCCATCGAGGAGCGGTCGTCGGCGGAAGTGACGCACATCCAGGGCGTGCGGATTGCGCCTGCGGACGTGGCGGCGGCGCACCCGGCGTTTGATGTGACCCCCAATCGCTACATTGCGGCGATTTTTACGGAGCGCGGTGTGGCGAAGGCGCCGTATACGGAGTCGCTGGCTCGGTTGGCGGGCGCGGTGCCGGCGAAGGTGGGTTGATAGCGGGCGTAATTTGGACAGCTGAGAGAAGAGGGAGATGTTCTCGGCGATTTGGGATGGGTTGAGGTGTTGCCACGGTCCCTCCACTGCGGCCCGCAAAAGGCACGGGCCTCCGGTCGGGATGACAGAGTTTCGGAAAACGCAAAGGCAAAGAGGGTGGCGTAATAGTCTTTTACTGACCCAACTACGGCGGCTAGTGGGGGAGTGCTTTCTGGATTTTTTCGATCATTTCGCGGACTTGTGGGGCCAGGGAGCCCTGCGGTTCGATGCGAAGATATTCCTGGTATTCGTGGAGGGCGCCCGGCGCATCGCGCAACTTGAGGCGGATATTGGCGAGGAGCACGTGCGCGGCGGCGAGATCGGGTAGCGCTTTCACGGTATCTGTGGCCAGGGGCGAGGCATCCTGCCAGCGGCCCTGGCCCCAATAGGTCTTTGCCAGTTCGTATTTTCCGACGGTGGCATCGGGAGTTAATTCCAACCCCTTCTTCAAAGCCTCTTCCGCCCCGGGATAGTTTTTCGTTTGGTTACGCAGGGCGCCCAGATCGAAATAGGACGGTGCCAGATCCGGTTGCAACTCGATGCTCTTCTTCAGGGCAGATTCCGCTTCCGACCATTGCTGTTTTTCAACGTACGCGTCGCCGAGCATCCGGTACGCCTGAGGATACGCGTCGTAAAGTTTGATGGCTTTCTGAAAGTGCTTCACGCTTTCGTCGGCATTCTTTGCGCGCATGGCTTCTTCGCCCTTGGTGAATTCCAGGCGGGCGGGCTCGGGAATGGCCAGATCCTGCACGGACACGGCGTCGGCGGGATCTGGCGGCGGCACGGAAACTTCAGCCTCCGGCTCTTTTTTCAGAGGGATGAGATCCAGCGTTACATATGCTCTTGGAGTGGCGATCAGCTCCACTCGGGAAGAAACTTCCTTATAGTTGCGCTCGGAGATCCGAACGATGAACACCCCGCTGGTGGTCTGGCGGAATTGACATTTACCTCCCTGAATCGTATCCAGGTCGGCCTCGGCGCCGCCCTCGGCCGATTCCAGCCGGACATGGATGCCGCGTGGTGCGGGTCTTCCATCGGCCAATCTGACCTGTACGTCAATAATTCCACCGCTTGGCTTCCCTCCGCGAGCGCCTCCTTGGGCGTAGAGCGGGGAAGCGAAGAGAAAGCACAGGGCTAAACATCGAAGAATTAACCAAGTGATTTGCGACATAGGGCACCTCCAAATCTTTTGCGCGGAGGGGGCGGGGAAGCAAAGGCGACTTGCAGACTTCGAAAGCCATTCTAAGTTACAACCAAGCGGACCGTCTGAAAACAAAAAAAGAGGGCGCCCGCCGCGGCGGGCGCCCTCTTTGGTTAGGGGTGAGGTTAGAAGGTCAGGAGGACCGAGAGCCGCGAGCTGAACGGATTGACGAAGCCCTGATTGGTGAAGCTGGCCGGGTAAGCCAAACCGTTGTTCGTTGTGGGCTTCCCGAAGTCGAGGTTTTTCAGGCCGAAGTTCACATCGTAGAACTGTTGAACCGTGGTATTACGGGTCGAGTCTACGATGTTAAACAGGTCAAATGCCACCTTGAGCTGCATCCGCTCGGTGATATGGAACGGATATTCGAGGTGCGCATCCACACTGCCGGTAACGGGCGAACGGCCCAAGTCACCGCGGCCGAAGATGGGCACTTCGCCCGGCTGTACGTAGGCCTGCTGAGCCACAAGGGTAGACAGGGGGTTGCCCGAAAGCACGCTCAGGCCTCCGCCAATCACAAAGCCCTTGAGTTTGCCGTTAGGCACAACAAAGGTTGAGTGGGCGTTCAGGACATGTTTACGGTCGGTGCTGAGCGAGCCGATGCTCTGCTGGTTGGCTAGGAGACCAAGCGCGCCCTCGGTGAAGTCGAAGAGGGAGCTGATGCCGGGGTCGGCCTGGCCATTGTCGTTGCGGAATGCGCCTTCATAGTTGCCGCGCAGCTGGGCAACACGATAGTTGACGCTGAGGGCCCAATTGTGCGTGAAGGCCTTGCGGACCTCGAATTCGACCGCTTCGTATTCACGCTTGGGGTCCTTGTAGGTGTCGGGCTTTCCGTCAGGGATAAATTCCCCGCCGAAATAAGCGCAACCGGCGACGGGGCCCTTGGCTCCGGCGGGGGCGCACTTGGCCTGATCGTTAACGGCATTCGGGAGCAAATTGCCGCTGGCGTCCGTCCATGCGTTGGTGTTCACGGCAGGGAAGCACGCGCTTCCTGAGACGGCGCCACCATTGGCGGCGTTGAACCCGTTGGATTGGTTATAGGCGATAAAAGGAGTGCCGAAGCCGAAGCTATCGAAGCATGCCGCGGGCATTCCAGCATTCAAGTAGGCTGTCTCATTGGCAGGGGTCAGCGGCAGTGGGTTGCCCGCGCCGTCTGTCGGGATATTAAATGGTGTCCCCTGGCTGAAAACGATCTCGTTGGGGTTAATGAAAACGTCCTGCTTCGCGTTCGGGTTGCCGATGGAATAGTTCAAGCCGCCGCCATTCGAAGCGAGGGCGTTGAACTCCTCCACGGAAATTCCACCCTGGTCTTCGATGACGCGCTTCAGGCGCCGGTCAATATAACGGACGCTGGCGACAACGCCACCCTTGAATTCGCGGTCGTAGCCGACAAGGAATTCGTCGGTAAACTCCATGCGAGTTCCGGGAGCAAAGGGTTCGCCACCTGTCACCAAAGCGCCGGCGGCTATGGGAATACCGCCATTTGCCAGGTTGAGCAGGTTGGCTGAGTTCGGGACGAAGTCAGTACTGCCCAAAGAATTTAAGGTTACGCAAGTTGGGTTCGTCGCTCCAGAGACAGTACAAGGAGCATTCGCGGGAGCCCAGTAGGAGTTCTGGAAGTCTTCCTCGTTGCTGAGCGCCCGGATGGCGGCGTCCAGCGGGAGGACGTAAGCATAACGCCCGAAGTTGGCGTAGATCTTCTGTTTGCGATTCCCTTGCGGGTCGACGATGATGCCGGCGCGAGGGGAGAACATGTCTGTGAAGGTACGCTCCACCTGGTTGCCCGTGAGACGTTGCTGTTCCCAACGGACGCCGGCGTTCAGGGTGACATACTTGTTGATCTGCCATGCGTCGTTGATGTAAGCGGCGTGATACTTCCCGGTGCTCTTGGTAACGCCACCGTCAAACCGGCCCCGGACCTGCTGCAATGCGACACGGACGGGACTCGCATAGCCCGGGACATTCATAAATGGGCAGAGAGTGCAAGCAGTGTCGTTGGGATTTGTTGCGGCATTGAAGAGATTGTCCGCGCCGGGGGCTGCTTGTCCGGCGAGAATCAACTGAAACGCAGAATCGGTCATCTGACCCGCTACGTTTGGACCGTATCCAGGGCTCCCACACGCGGGTTGGGGCGAACAGGTTGCGGCGGTCGCATTGGTGGCTGGAATTTCGTATTTCGGGCCAGACCAGAACTGATGCTCGTTATAGTGAGGATACTGCCAGGTATAGCCCACGTTGATGCTGTGGGTTCCGGCAAAATGGAAGGTCTTGGTCACGTCACCGGTGAGGCCCTTGGTGTTGGCCTCATAGGGTTCGAGAACGCCAATACCTTGGGCATTAAACGCACCGCGCTGGCCGGGCAGACCGGCGATCTGGGTGTTGTCCGCGATCTGGTACACGTTTGTTGCAGGGGTTTCGGTGAAGTGGTTCCAGCCCCACGTGAAGGCCGCGTCGACGAGCACGGAGTTTCCGAAGGCGCCGTCGTAGCGGGTGGCCCATTGCCGTGTGCCGTAATCCCACTTCGAATTCGCGGAGGTGTTGTCCGTGTTCAGGGTGCTGAACGCAGCAGGATCGGTGTGCGATGGGTCGCCAGAGACGCTGGACTCGATGCTGTGAGAATTGTTGATCTTGAAGGTCAGCTTGGCAGCATAGTCATACCTGATGGTCTTCCGATCAACCGTAGGACTGATCGTCGCCAAACCGGAGCCGGCCGCAGGCGCAAAATAGGCATGGTTCTGGGAGGGATTGAAGGTGCCGAAGAAGAACAGGCGATCCCGAAGGCCGTGCAGCGGAACGTAGCCGCCCAGTTCGAAGTCGCCTTCGTAATCTGCGTTCTCCAGCCGACTGCCTACCTTGTTAACGGTAGAGAACTTGGGGTCATCCGAGTTCTGATAAGTGTCCTGCATCCATCGGCTGTTGAAGTATCCGCCGACAGTTCCAAAGAACTTGGTGCCGCCGGACTTGGTGACCAACTGGACGATGCCGCCACTGACGTGGCCGTACTGAGGCTCAAACCCGCCGGTCTTAATCTGAACTTCCTTCACGAACGACAGGTTGATACCGGTTCCGAGCGGACCGTATACACGGGACCACACGCCGATACCGCCGAAGGCCGGATCGTTGATGGAGACGCCGTCTGCAACGTACAGGTTTTCGAGACCGGAGGATCCGGAAATGGAAGGATTTTCCACGCCCGTCCCGAGTCCCGAGGTCACGCCAGGCGCGAGGTAAAAGAGGCTGCTAACGCCGCGGCCGAGAGGAATCTTGGAGTAAAAAGTGTCTGAGAATTCGGAGTTCACGGAAGCGGCGCTGGTGTCCACGGTGACCGTGGCAGCGCTAACCTCAACGGTTTGCGTCACTTCACCGGTTTCCAGGACCACTTCGACGCTGGTCGTCTTGTTGATCAAAACTTCCGTAGCGGCGACATTGGCGACCTTGAAGCCGGCCTTCTGAACTCGGATGGAATAGAAACCTGGTATCAGGGTGGAGAAAAGGAAAGTGCCCTGATCATTGGTGGTTTGTGACAGATTTCCAATCGGTCCGGTGATGGTGATTTGTGCCCCCGGAACGGTTGCTTTCGATGCGTCCAAAACGACGCCGCTCAAATTACCGCGGGACGAACTCTGGTCCTGCGCCCATGTCCCCACGCCCAAACTTAGCGACAAGAGGCAGGCTGCGAGCAGATAAACCCACTTCGCTCTATTCAAAGTAATACTCCTTTCAATTTCCCCGTTTAAGGATGGAACTACTAATTGGAGCCGAACACAGACCACTCACTTGTGACGATGGGAACGGGAGTAGCAATGGGGATGCCAAACACAGCCCTGTTTAGTGGTAAATAAACACAATTAAATCATACGTTTATGAGGCCCATAAAGGTGGCTTAGGGGGAAAGTCCGAAAGGAATCTACTGAATTATAGGGAGGATACCAAAAATGGTAGGGAGGTTGTAGTGAGGGGAATCCCCGGAATAGCGTCCAGTGCGGGCTCAGTTCACGACAGCCAGTGTCTTGCTTTTCTGGAGCGCAGCGGACGCCTTCGCCGTATCGCCCATTTGGGTATAGTAATCAGCCAGAGCTACGAACATGGTGGGGTCTCCCGGATGTGCCTGGGTTCCGTGTTCCATTAAAGTGAGACCCTCGGCCGCACTTCCCGATTTCCGCAAACTGGTGGCGATCCGCAACAGGGTATGGGCGTCCGCCGCGTCGGTAACCCGGGTATCGTTATACAGGGCGGTCACGGCCTTATAGTCCTGTTGCGCGAAATACGCTTCGACCAGTTGAGCACGCGCAAGTTCATCGGAATGATCCAAAGCCAGGGCACGTCGAAGCCACGGGCGGCCTTCCGCGCTCAAGCCTTGCTCCATGTAACAGAGGCCCCGGTTCCGATCAAATACGCCCCTTTCCATATCGTCGCGGATCGTGGGGTCGATTACGATCCAGGGGGCTGGTGGCAGACCGGAAGGATCGACGGCCTTGAAATTTAGTTTGGCGAAGCTTGGGGCTACAGTGCCCGGCCCGGTCACCACAACCGTAAGAATGTAATTTCCCGGGTTCCCCTCCATTGAAAGCTTCTTGCCGTTCACCAGTGAGCCGCCGGAATCGAATTGCTTGACGGAGGCCGCATCCTTTGTAGCTTTAGCGCTTCCGGGGATGGAAGGCTGGCCAAGCCCATACTCAATCTGGAGATTCTTGTCTTCGGCGAGCGCGGGGTTCTTCGGAGAAGTCCACACCTGATAGGCCACCTGAAAGCTCTGATCCTTGTTCAAGTAGAGATTGGAAGTTGAGAGAGGGACGAAATGCACTCCGGCGAGGGTGAAGGGCAGAACAGGCGCGGCGATCGGGTCCACTTGTTCGGCAGAGGCAAAGGGCAAGATTCCCGGGATCTGGAATTGATTGACGTCAATTTTGGGAACGGAGATCTCGCGCTCGGTCCGGTAGGAAACGTTTTTGTTCCAGTCTGTGAATTGAAACGCGAGGCGGTAATTTCCAGCGGGAAGCGGCAGCATGCTTTCGTAGGCGAAGGATTTGTCCTTAATCTCCTGGTAGCGGCTCTTGTCGAAGGTGTCGCGCAGATCTTTCTGGGCGACGAAAATCAGCTTGTTGCTGTCTTTATCAAAAATTTGCACGCGGATCTGGAGGTTGTACATCAAGCGGTCGTCCTTGGTCGCGGTTACGCTTAGGTCGCTCGGCGACTTGAGCGTCAGGGAATAATCAAGGCGGGAGAGGCCGCGTTCATCGCGGACGGGCAGCAGAACGATGTCCAGATTGTGGCCTTGAAGAATCATGCTGGTGCTGACTTGCTCGCGGTTCATCCACTTGCGGCGGATGTCGTCGCGATAGGCGGGCTGCTCGGAGAGACCCTTCAGCATCATGAGCATGACGTCGGAGGTGAGACTGGGACGGGGATTTGAGAGATCCACCGGCTCGCCGGGAATCAAGCTCAGGGAAATGCGCGCGACTTCGAAGCCCACGGAATCTTCAATCATCTTGAGGCCGGCGTTGGGATCATTAATGGCCTCGACGCCAGTGGTTAGCTTGTCCGGGCCATCCAGGTAAGGGCTGTAGAATTTGTAGTCGTTTGCGCCATCTTTGTCATAAAACATCACGTAAAAGGATTGTGGAAGAATGGGAGAGGCGTTTGAGTAGAACCAGATCTCGAAGGCGCGCAGGTTGGCGGCGTTGCGATGGATATCCTTCTGTTGCGGTGCGCCGAGGGTGATGTAGGTGCGGCCGCGGTCGGTGCGCCAACCGTCGGTGCCGGAGCCGATGCCAAACCGGGAATCGGCAAAGGCGATGCGCTGGTAGATTTCTTCCTTGTAGCTGTTAATCTCGGCGCCGGGGACGGGATTACGGACTTCCCAGAAGTCCTTGATGAATTTGTCTCTGGCATCGTCCGTCGCCAGCGCGAGAAACCGGACGCGCTCATCCTTGGTGATAATGTAGACGACGTCGTGCTCCAGCCACTCGCGATAATTTTTTGCGAGCTTCTCTTTCTTCTGGGCGGAAAGCGCGGGTGAGAGGGAAAGAAGAGCGAACAGCAGCATGGTGGCGTGCTTCCGCCAACGGTTCACTGTGGTGCTTTGCAAGTTTTTCATTTCCATCGAGGATACCTTACTTTTGGACGTCCATTGCGCCCTAAACGTTGCATTAGCTGGAATGGCGGATCCGCTCGGCCAGGGCGCGGCTGCGCTGGCGGGCGATTTCGACGAAGCGGGGATCGCCGGCAATCTGGTCGAGAAGAGGCAAGGCGCGCTGGGGCTCTGGAAGCACGCTCTTGCTGAATTCATTTTCAAATTGCAGCAGGGCGTCATTGACGCCGAGGCGATCGTACTTGATGCGACGCTGGAGCAGTTCGATCAGCTCCTGCTGGCGAGCGAGTCCTTCGCAGATCTGCAGGAGTTGCGCGGCGGCGGAGTTGAGAGTGTAGTTGAATTTGACTTCGCTGGTGCCTGCTGCCGATTCCCAACGGAAAGTTTTTTCACCAAGGTTTGCGATTTTGCGGTGGACGTCGAGATCGAGGCCCTTGAAATGGTGTAGGTCTGAAGCGAGCTGGAGAATCCTGCCTCGCAGGGCCGGGCCGACGTCGAAAGGAGTGGCGCCCGCATCCTCGTCCAACTGGCGGATTTCATAGGTGGCGGCATCTGAATTTTCCTGGATGCGAATCTCGATAAATTCCGGGCTGCTGGATTTAAATATGCGGCGGTAGGTAAACCAGTTGCCAGCGGGACTTGCGGCCGAGGGAACAGAAAAGGGAGCAACGCATAATAAAGTCAGGCAGAGGCGGCGCGAAATTACATTCATCGGGATGGGTGCAGACCGGAAATTCTTGCGGGGGATTGCCTGCGGGAAGCGGGATTTGCGGCTACGCGCTGTGCGGATGATGTGCGGGGGCCAGTGGAAAGCCCAAAGCGCTGGGCGAATTGTTCACCCTGAATGTGGCAGAGCGCGACGGCTAGGGCGTCGGCGGCGTCGGAAGGCTCGGGTGTTTCCTCCATTTTCAAAAGGGCACGCACCATGAGTTGCATCTGTTTCTTGTCCGCGTGGCCATAACCGGCCACACAGGCTTTTACCTCGCGCGGAGAATAGGAGCGAACTTCCACGCCGTGCTGCTCCGCGGCGAGCAGTACGACTCCGCGTACTTCGGCCAGGCGCAGGGCAGTGCGCATGTTCAACGCGGCAAAGACTGATTCGACGGCCATGGCATTTGGGTGAAATTCTTCGATGAGCCGGCAGAGCAGTGCGTGGACATCCTGAAGGCAAGCGCCGGAGGAAGATTTTTGTCGTTTGGATGTGATGCGCTGTGCGCCATAGCGCAGAACCCGAAAATTGCGGCCGTCGGTTTCGATTACGCCGTAGCCGGTCGGTCCCGAAGCCGCCGGATCCACGCCCAGAATGCGGCGGAGGGCGGGAGTTTCGGCATCGTTGTGGTGCGCTGGCATCCCGGATAGTCTACGGCAAGGAATCTCGCTCGCCAAATCCTAAAGGCCGGTTGAGACCGCGAAAAACAAAGGCCATCGCGGGTTCGACCGGATGGCCTTCAAATGGATTTGAGATGATCGGGTCCTGATTAATTTGCGCCGACTGCCGCCTGGATTTCCGACTCGTCAATGTCGAAGTTGGCGTAAACGTGCTGAACGTCGTCATGCTCTTCGAGCGCTTCCACAAGGCGGAGCATCTGGGTAGCCTGCGCGCCGGTCAGCTTGATGTAGTTTTGCGGCACCATGCTGATTTCCGCCGATGCGGGAGTGACGCCAGCTTTTGCCAGCGACTCCTTAACCGTTTCCAGGGATTCCGGCGGAGTGACGATGTACCAGGCGGAACCGTCGTCCTTCATGTCCTCGGCGCCGGCTTCCAGCACCAGGTCAAGCAATTTTTCTTCGCTCGCTGCTTCTTTCGGAACGGTGATCTCGCCCTTGCGATGAAACATCCAGCCGACCGCGCCGGCTTCGGCCATATTGCCGCCGTTTTTCGTCATCAGATGGCGGAATTCGCCCACGATGCGGTTGCGATTCGTGGTCACTACCTGAATCAGCAGGCCAACGCCGCCGGGGCCGTAGCCCTCGAACATGGCTTCTTCATACTGTTCGCCCTCGAGCTGGCCGGTGCCGCGGAGGATGGCGCGCTCGATGTTTTCGTTGGGCATGTTTTCATTCTTGCCCGCTAAAATAGCGGTTCGCAGACGGGGATTGGAATTCGGATCGCCTCCACCGATGCGGGCGGCGATGCTGATTTCCCGAATAATTCGAGTGAAAACGCGGCCGCGCTTGGCGTCAGTGGCCGCTTTCTTGTGCTTGATTGTTGCCCATTTTGAGTGCCCAGACATGACAATTCCTCTTTATCGCTCGCGACCGCCAGGCGGTCCGCTGAATTTGGATTAATGGCCCCCGCCACTGCCAAGGAATGGACGCGTGGCTCATCCTACCTGCATTGCGGGGTCGCCCTGTGCGGAGACCGAGAATGAACCGTGAAAAGTCGAACCCGGTTGCGAGGCAAACTTTTCCGGAACCCTTGGATTTTAGCACAGTTAGAAAGCTGCGGGAATGACCTGCCAGGCGCAAATCGCAGAGTTCCACATTCTTTTTGCTTGGCCGGCCAAGATACCTCGTTCGTGAATGCGTCCGCTCATCAGGTAGTTAGTAGATGACGTAAGGCACACACTCATTTAGGCTTGCAGCCTTCGACGCAGACTCCCGCACCGTTCAGAATGCGAGAAGGGTCCTCGACGTCGGAGATGCCGGGAATCAGACTTTCTGAATAATCCCTGCGGACCACGTCGACAAAGCCGGTAGAGTGCATCAGGCTGGAAAGAGACTTTTGGTCAAACATCCATTTGTGGGAATGGAAATCCTGCCAGGCTTCGTACACTCGCATCAGAAAGTTGCGTCTTGAGGGTGAGGGCCAACGCATCAGCAACCTCTCATTGAGTAAGTCCCCAGGCGGCAGCGCATTTTGCGCAAGGGAGAGTTCGCCAAATGGGCGATCGCCCAAGTATTCTCGAATAATAGTATTAAGATCCGGGACCACGATACGGACAATGCCCCCCGGAGCCAGGACTCGGAAAGCCTCCCGAATCAGTTGTTGGCCTTCTTCTCGATAAAGATGCTCCAGGACATGTGATGCATAGACAGCATCCGCAGAACAATCGGGGAATGGCAGTGGTTTGCGTATGTCGTGAACGAAAATATCAGAACTCCAGGGCACCTCCGCCTTGTCTGCCGGCAGAATGCGTAGCGAAAAGACAACCCAACGAAGAATTCTGTGTTTGGCAAGTCTGGCGTTCCAAGACCCATCTACATTGATCCAGCTTGGATGAGTAAGAAGGCCACAACCAAGATTTAAGCGGAGGCGGCGGTTATCGGTCTGCATATCTGCTCGGGGACAGAAGGTTTAAACCAGAATTCCAACGTGTCCCGAAGGCCGTGACGGCGTGTAACTGGATATCATTCGTAGTCATGTTCAGGCGTGTTTTACACGGTTAGGCATTTGCCAAGTCTTTTCTCAGGATTGCTGGAGTCGTCAGTATAATACAACGGGCCAGGGCGGTCTTCGGAGACTCAAGTGCCTTGCCCTGCTCCAGAGGGAACAGTTCTACGAGCTCGCCCGGAGGCGAAAAGACGCGCGTCGGACGGATTCCACCACCGCTGCGATGTATTCTCGTGGTGACCAGGTCTCCATGCGCTGTCGGGAATTGGCGGCGAGGGTGCCGAGCCCCGCGCGGTCCGAGAGCAACCGCTTGAGCACGGCTGCAAGTGCATCAACATTCCCGCAAGGGAAAATATCCCCGGTGAGTCCGGGACGTACTAAATCAAACCTGCCGCGAATCTGGTCACTGAGTACGACTGGACACCCGCAGAGCATCGCTTCGCATACGACAATCGGGCATGGATCGTAATCGGAGGGAAGCACGAAGAGGTCGGCGGCCGAATATACCGCAGGCAAACGGCTCTGATTGGTGAAGCCGAGAACCCGCACGCGCGGAGCAATGCCGAGTTCAGCCGCCTCGGACTCGATCTGCGCGCGAAGCGGTCCTTCTCCAGCAAAAATGAGAACGGAGCCGGGCACGGCGGCTTTCGCGAAAGCGTGTAGCAGGTCGAGGGGTCGCTTCCAATCCTGCAACTTTGCACAAAAGAGCACGACAAGCTCGCGGTCAGAGACCCCCCAGGAGGCTCGTGTGGCGTTGCGATCGGCGCGGCCAGATTGCTCGATCCACCAATCGTTGTCCACGACAAATGGAATGAGGGAGATTCGATGGGGAGGGATGGCGAGTTCGCGCATCATGCTCGCCCCGGCAGCAGAGTGAACAAGTACCTGATCGGCCAGACGATAAAGCAAAGGCCAGAAAAGCTTTTTGATGGAGATTTTCCAAGCACGTCCGTTGCGCGGCGCGAGCGAAGATGCATCGGTGCCAAAGATAAAGCCGGAGCGAGAAAGCTTGGAAGCAAAATAGGTAATCCAGAACGAGGCGCGGATGTAGCCTGTATGGCAAAACACTACGTCGAAATTTCCCTCGCGGACGAATTTCCAAAGACCGGGATTGTATAAGCCCCAAAAACCCTCGGAATCGGTCCCTTTATTAGGGATTTCGACCCAGGGGTAGCCGTCGAGCAGAGGTATATCCCACTGGATTTTCGTGCCAAATTCGGGGTCGATGCCCGCCGTGGCCCCGCGCAACCGGCAGTAGACCGTGCTTATTTCGAGCTCCGGGTGCAGTGCCATTCTTCGCAAAAGAGGTGACATATATTGCACGGGATGCCCGCAAACGAAGAGCACTTTATAGCGGCGTTCAGGCATTGACGTCACCTGAGATCAACTGTGCAACAGAGGCCTGGTTCATCGAGGAGTGGGCGAAGAAAATATTCATCGCTCCAAAAGTATACATGGTCAAGTGAAGGGTGTCCTTGCGGCAGGCGGTGGCGAAAATGGTGTTCACTGGTTGGGCCTCGAGCCGAGGGAGAGATCAACGGTTTAAAAACGGTGAACAAAACCAGGCCCGAACCATGGATGCTCCGGCCAGGTGTAACAACGACAAGGTTCACGATCTCAGAGAGAGTATTGGTGGGCACATAGGCTGAGTCCGTGCTGCTTGGCTATCCAAATGCCTGCGTGTTTCTGGTCGAAACAGCTATCTGATCGCAGGCTGAGCATTTACTATGGACCGGGAACCCAGCCAAGTGCAGCCGCCGAACATGCCTGTGGAATGAAGTCTGTCCTGTTCATGGCACAAGCCCTGCAGCCAAAGCCCGGCACCGGGCAAATCCAAAAGTAGAATCAGAGCCGATAAGAGTAAGCCTGTGTAAATCGAGGGGCCTCCACGCAATCCAACCTATGTGATAAGCTATCCGAAGTGAACGCCGGAGAGGTGGCCGAGAGGCTGAAGGCGGCGGTTTGCTAATTCACCCTGACCTGTTCGTACGGACCAATTTTCATTTGTTTTGTTAGCGTTACGGGCTCCTCAGTTGCACCGGCATATCCCCATTTGCAGTCTATTGTTCAGCAAGTGTTCAGCAGAAATGCGTCCGATCTTTGCCACGTTGGCATTCCTCGGGTACGCGAGCGCTGTATCCTTCCGTTGACTCATACGTCTAAGACTGTCAGAGTTGATTTAGCGCAATGACGAAAAGACTATTCATTGTTGTAGCGACGGTCGCCCTGTTGGGTCTGCAATTTGCGGACTGCATGTCCGTGATGACGCAAGACCAACAGAGCATGAAGTGCTGCGGTTCCATGCCCTGCGATCCGTCCAATCAGAGTCATGATTGCTGCAAAGGAATGGTTTCGGCGCAGTCACCGAATGTCCTGCCTGTTTCGCACGTGACATTCCATGCGCCTGTGATGGTGGTCTCCGATATTCTTGCTTCACAGCAGGCGATAACGTACCCCGAAGCATCTCGTTTGGATTTCGACGCTCCGACGCATTCGCCTCCCGAGCTTTACACCCTTTACTCTTCCCTCCTGATCTGATCCGCTGTTCAACGGTGCTGCAACGCACCGGCGTGTCTCTTTCTCCGTCCCCACTATTCACATAACCCGCCGACGTGTTTCGGTCGAGACCCTTTTGGGGGACTCACTGACGCTCCGCGGCTTTGATTCATATCTTTAGGAGAAAAAGATGTTTTCGATAGCGAGAACGAATTTTGCTGCGCGTTTGTCGTGCGTAGCTACTGGTCGAAGCATTTCTGTGATTGTGCTTTCGGTTGTTTTCGCGGTTCATGCATTTGCGCAGGAGTCTCCGACATCGCGCACCGGGCCGGTCACTCCACTTTCCGAGTTGCTCGAGGAAGCGGAGAAGAACAATCCCCAAATCGAAGCGGCGCGGCAAGGCTGGCAGGCGGCCAAGCAAGTTCCGACGCAGGTCTCGACGCTGCCAGACCCACAATTCAATTTGCAGCATGTCGCCGTCGGCAGTCCACGCCCCTTTGCCGGCTACACCAACAGCGACTTTGCCTACCTCGGCTTGGGCGTTTCGCAAGACATTCCGTACCCAGGCAAGTTGCGCTTGAAGGGCGAGATAGCGAAACGCGACGCGGACGTTTCGCAACAACAAATCGAGTCCATGCGGCGTGCCGTCCTCGCTGAGGTCAAAAGTACCTACTTTCAGTTAGCGTACCTCGCTAAAACACTCACGATCCTCGAGGAGGACGGCGAGCTGCTCAAGCAAGTGGAACAGGCCGCCGACGCCCGCTACCGTTCCGGCATGGGAACGCAGCAGGACGTTCTCCAGGCACAACTGCAAAAAACGAAGCTGCTTCGCGAAATCGCCATGCATCATCTGCAGGCTGGCAAGCTCGAAGTCCAGCTCAAACAACTCCTCAATCGGCCACAGGAATCACCGGACATTGAGCCGGCCAATCTCCTCGAAACGCCTCTTGCGCAAACCTACGCCGATCTCCTAGCCGCAGCGCAAGTACAGAATCCAGAAATCACTGCCGCGCAGAAAATGATTGAAAAGCAGTCGTTAGAGGTGGACCTGGCACGCAAAGACTTCTATCCCGACTTCAACGTGCAGTACATGTGGCAGCGCACCGACCCCGCGCAGTTCCGCGCCTATTACATGCTAAGCGTCGGCATCAAGATCCCGATCTATCGCAGCCGCAAACAACGCCCTGAATTGGCCCAGGCCGAATCAGAGCAGCTTCGGGCTCGAAGCGAACTCCAGGCGCAATCGCAACAGCTCGCCGGAGATTTGCGCGCGCAATACGTAATCGTCCAGCAGACCTCCGAACTGCTCAAGATTCACCGCGAAGGACTGTCTCCGCAGGCTCGTGCGGAATTTCAATCAGGTCTCGCAGCCTACCAATCGAACAAACAAGATTTTCAGGCGCTGCTGACGGCTTTTCTCGATGTCCTGCACCTTGACGAGGACTACTGGCAGAACGTCGCCGAATACGAGACTGCCATCGCGCGGCTCGAACAACTCACGGGATTGCCCTTGCATGAAGAAGGAGTGAAGCAATGAAAACGTATCGCACAGGATTTTTACTGGCTTTGATTGGAAACATCATTCTTGCCGTCGTGCTCGTTGCATTGTGGCTTCATTATCGCTCTTCGAAGCCCATGGCAGACATGGAAGCCAAGAAGGAGACTTCCGCCGCACCGGATTCCATGATCAATTCGATGGCCCCACCCCCTGCATCAGCCGAAGCGCCGCTGATTCCGGTGCAGATCTCGCCGCAACGCTTGCAGAGCATCGGTGTGAAAACGGGTCAGGTCGAACGGAAATTGGTCGAAGACGAGGTGCGCACCACCGGCAGCGTCGCAGTGGACGAAAGGCGGCTGGCCTACGTCCAAACGCGGTTTACCGGCTACATCCAGAAAGTCTTTGCTGATGCCACATACCAGTACGTCCGAAAAGGGCAGCCGCTATTCACCGTTTATAGCCCGGATCTGGTGGCTACCGAGCGCGAGTATTTAGTGGCCAAGCAGAATCAACGGCAAGTGGCCCAGAGTACGGTGCAAGGTGTCGCCTTCAGCGCAACATCGCTGCTCGACGCGACTGCCGAGCGTCTCAAGCAGTGGGGTGTTCCACAAAAAGAAATCGCGCGGCTCGAATCCACCGGCCAAGTGCAGCAGGAACTAGAAGTCGATTCGCCGGCTTCCGGCTACATCACCGAGCGCAATGCCCTGCCCAGCGTTGCCGTTCAACCGGAAATGCGTCTCTATACCATCGCCGACCTTACGACCGTTTGGGTTCAGGCGCAGGTCTTTCAGAACGATCTCGAGCGCATAAAGATCGGCGCTCCGGCAACACTTACCGTGAATACCTATCCGGGCCGGACGTTCTCTGGCCGCGTGGACTTTATCTACCCTCAGGTGGATATGGATACGCGAACAGCGAAAGTGCGCATTATCTTTTCGAATCCTGGGCTCCAACTCAAACCGGGAATGTTCGTCGACGTGAGTCTCAAAGTCCCGATGGGGAACCAGCTTGTTATCCCCGCCAGCGGCGTCCTGCAGTCCGGCACTCGCGCGATTGCTTTTGTCGAGCGGAGCGACGGTTACATCGAACCGCGCGAGGTGCAGTTGGGCTCCCGCGTGGGTGACGATCTTATCGTGCTGAAGGGGTTGAAAGCGGGGGAGCAGATTGTCACCTCCGCAAACTTCCTGATCGACTCCGAGAGTCAGCTTCAGGCTGCCCTCGGTTCATTCGTTCCACCTCCGCCCGGCGCGGGTTCGGCGCCTACTACCAGCGCCCCGCAAGGAAATGTCGAACTAAGCTCTGAACCGGCCACACCGCGGAAAGGAAGCAACGTATTCCACGTGAAACTTACAGATGCGAGTGGAGCACCCATCTCCGGCGCGGAAGTCAGCGTGACGTTTTTCATGCCGGCGATGCCCGCAATGGGCATGGCATCGATGCGTACAACCGTCACTCTCAGCGACAAGGGCAAGGGTCTCTATGAAGGTTCGGGACAGCTGGATAGCGGCGGAACCTGGCAAGTCACCATCCTCGCAAAAAAGAATGGGCAACTCATCGCGACCAAGCAATTGAGCGTGAATGCCACGGGAGGCATGTAACGTGATCTCACGGTGGATTGATTGGTGCGCGCAAAATCGTTTCCTCGTTTTCATGGGAACAGTCCTGCTGGTGCTCACGGGAATCTGGGCTCTGCGCCA
>DATHOY010000231.1:0-5476 GCA_035484435.1 Vulcanimicrobiaceae bacterium | reverse complement strand
GCGGTGGCCATAGGGTTCTCCTGAGAGAGTAATCAGTAAGAAAGTGCAAGACGGCGAACAGCGATCCGATAACAGATAACAGGAACCAAAACTTTGCCGGACCGTACGCGGTCCCGGGGAATTCTACTCGCGAATGCCTACTGAGAGCATTTTAGCGGCGTCGCGGTCTATGAGCCAGAGGGCGTTGCCGCTCATGGGCTGAATGAATTGAGCGGGAAGCTGCTCGGGTTCATAGGGGCCTTCGAGAACGGCCTTGAGGGCCGGAGCTTTGTCGGCGCGGGTGATCATGAACATGACGCGATTGGCGTGATTCGCGGTTTCGGCGGTGATGGTGACGCGCTCGGTGAAAAACTTGCCGACCCAGTTGCGGACGACGATGCGGCCGCCCGGGTGCAGGGCCTTGGTACCGGGGAAAAGAGAGAGAGTGTGGCCTTCATCGCCCATGCCGAGGAGCACCAGATCGAAGCGAGGGTACTCGCCGTCCTTTACCTGGAAGTAGGCGCGCAGGACTTGCTCGTATTCCAGAGCGGCTTTTTCGGTGTCGGGATATTCGCCCTTGATGCGGGCGATCTGCTCTGGCTTCAAGAGGCCTTTAGAGAAGAGGGCTTCGCTGGCCATGCGGAAATTGCTATCGGCGTGGTCGGGCGGAACGTGGCGCTCGTCGCCGAAGAAGACGCGCATTTTCTCCCAGGCGATTTTGTCGCGATAGGAGGGATCGTCGGCGAGCAGGGAGTAGAGAGATTTGGGCGTGGAGCCGCCGGCGAACGCAACGTTGAAGACGCCGTGTTGCGCGACGGACTCGGATGCCGATTTGATGAATTCATCCGCGGCGCGGCGCGTGATGACGGCAGGGTCCGCGAGGATGCGAATATCGCGTTGGGCCGGAGCGGGCATCACGGAGCGGCAACCTTCTTTTCAGCAACGTGTTTGGTGCGGAGGTCGACGTCTTCTTCGCCGATGCGGCGCCAGGAGCGGCCATCGCGGGTGAGAAGTTCGTCGGCTTCCGCGGGACCCCAGGAGCCGGCAGCGTAATTGGGGAAGTTGCGCGCGGGGAGAGCGTGCCAGACGTCGAGGACGGGCTGGATGACGCTCCAACCGGCTTCGACCATGTCGGCGCGCTGGAACAGCGTGGCGTCACCGGCCATGCAGTCGCGGAGAAGGCGTTCGTAGCCGGTGCTGTGCTCGGTACCGAAGTAGGTATCGTAGTCGAAATCCATATTAACGAGGCCGAGGCGCATGACGGAGCCGGGGACTTTTGCACCGAAGCTGAGGGAGATGCCTTCTTCGGGCTGAATGTGGATAACCATGCGATTGGTTTCGATATTTTTAACGGTGGTGTTGCGGAAGAGGACAAAGGGAGTGCGGCGGAACTGAACAACAATTTCGGTGGTGCGCTTGGCGAGGCTTTTGCCGGTGCGGAGATAGAAAGGAACGCCGGCCCAGCGCCAGTTATCGACCTGAAGCTTCAGGGCGACGAAAGTGTCGGTATTGGATTGGGGATTGACGTCGGGCTCATCGCGATAGCCAGCGAGTTCCTTGCCATTGACGTCGCCCGGGCCGTATTGGCCGCGCACGGCGTTGGTTAGAACTTCTTCAGGCGTCAGCGGCTGAATGGCGTGAAGGATTTCGGCTTGCTTGTTGCGGACTTCGTCGGCGTCGAAGGAGATGGGCGGCTCCATGGCGGTCATGGTGAGGAGCTGGAAGAGATGGTTGGGAACCATGTCGCGGAGGGCGCCTGCGGTTTCGTAGAAGCCGCCGCGGTGTTCGACGCCGACGGTTTCGGAAGCGGTGATTTGAACATGGTCGATGTAATGGCGATTCCAGAGGGGCTCGATAATGTTGTTGGAGAAGCGGAAGACCATGACGTTCTGGACGGTCTCTTTACCGAGGTAGTGGTCGATGCGATAGATCTGCTTTTCGGTGAGAACTTTCTTGAGCTCGGTGTTGAGCTGGATGGCGGACTGCAGATCGTGGCCAAAAGGTTTTTCGACGATGACGCGAGCCCATTTGCCGTTTTCTTCCTTGGTCATTCCGGCGGCGCCAAGCTGCTGGACGATGGGGCCGAAAAAGCGCGGGGCGACGGCGAGGTAGAAGAAGTTGTTGCCGCTGCAGCCGTGGGCTTTGTTGACGGTGTCGAGTTGAGCCTGGAGGCGCTTGTAGGTTTCGGGATCGGCGAAGTCACCAGAAACGAAATAGATGCGCTCGACAAGCCAGTCCCACATCTTGAGGTCGATGGGATCGGGAGCGAATTGGGGGATTTCTGCGGTCAGCGACTTTCGGAAAGACTCCGTGGTCGCTCCGCCGCCGGCAACGCCGATGATCGCGAAGTGCTGGGGTATGACATTTTCCTGCGCGAGGTTGAGCAGGGCAGGGAGCAGCTTGCGTTTGGTGAGATCTCCGGTGGCGCCGAAGATGACCATGGCACAAGCGGCGGTGGCACTGGGAGCCTCAGCATGATTGGTGTTCATGGAGCATTATCCTATCTTTAAATGGGGCGCGCGATTTCCGGCTTCGCGGCTTATTGCCCGGCTTTCTTTTCGAGATGACCACCGAACTGGAACCGCATGGCGGAAAGAAGCTTTGCGGCGAAGTCGTCTTCACCGCGCGAAGTGAAGCGCTGGTAAAGCGAAGCAGTGAGCACCGGCGCGGGGGCGGTGGACTCGATGGCGGCAAGGATGGTCCAGCGACCTTCGCCGGAGTCGGAAACGCGGCCGGAGAAGCGTTCGAGAGTGGGCTGATCGAAAAGGGAGATGGCGGTGAGGTCGAGGAGCCAGGAGGCAACCACGCTGCCACGGCGCCAGACTTCCGCGACGTCGGCGAGATTGAAGTCGTACTGATAGTGCTCGGGATTACGGAGCGGCGTGGTTTCGGCGTCGACTTCGCGATGAGATTTTCCGGCGTTGGCGTGCTTGAGGATGTTGAGGCCTTCGGCGTAGGCGGCCATCAGGCCGTACTCGATGCCGTTGTGAACCATTTTCACGAAGTGGCCCGCGCCGGAGGGGCCGCAGTGGAGATAGCCTTCTTCGGAGGTGCCTGCGCCCCTTTCGCGGCCCGGGGTGCGGTCAACGTTGCCGCGACCGGGAGCGAGGGTTTTGAAAATGGGATCGAGGTGTTTGACGATGCCGTTTTCGCCGCCAATCATCTGGCAGTAGCCGCGCTCGAGTCCCCAGACACCGCCGCTTGTTCCGACATCGACGTAGTGAATGCCTTTGGGAGCGAGTTCCTTGGCGCGGCGGATGTCGTCAATGTAGTAGGAGTTGCCGCCGTCGATGAGGATGTCGTCCTTGCTGAGTTTGGGAGCGAGATCGGCGATGGTGGCGTCGACGACGGCGGCGGGAACCATCAACCAGATGGCGCGAGGCTTCTGGAGCTTGCCGATGAAGTCGTCGATGGAAGTGGAGCCGGTGGCGCCTTCACCTTTTAATTGGTTGACCGATTCCGGGCTGCGGTCGTAGACGACGCACTGATGGCCGTTTTTTATCAGGCGCCGAACCATGTTGGCGCCCATCCTGCCAAGTCCGATCATGCCGAGTTGCATTGAGATTCCTCCGCGAGAAATTGAAACAGAAAATTTGAGCTAAGACAGGGCCTGTTTGACCGCTTTGGCGAGCTTTGCGAGATCGCCCTTGACGTTTTTGCCGAGATGGATGCGCAGGGCGCGGCGATCGCGATCGGAAAGCACGCTGAAGTCGCCGCGAGCCTGGGCAGCCTTGACTATGCCAAACGTGTATTTCTGGCCGGGGACGGGGATATCGGCGGCGTCGTCGCAGGTGAGCTGGAGAAAGACGCCGGAGTTCGGGCCGCCCTTGTAGGCCTGGCCAGTTGAATGGAGAAAGCGCGGGCCGAAGCCGAGGCAGGTGGCGGATTTCTTTGCATCGCGCACCTGATGGCGGATGGCCTGCAGGGATTTTTCGTGGGCGTCGTTCATCTGGATGTAGCCGAGAAGAGCGAAGTAGTCGCCGGCGCCGATGCGGCCGAGGTGGGCGCGAAGCACTTCGGTGAGATTGGAATTATTTTTGAGGAAGGCGGCGTTTTTGTCGTCGGCGAAGAGCTCGAGGCCCTGATCTTCGAAGAACGGGGACTCGGAGGGCAGTTTGCCGGCGGATTCGTATTCGCTGGTGAGTTTGCGGGTTTCGATTTTGCTGGCTTCAACGTCGGGCTGGTTAAAGGTGTTGATGCCGATGACGGAACCGGCCGTGGCGGTGGCAATTTCCCAGCGGAAGAATTCCTGGCCGAGGTCGACTTTTGTGCCGACGACGATGCGGACGACGGGATGGCCGGCTTTTTCAAGCGCGGTGACGGCGGCGTCCATCGCGCGATTATTTTCTTTGGCGAGGCGGAGATAGGCGAAGACGCGATCGTTGCCGTAGACGGCGGGCTTGCCGATTTTTTCGCGATCGACGGGGATGATGCCCTTGCCGACTTTGCCGGTGGATTCGGCGATGAGCTGTTCCAACCAGGCGCCGGCATCGGAGATACCCGGAGAGGTGAAGACCGTAATTTTGTCGCGGCCGTGATTGGCGGCGACGCCGAGGATGGTGCCGAGGATAACGCCGGGATTTTTTTCGGGAGCGGTGGCGGGGCCGCAGGCTTTGACCATCTTGTGGGTGATTTTCAGAAACTTCGAAAGGTCCAGGCCCATGATGGCGCCGGGAACGGTGCCAAAGTGGGAGAGCGCGGAGTAACGGCCCCCGATGCTGGGAACTCCGGCGAAGATGTGGCGGAAGCCGCCGTCTTTGGCGACCTGCTCCATTTTGGAGCCGGGATCGGTGACGGCGATGAAATGGCTGCCGACTTCCTTGTCCCCGACTTTCTGGCGGATACGCTCGTAGAAATACTGCTTGAAGATGTTGGGTTCGAGGGTGCTGCCGGATTTTGAGGAGACGATGCAGAGAGTTTTCTTGAGGTCGAGTTTTTTCTCGATGGCTTTGACCTGGGCGGGATCGGTGGAATCGAGCACGTGGAGTTCGGGATAGCCGGGGAATTTGCCGAAGGTGAGGCGCAGGACTTCGACGCAGAGGCTGGAGCCGCCCATACCAAGAAGAACCGCGTGGCGAAATTTGGCTTTCTTGATTTCGGCGGCGAGCTTTTTGAGGTTGGCGACTTCCTTAAGCTGCTCGTCGACAATGGTGAGCCAGCCGAGCCACTTGCCTTCGTCGGTGCCGGTCCAGAGGGACGGGTCCTTCTGCCAGAGGCGCGCGACCTTATTATTGGTTTTCCAGTCAGCGAGGGAGGTCTTTACTCCTTCGGCGAGGGCTGGGGGCAGCTTGTAGGAGATTTTGTTTAGACTCACGCTTTCACCCCGGCGCTCTTCCCCACGGCATCCAGTAGGGTCTTGAAAGGTTCAGCAAAGAGGCGGACGGCGTCAACGATCAGCTTGTCGGTTACTTCCTTCATTGAAATTCCCGCCTTGGCGAGATTCGCCATGGTTTTCGCAGCGCCATCGAGGTCTTCGGTGAGGCTGGCGCGAAGTTTG
>DATHOY010000230.1:0-14801 GCA_035484435.1 Vulcanimicrobiaceae bacterium | reverse complement strand
GGGCAAGCCGGAACCCGGGAACCCGCGACGGACTTTGGCGAGAACTTGTTGTTTGAAAGGTGTGGCGATTTCTGATTGAATAACGCCACGGAGAGTCATCGTGAAAATTTACAACGTCACAGGCTATCTGATTATTTTCCTCTATATGCTGGCTTGCATGGTCTCAGCCCCGGCTCATCTGGGACCCTGGATTGGACTGCTGATCGGCGGAGGTTATTTTATCTTCTGCTGGTTTATGGGCGGGCTGTATATGGCGGATGTTCTTCATTTGGGAATCGCTCACCGATCACTCGACTATAAGGAATGGTTCATGAAATCCGTCACGATCGTGAACAACACTTTCGCGATCTATGTGGACCCCATTGCCTGGGTGAATCGCCATCGATTGCATCATAAACATTCCGACCATCCCGGGGATCCCAATAAACTTTCCGAGGATGGTTTTTGGCGAACCCTGGTTCTCTGTCTGCTGCCGTATCAATGCAAAGAAAATTTGGCCGGGGACAGAATTTTGAAGTCCCAGGCTTTCCGGGTGGCTGCGAATCCGATTTTTGCAATCGTTGCGCAAGCCCTGAGTTTTTATCTTCTATGGAAGCTGGTTGGCAGCCTGAGGTTTGCGCTGGTGATGTGGATTGGAATCCGAATTTTTTCGTTGTGGGTAAATATGATCCAAAACTATTGGACCCACACCCGAACGTTTGGATACCGGCGATATAGCGATGATGATGACAACGCCATGAATATCGGTGAGTGGCTCCCAGTAACCGCGACGTTCAGCGCCTGTCTGCAGAACAATCATCACCACCATGAGGGCCTGTTGCGGCTGAGCCACGACAAATCCGAATACGACTTTGGATTTATCACTGTAAAAATTATGAAAACTCTGGGCCTGGTGAAGGCCACAAGAAAAGGTGCGGAATTACCCAACGACGTTCCCCTGGCCGCACTGGAGTTCTAGGGCGTTCGCTTTCTCCTCATAAACGGTTCAATCGTCTGCCCCAAAAAGCTGGGAGCAACTTCTTCGCCCGCCAGGCCGTAATTTTCCGGCCATTCCTCGGGAAAGTAGTAAGTCCCGAAGATTTTATCAATCCACGGAAAATGGATCGCAAAGTTCTTGTCGATGGACTCTTTTTGCGACGTATGGTGCCAATGGTGATATCGGGGCATAACCAGGAACTTTTCGAGCCATTTCGCATTGGGACGAAAATTGCAGTGGGTCCAGGTAGCATGAAGGGTGACGAAAACCAAATACCACACGATGATCGTTTGCGAAAATCCAAGCATCATGGGCACAAGGATAAATCCGCGCACCAGAGTGTCGTCCACAAAGTGGGAGCGAGAGCCGGCGATCCAGTCCAACGCCTTCGACGAATGGTGAACGGCGTGAAAGCGCCACAGAAAAGGCACTTTGTGCAGAGCCAGATGAATAAAATATTCCGCAAAGTCGGCAACCACAACGGCCAGGAAAAATTGCAATAACCAGGGCAGGCGGGCGATCAATTGCTGAAGAACCGGAACGCCCAAGAATTTAGTGGCCTGGGTGGCGGGCAGCAACACGAGAAAAGACAAAATCTGGATGGGGAGATGAGTGGACATGAAATAGACCATATCCTGGGTCCAATTTTTCCTGAATGTCCCCTGTTCCGGATATTGAGGCCAGATTCTTTCGAGTGGCACGTAGATAAGCGCCATCAACAACAGGTCAAGCAAAAACCAGTCCATGCCGATCGTCACGCTATTTAGCCGGCTTCCATTAACCGCTACGCTCGAGCCGCCCCAGGCTGTTGCAGCGATGGCCAGCAGCATTCCCGTTAACGCCAGAGTTTTTTTCTTGCGCAACAGAGCAGAGAGCACTCCAAATGCAACTGCCGCTACGATGAGGAATTGGATTAAAAGGCGAATCGTGTGCAACGAATAAAGCGGGCGGAATTCGGCAGAGGTCAGGAACTGGGGAAAATGCAGGCACAAAACTCCCCCGAAGGCGAGAAACCCAAAAAAGGCTGACAAAATCCCGCTCCACCAGCCGGTTCCAAAGCCGGTGGACTCGGCATCGCCAAAGAATTCGTTGATTTTTTGCTCGAGCACAATGTCTTTCAGTTTACGTTTCCGGACCCGTGCAAGCTATTGGGAAAGATGCCGGTATGACGCATTTGCTACTGAAGAGAAGCGATGTGCCACTCGCGCACGCAAGCCGGATCGAAAGTGAACTGCTGGCGGTTGACGCAATCGGACAGGAGCGGTAGGCTTCGAGGCAAGCAAGTCCTCTATAGCAAAAATTCCGGTTAGTGGGTTGCACCGTATTTCTTGCGGGGCACGACTCTTGCGACCGCCCGCGAGGGAAAGGTCAAGCACCATGTATTTCGTGAACATTCCAGCTGGGACCTTCATGATGGGCTGCTCACCGGAAGACGCAGATTGCAACGCCGATGAAAAGCCGGTTCATCGAGTATCCATCAGTCGAGCTTTTGAGATGGGCAGATACCAGGTGACGCAGGCAGAGTATGAAACTGTGGCGACTGTCAATCCGAGCTATTCCAAGGGCCCGAATCTTCCAGTCGACGGCATCAGCTGGGATGACACGCAGAAGTTTTTTGAGGCATTGGACCGCAAGGGGGACGGCTATCGTTATCGCCTGCCGACCGAGGCGGAATGGGAATACGCGGCACGCGCCGGAAACAGCTCCTGCCGGTACGGACCGTTGGCGGAAGTTGCCTGGTCTCGCGACAATTCCAGTGGCAAGAGTCATCCCGTCGGGGAGAAAAAGCCCAATGGATTTGGGTTGTACGACACGCTGGGGAACGTCTGGGAGTGGGTGCAAGACTGGTACTCGCTGACGTATTACAGCCACAGTCCGGAATCCGATCCGAAAGGCCCGGACAGCGGGGAGTATCGCTTGGCGCGCGGCGGCTCCTGGCGCGGAGTCGTCCGCGGGCATGCGCGCGTTTCCTCTCGTTACATGCTCAAGCCCAACGTGCGGAGCATCGTGGTCGGGTTCCGCTGTGTGCGCGAACGGGCCTCCTGATCTTTTGCACCGCCCCGTGCGAGAACAGGGGAAGGCGCGCTTCCCAGTTGTTCGATTTTGTAGTGGCCAGCCTTTAGGCTGGTAATCCGACCCACTCCTCCGTCAGGGCAAGCCTGAAGGTCGGCCACTGCATGACGGGCGAACGGCGGCCCGCCCGAATGGGAAGGCCACACGAGAGGTTTTTGCGAAATTGAATGCGCCACGTGCCCGCGAATCTTTTGTTGGGCCGTCTATCTTTGCAAACCATCCAACGCCTACACTCGATTAAAAAGGAAAAACTCACTATGCGAAGAAATGCCGTGTTGCTCGCAATCCGTCTGCTGATTGTGCTGAATTTTCTTCCTGCCATCTTTTTCAAGTTCGCAGGTGTCCCGCTCTCGGTTGCGCTCTTCACAGCCATGTCGAACGCGGTGCACGGATTGATTCCTCAGCCTCTATTTCGGCTCGGATCGGGGACCATTGAAACTGTATTGGTGCTGTTGTTGGTGGTCCCCGGAACGGCCAGGCTCGGCGCCGTCCTGATCGCCGTTTGGATGGTCGGCGCTATCCTGAGCCACATATTTGTGCTCGGCTATGGCTTTTTCTTTTTCAGCGCCCTGGCGACCTTTTTTCTTTCGTGCCTCTATCTGTTCCTCACCCGCGCGCAATCCAAACCCGCCGCTCCTTGAAGTCAGCCCGCAAGGTCGACTACTGCTTGATGAGGAATCGGAGGCTGGTTCTTGCGCCGGCTGGCCGCATGCCGGACCGCGACTGGACGCCTATGTAGTGGCCAGACTTTAGACTGGCAACCCGAAACCCGCGAAAAGCAAAAGCACCGACCCATTCCTCCGTCAAGGCAAGCCTGAGGGTCGGCAACTACGCCTCGTGGCCTTAGAGCCGTGTCCGGCCGCCCTCGAACAGGTTTGCATTGACTGTCACAAGTGACAATTGTCCCCGGTTGCGACTACCGTCACACTCACCCGGTTCGCTGGCGATTCAGCTCCGTTTGCCGGGACCATGCCGTCACGAACGCCGATGAACCCCCGCGAGGGAAGTTCGATTGGTACTAAGCGTGGTTTCCCTCATTGCAGAACTGGAGGCCGTATGATCAAGAAGAGCATAGCAGCCACTCTTGTGCTGGTCGGGGTTCTTTTCGCCGGTCAGCCGTTATTCGCTCAGACCGGTGCAACCCAGACCGCGCAACCCGTGGCCGACCGCGAGAGGCCACCATCCATAGATGAACAGATCGCCATGCTGAGGACAGATTTGCGATCCACCCGAAAGCAAGTTGTCGCCGCCAACATGAAGTTGACCGACGCCGAATCCGAGAAGTTCTGGCCGATCTACGACCAATACGTTAAGGAGCTGGTGGACATCAATAATGCGAAGTACGCTCTCATCAAAGAGTATCTGCAAAACACGAACATGACGGACGCGCAGGCTGATAGCCTCTCGAAGAGGTGGGTCGAGGTGGATGGATCCGTTGTCCAACTCCGGCTCAAATACATCCCTATATTCCGCAAGGAGCTGTCAGCGAAAGGCACGGCGATGTTCTTCCAACTCGACCGGCGCGTTCAAATGATGATCGACCTGCAACTGGCAAGCTCGATTCCTTTGGTTCAGCCGTAGTTGCCCGTAATCACTCGCCCAGAACCGCCCAAGGCGCGTGTCTCGGTTGCTCGATTTTGTAGTGGCCAGTCTTCAGGCTGGTAATCCGGCGCCCGCGAAAAACAAAACGCACCGACCGATTCCTCCGTCAGGGCAAGCCTGAAGGTTGGCTACTACGCATTTGGCGAAGAGCACCCCGCAGAGTTCCAACCCCGTATGGAAAGCCAACCCAAGGGGATTTTGGGAATTGAAAGCGCCACCCGCCGTCCAGTTCTCCTCAATAGCAACATGACGCATCCCGTTCCGCCGCACTCAGCTCACCAGACCTAACGGACAGGGTTATCGTCGGGATACAAAGAGATAGATCGAGGCTTGTCTAAGGACCCTCCAACGATGCACCATAGTACTAGAACTACGCCCGACGGGGGCAATCTATCAGGAGGGCAAGAAATGCGTAAACTACTGATTCTGTGTGGGTTCATTTTGATTGCGGCGAGCTCCGCCAAGGCCCAGGAAGGCAAGGGTTTTGAGGTCACCGGCAATTATCAATATGTTCGTTTCAACCCGGGAAATGGCGCCTCTGGCGTAAACTGCCAGGGTGGCTCAGGCACGGGCGCGGGCTATATCACCGCCTCGTTTGGTATCGTCGGCGAGTTCGGTGCGTGTAAGGTCACTGGCCTGCCATCCGGCGCAAGTGCGCACGCGATGGATTACCTCTTCGGTCCCAAGGTGTACTTTCATGCTCATGGACGCGTGGCTCCGTTCGTTCAGGCGCTCTTCGGCGGCGAACGCCTCTCAGCCGGCCTCAGCGGTGTAGGCTCGGGATCGACGAATGCCTTTGCGACAGCAGTGGGCGGCGGAGCAGACGTGACCCTATCGCGTCACGTCACCCTGCGGGCTCTTCAGGTCGATTATCTTTACACTCATTTCAGTGGCGCTTCCCAGAACAACTTCAGGTTGCAGAGCGGCATCGTGTGGCGCATCGGCAGGTAGTTCGCGTCCTACGCGTCATAACGAAGAATGGATCGAAAACGGCGGGCTTAGGCCCGCCGTTTTCTTTTAACGAAGGCGCCCTTTCCAATTGTCCGATTTTGTAGTGGCCAGCCTTCAGGCTGGTAATCCCCGCCGGCAGTTGTAGTGGCCAGACTTTAGACTGGCCATCCGAAACCCGTGAAAAGCAAAGGCACCGACCCATTCCTCCGTCAGGGCAAGCCTGCAGGTCGTCCACTACAGTTGGTAAATCGCCCAAAACCTGATTTTTGCGCTTCCCAGAAGTCCGCTTGCGCGGGTATCGTAGCTCGCCGCGCCATTTTCGTAAGGAGGATGGGATGATTTTTCCAAGACGCCAGGTGCTGCGAACCCTGTCGGTTGCTTTCGGGTCGAGCTTCCTCTGGAATCGGAACCAACTCGGCGTGGCTGCGCAGGCAGCCGCACAGCCAAAGGCTTCCCCTCCCGCTGGGGGGGCCGCTGTTCGCGATGGGATCGCCGCGGAAACGGAAACCGAAAAAGTGACCGGAATCGGTGGATTCTTCTTTCGAGCCAAAGACCCGAAAGCGCTGGGACTCTGGTAGGAGCAGCACCTGGGGATTTTGCCGATACCAACCAGCTACGGGCAAACCGGTTGGCAGCAGGAGGCGGGACCAACCGCGTTCGCCGCCTTCCCGGAGACCAGCAAGTATTTCGGGGATCCCCAGAAGAACTGGATGTTGAACCTGCGGGTGCGGGACCTGGACAAAATGGCGGCCCAGCTGCAAGCTGCGGGCATCGCGATCAAGATTGATCCGCAGTCTTATCCCAACGGCCGCTTCGCCCACCTGCATGACCCGGAAGGGAATCCGATCGAATTGTGGCAGCCCAAGGTTCCAGACGCCAAAGGCTAGGTTGGAATGGAGTTCAGGATTGTTTTTGAGAATTCGGGATAGGTGGAGAGTTTTCTTACATTTCTGCAGCATGAGAAATTCGAAGGGAACATTGCGGTTGCCACCCATGCCCGCCTATAGGGTAACTAGTTCTACGCTTGTTGGCATTTGGTCCCAAGTGCGTCCTTGGAGGACACGGCCAGTCTTGCTTTTTTGCACTCCTCCCCATTGCTTGAAAAAGAATGCCACATCGGCTCTACGGCACTGGTTGCGAATATCGATAACCCACGCTTCTTCCATGGGCCTCGCTCCCGGGCCGGACTCTCCGCCGACGATCACCCAATCTATGCCCCGAAGGTTGAGCTTTGGCAGTGGCCCCAGCAAAGGTTCAAGCGAGAGGAATTTCACGGCTGCGCCACTCGCCCGAAGATCCTCAATCCTCCGTACATACTCCCGGTTCTCTATGCTCACTCCCTGCCAGATATGCGACGGCCACGGAAGATCATCGGTCAACTCTCGCAATCGTTCCGCCCGCTTTGTAAGCACCTGGAATTGATGCCAGTCCGCCCGCGCCATGACGGCAAAAACCTTCTTTATATATTCCGCTGGCACATCGGTATGGAATAGATCACTCATTGAATTGACGAAAATGCGTTTGGGGGCTTTCCATTGCAGCGGCACTTCCAACATATGTGGCTGTAAGGTAAGTCGGAAGCCGTTTTTGTAATTCGCTTGACCCATTAATTGAAGCCGATGCGCTAACCGCTCGGCGTAACAATGCTTGCACCCAGGGCTTATCTTCGTGCACCCGGTAACTGGATTCCACGTGGCGTCTGTCCACTCAATGTGTGAATTATGTGCCATAGTAGTACAATCCGATTGCCTTGTCCGGCTAAGTTAACCCGCGGACGCTCTCTAGGCAAGAGACATTATGCTTCTTCTGACAACACCTTGACTACACCGCGCGACACAATCTGGCAGATTGAACCCCATACGGCGGCGAAGCATAAAATTCTTCGCGGCTACCTCGACGCATGGTTTCCGATCCTGAATACCTACAATAGGAGAATCGTGTACGTGGATGGATTTTCGGGCCCTGGACGCTACTTGGGCGGAGAACCGGGATCGCCCGTGATTGCGGCCGAAGCTGCGCTCACCCATCGCGCGAATCTTGCGGGGGAGTTGGTGTTCTTGTTCATCGAGGAACGCACTGACCGTGCGGATCATCTCATGACCGAAATTGCAAAGTTGAACTACCCCGCCCACTTTAAGGTAAAGGTCGAACGTGGCGTATTCGCTGAAAAGCTTGGCAACGCGCTCGACGAACTCGATAAAGATCGAAGTCAAATTGCACCTACTTTTGCTCTGATTGATCCCTTCGGATTCTCGGGTATTCCGTACGCATTGATAAAACGATTGCTGTCCAAAGACAAATGCGAAGTTCTCATCACGATCATGGTGAACTCCATTAACCGTTGGCTGACTCATCCCGAAGAGGATATCCGCGTAAACATTGTGGAAACCTTTGGCACCCAAGAGGCCCTTTCAATCGCGGCAGGATCTGAAGACAGGATTCCTGCGCTCCGAAACCTCTATCAAAAGCAACTCGAGAAAGCAGCCAAATTCGTCCGGTACTTTGAGTTGCGTGACCGGGACAATCGAGTTGTTTACTACCTCTTTTTTGCGACAAATAACGCATTGGGTCATCTGAAAATGAAGGAAGCCATGTGGAAAGTAGATCCCCTTGGGGATTTCAAGTTTTCGGATTCGACTGACCCCAACCAGCAAGTTCTATTTTCTGAACCCTCATTCACGCCGCTTGTCGGCGAACTTATCTCCCAATTTCGTGGGCACGCACGCATACCAGTGGGGCGTCTCGAAACTTTCGTTGAGGACAAAACGCCGTACTTGGGGAAACACATGCGCCAAGCCCTATCACAAATCGAATCAGACGGGAGGCTAAAAGTTGCCGAAATGAAGGCCGACGGCAAGAAGAGGCGCTCCGGCACCTATCCAAAAGACGCAATAGTTTCATTCATATAATGTACAACGTTGGCGAACAAAAAGCGAATAACATAAAGGCGTGCCTAGCTCTTGGCGTAGGGCGAGTTTGCGCTGCAAGCGCGTCTAACTTTGGGAGCCACATTCTCAGTAGCGTCGGTGGGTTGCGCGGGTGGCCACTCTAAGATTCGCTGACTAGTTTCTCAGAAACGCCCGCGCGTCTCGGACAACTTTCTGAAGCGTAATATTTGCTCGCTGAACGTCCTCGTCTGACCATTGGTCTCGATCCGCCCAGAAAGTTCCTTTTAAGAAACAGCGGTCTGCTAAATCTGGGTTGATATCGCGAAGTTCGACGGACGCTTCAATCCAAAGTCGAGATAAGGCTTCTTCAGCTCGGATATTTCTTTGGAACTCTTTTCTTTCTTGCTTGGACCGAGCTAGATGGGGTCGATCCAATCGTCGAAAGTAAAGATTTGTTTCATTTAAAGCAATGTATAGGGCTTTGATTGCGCGACGCTCCCGTTCTCCTCGTCCCAGTTGTTCTTTACGCAACAAACCAAGCCATCCTAGTATCGAATCGGCAGCCTTCAGCAAGATGGAGGTTTCAGCGATCATTTTTCCCCTCAGATTAGTTGATAGGTCGCTCAGGTCCGAAGATTGAGCCGTTCCAGATGTTTTGCATAAATACAGAGACAGTCCTCGATTTCGTAGGGCTTGAGTCTGCGGAAGGCCTTCGGAAGTTGATCGACGCGGAGCGAAGGTATCGAACCCTTGAACCCAAGTGCTTTGGCGCCCTTCATTGTGCCGGTATGGAGATAGACGAGATCCGGAAAGATTTGGAGATGGCCTCCAATGCGCTGCGTGGCGTCGTAGATTGTGAGGCCTGGTTTTTTCCAGATTGTTGCGCCGATTTTTTCGGAGATGGTCATCATTTCGGCGAAGGTCTTGCAAGCCTCGAGGTCCTTGCGTTTGCGCAATAGTTCCTGGCGTAGATGTTTGAGCTTGTCGAGAGGGATTCGGCGCTGGTGTTTGTCCCTTTTCCCCTCTTCGTTCACCGCAAGTGCTGCCTTGTCGATTGCTTCGGCCAAATCCATTTCGGCGAAGCGGTCTAGCCTTTTCGCTGCCCGCTCTCTTCGAGTGTCTATGTAGTTTTGAACGATCTCTTCAATAGTGCGGAAAGTCTTGCGTGGAGGATGACAGTCGCCTCCGGAGCTTTGGTCGCAGTCGCTGGTTGACTGACAATTCTTCATTGTGGACGTATCCTGTCCGGGACCGTGCAGGCGAATCCTATCACGGTTTTGGCGAAGCGGGTTCCGAGCGCATGTCCATGGCGAAATGATAGAAGGCGGCGCGATCTTCTTCGGGGGCGGAGGCGAGGGCGTCGCGGCGGTTTAGGGCTTCCTGAGCTGCTTGTTGTGGGGTCCAGGCGCGGAGGAGGACGGCTTCGCGGAGATAGCGAAGGCGCTGGAGGGTGGCGTCGGAAGCGCCGGCGTACTTGTCCACCTGTTGCAGGAAAAAATCGAAGAGCGGTTTGGGGAGTTCGTAGGAATCCGGGGCGTCGCGGCGGGTGTATTCGTAGATGGTTTTCTGGCGCCAGGGATCGAAGGTTCTGGTGTCGAACATGTCCGACTCGGTGAGGAAAATCTGCGAAGTGGGGACGACGACGCGGATCACCGGCCCGGCGGTTGGCTTCAGAACCCAGACGGCGACGGTGTGATTGGCGTAGGGCCAGAAGAGGCCGACGGTTTTCACTCCTTCGCGCTCGGCGAGAAACGCGTAGAGGGCGGAGAGTTCGTCGCACTCAGCCGTTGCGGTGGACTTCAGGACCGACGGGCGGCCGGCGGTTTTCCATTGTTGCCAGATGCGGTCGGAGTTGGGAGGTTGATCGGTGATGCTCCAATGGAGATTCCACAGTCCGGCGTCGCGGGTGGCTTCAAAGAGCAGGCGGGCCATGACGTAGTCGGAGTAGCGAAGGCTGTCCGGCGGGAGATGATGCGCGGCGAGGAAGGACTGAAAGCTGGAGCGCATGCCGGAAGAGGATTCGAGGGAGTGGGCTTTTGTGCGGAGTTCGGAGAGGAGTTGGGCGAGCGTGGGATTGGTCGGACGCGGAGTTTCCGTGGAGCGCCGCGCGTCCTGGGCCATGAAGAGAGACGGCGCCACAAAGAGCAGAAAAATTATTCGAAGATAAAGTCGTAGAGATCGGGCTGCGGCGCAACGCACGAATCAGCCTCCGCGGGAATCCAGGGACAAAAAGGGAAGCTCAGCCGGGGGAATGGGGCAGGAGCCGCCTGAAGTGTTAGACACCTACTAACATCTCCCGGTGCCCTGAATTTGGGATGAGAGTGGGTGCGCAGGTGGGAAAAGCGAGAGCTTCGCTCTCGCACTCAAAGGCGGATGGGAGGCCGGGGACAGACGGAAAGTTTCTTGCATTTTAGCGGTTTGATAAATTCGAAGGGGACATCCCGTGTGTCCCCTTGGTTCGGAACGATGCACAATAACATTCGGTAGCTAGCCGTTTTCGACGCGCGCCTTTATATCCGAGTACGCCGTATCGATGAGCCGGCTGAGCGCTGCGTCGTTTGTGGCCGTTCCTGGTCTTAGCTTCACATGACGCATGAACTTGCCGGTGCCCTGCAACAAGCGAGCCGGATCCGGCAGCGCTGCGCCGTGAAAGAACCCCACGTTTACATGCGAGGTAAATACATTCACATAGCCGAAGGGCGCATCTCCCAAACAGGCAACCGGACAGCCGTCATGCAAGAGCTCCCGGACTTCGTCTCCGCATTTTCGCATCACCTCAAACCACTGATGCGCGATGGCGCCCAATTCACCTGCATGCACTTTCAGCCACGCATCGATGGCGGGATCCCGTTTGACAGCGCCATTGAATCGCAGCAAATCCGTTTTCATCGTCGCTCGCCTTTCTGCTTTAGGGATCATTATCGCGGGCGGTAGCTTTTGCCTGGACCACTGCTGATTCCAAGCCGTCGAGAGAATGGGGACAGACGGAACGTTACCCTAGATTTCTCCGATCATGGAGCAGAAAAATTTCAGAAAACGTCCCGTCTGTCCCTGGATTTCATGATTCGAAAAGAATCCGGGCGTGGAGCGTGGCTGTGAGCTGCTATTCACGCCAAATATCTTCACGTGAGATGATGCTGTTGTGAATACAAGGCTCCTGGTAATCCTGCCGGTGTTCGTAGCTATTGCCGGATGCAACCGTGTGACGCCAAGTAGCATTGAGGGGCGCATAGGCCGCGCCATAACCGACCGGTGCCGGCCGTCGGCCAGGTGCGTCGTCCAACTGCGCGAGGTCACGCCGTTCGAGTGGGACAGAATGTTTTATTTCGATTACGTCGTCTCACCTGCTGCACGCCGTAGTGCGGTCGGTTTGCCGTTCGATACCGCGGAGCTTCGGCGCCAGCTTGTTTTCGTTCGCAATGGACAGGTGGTTCGCAACGATTTGCTGCCTACCAATGTGGAGAAACCCGTCGAGAATGAGCTGGATTTCGAGGGCGGCAAGGAACCCAATTGGCTGAGTTGCGATCGAGCGGCCCAGTTCGAGGTCACGCGTGATTCTTTCGGAACTGGCGTCACGTTCTTCCAACTCAAGGCCGTCTCCCGCGATAGCTGTCGATAAATCCCAATAGCAGTCAAAATCCCACAATCTGCGGGTGGCGCACGTTTAACTTAGCAGAAATTCTTGGGTGGCCTTCCCTTGCGGTTTTGATTTTGGCAAGGGTGGGCCATTCTTTCTCCTGATTGCCACAGCCGGCGGTTTATCATTCCTAGCTTGTACCCGCGGCGCACAGGCCCATGACCTCTATTGTTCTGGCGTGATATTTGAGTGGTCGCCCTCTTCCGAATGGACACCATACAGACTCACCCTCGGAATGTGCCCCCAAGCCTCTTTGTAATACCGAAGCTCAACGCTTTCAAGGACGCGATCTTCACCAGACAGGTCCATTACATAGTATTTTCCCTCGGGCGAAATCCGGCCACTCACCACGAACTCCTTAAAAGTGCCATTACTAAAGTGAACGATCAAGCGATCAAAGAAGATCGCGTCACCACTGACCCGCAACTGAATCGTATGAAAAAGCCCGCTACGACGAGTGACCAGGATCCTGCCATGATCCTGCGCCCCATCCACCTGGGCATAGCCCAGAAAGTCCCAAAACTGCCCCCGGGCGAATCCGGAGGTGGCAAAGGCTAAGACCAGGAGCCCGGCGAGAGTAGGACGAGAGAGTTTCGGTAGCATATACAGTCCTAGGACTACTAGGACTATATATAACAGCCTTTCCTTCCTCCCTGACAGTCAAACACCGGGAACCCATCCAATTGATTAACCATAACGGCGATTTGCATATCCTGGTGGCAGACGCTCTCGGCTATCCACGCTGTTTGGACTGCTTTTTTTCGGGACACTGGGGATGATTGCGAGTTGTCTGGGTGTGTGGTCCTAGTCCTGTCAGAATTACCAATTGCGCCGGCGCCGCCGGAAGCCCAATCTGCCCGCAGTCAGCCCAATTACCCGATAGTGCGTGGGCGGGTGTGCGGGCAGGAGATAATTTTATGAAGCTTCAAGGATTTAAGGCTATTTGGCTGGGGCTTGGCGCAACTGTGTTGCTCAGCTCGGTTACATTTGCGCAAGACGCGAAGCAAGGAAAGCTGAAGATGTCGGTGATCCCGAAGCAGGCCTACACATTTGTCGACGGGAAGGCGATTGGTCCCGGCAACCGGACCATCAAGCTCGACGTCGGTTCACACCACGTGGTTGTGGCTAACTACGGGTACAAGTCTGTCGAGCAAGAGGTTTCGATGGATTCAGACAAGACGGTTCCTCTGGGCATAAAGTTGGAGCCCGTTGGCGAACCCGTGCCCGGCCCGCGTGGTCGCATCCAGCTTGAGGCAGGAGGGCTTCATGGGGCGACAGCCGCCGCCGTTCTTCTGAATGGCAAGAAGTCCCTGTACTTCGTGGGCCACGTGGATGAGTTCGATAACGACTTTTTATTTTGGCGCCAGGAATTGATCGTGCCACCAGGAACTCACGAAGTGACGGTCACTCGCTATGGCAAGGAAGTGTGGTCGGGCCCGGTCACGGTCGCGGCAGACCAGCGCGTGATTGTTAATATCTCGAATGGAAAAGAAAAGACCAAGCCCTGGCCACGTGGCTCGGAGTGCAAGACAGCAGATTGCGTCCCCGGCAAGCTGGCTGTATTGGCGCAACGCTTTAAGGCCGGTGTTGCAAGCGCCACCGTTGTTGTGGCGCCTGTCAGCGCGTCGGTCTCCGCCACTCCGTCGAAAATCGATTGCAACCAAAATACACAGCTAGCCTGGGTTTCCAAAGAAACTGTGGAAGCGGACATGAGTGGCATGAGCCCTGTTCCAACGTCGGGCGAGAAAACCATTTCGCCTCGGCAAACCACCGTGTATACGCTCACAGCTTCAGGACCAGGTGGCGTGACAACGCCGAGCACCACGGTGGAGGTCAACCCTACCGTGCAATCATCGCTGAGCGCTGCACCCACGGAGGTCAGGTACCGCCGTATCGGTGACAAGATCATCGAACAAGGGAGCACGACACTCAATTGGTCGTCGTCAAACTCCGACGCCAACTCGCTGAATCCGGGTGGCTCTGTAGATTCCAGCGGCACGAAGTCTATCAGCCTCAGCCCAACGCAGAGCGGCATTGGTCCTGTGGACGAAGAGTTCAAATACACGCTGAACGCGACCAATGCATGTGGTGGATCGGAAACCAAGACGGTGGCGGTACGCCTGAAGGGCTCCGTTGAACCCATTCCCGCTGTGCAACTCAACAGCGTTTTCTTCCCGACCGCCTATCCCACCAAGGATGATCCAGCGCTGGGACTCGTTCGCAGTCAGCAGGAAGCATTGACAACCCTTGCCACCGGATTCAAACAGTATCTCGAATACGACCCTGACGCGAAGTTGTCGCTGGGGGGGAACACCGATGAACGTGGCGCGAATCAATACAACGATGCCTTGTCCGAACGCAGGGTTCAGCGCGTGAAGGATTTCCTGGTTTCGCAGGGAATCGCCGCAGAAAAGATCGATACTTCAGCGTACGGCAAGCAGAAATTGCTGGACAAAGCCACAGTTAGCAACCTGCAAATGCAAAATCCAAACCAGCCGCCTAAAAAGTGGGTGCGCGATTCCCGTGCGACCTGGCTGGCTTACAATCGCCGCGTTGACATCGTTCTGATACCCACCAACGGCGAACCGGTGCGGTTGTATCCCAATGGAGCTCCGGATTCCCAACTTCTTTGGCAAATTCCCAAACCGGCCCGAACCGCAGTTGAAGGGTACAA
>DATHOY010000229.1:0-8805 GCA_035484435.1 Vulcanimicrobiaceae bacterium | reverse complement strand
ACCGCCTATCACGCCGTTCTGAATGCGATTCAAGTCGCCTGCGACGAGCTGGAGGCGGGCGTTGTGGAAGGCGGTGCCGCTATTGTTGACGAGCGTGACCCAGCCATCGAGGTCGGCGGCTTTGTCGTCGCGGCCCACCGTTAGGACGTAATCGGAATTCCAAGACAAGTTGTTGGCGAGATAAGAGGCCTCGATTTGCTGTTTGTGCGAACCGGAGTTTTCTAGCGACATGAGCAGCGTGGGGCGATCGTAGAGATTCGCCGGAATGTCGGGGAAGCGGTAGCTTTCGGCGTAGCCGCCGGTGACGATGTCGTTGCCGATTTTCCAGACCGGGCCGTTGTTGTTTGCCAGCAGCGTGGCCTTGATCTCTTCGTGCTTGGTGGTGCCGTTGTCCATGTAGCTGCGCACCAGCGTGACTTCCTTGCCCACATATTTGTTCAGCAGCTTCGCGGGTTCCAGCAAATCGTATTCGTAGTTCTGCTCCAGCACGCCGACCTTGTCCGGTTCGGTGAGCGAACGAAAATGCACCGTGGCGGGATTGACGGTAGCGGCGATGTCCATAAACTTCAGCCGGAAATTTCCGCGCGGCAAGTGCAATTCGCGGACATCGCGGACCAGCGCGATATTGGAATTGTAGACCGTGACCGCAAGATCGGTTTGATCCGCTAAAGTGGTGGACTGATCCCCCGCGGCGCCGCGGCTGGACTCTTTCTCCTGTCCGGCAGCCTTCTTCCCCGCGTGAAACTCCGGCACAAACGCGGCCGCGCCGGCCAGCGCAATCACGGCCGTGGCTGCCATCCATCGATGCGCCGCACTCTTCGGAAATCGTGGAGTCTTCATTTTTGCTTCACCTCTTTTGAATTTGCCTTCGCACTTAGAACGGCGCCGCCAGCGCTTCTTGCAGGTCGATTATTGGCTGGTGGTCTGCTTCCACGTTGAGCCGCCGTCGGAAGTTTCATAGCTGGTGTGACGAGTCGAGTCCCAGATAGACGCATGCTTGGCGTCGGCGGCATGTACGCCGCCCAGGTCGCCGGCGATGGGAGTGTTGATCCTGCTCCAGTGCGTGCCGCGATCCTTGGTCAGCAAAAGCGTTCCGGACCTGCCGGCAATCCAGCAGACATTCGAAGAAGGCGCGAAGCCCGTCGTCAGGTCTTCGTTGGCGCCGGTTTCGAGCGACTTCCAATCCTTGCCGCCGTCGGTCGTCAGCTGAACCGTTCCCGCGGGCTGCAGTTTCCAGAAGACCCGGTTGTTCGGAGTCAAGATCAAGCCGTTGAGGGAGCCAGCGGATTCCGCCAGATCGTTCGATACGCCCTGCTTCAGCATCAGGGAGTCGGTGTCGTTCCGTCCGTTCAACGGCGCCGTCTCGTTTTGCACAGTTACAGTTTGCGAGACTGACGGTGGAACAGTTTTTGCATCGGAAGTGGCTTTCTGTCGACTCACTACACCGCCCACCACGCCGCCAGAGCCCATCGGCGCAGGGGGTGGTGGAGCACTCGGAGCAGCAGCACGGACGGGCGCGTTCTGACCGACCCCGGCGCCCGCCTGGAATCCACCCGAAATCTCTGGCGCAGGAGCGGGCTTCGCTGCCGCCTTCTTATTCGCGGACGAATCGTCGAGCTTTCCATTCACAATCCCTGCCCCCGCCCCCGACCCTATACCCTCGGCCGGCCGCGGCGAAGGTGCAGCAAGAATTGCCTTTTCTTTTTTCTGCACGGACCTTCCTGCAGTTGCCAGTTCCTTGTCTTTGGATTCAACCGGCTCCTGCACTTTACTTTGCGGCTGATCGCGCATGGGTGCGGGGGTCGCGGGCGTCTCACGTCGGGCTAGCACAGTGTCCGAGTTCTGCGCTATTTTCTGCGCGCGCTGTTCGTAAATTCCGATGAAGATCAGAACCCCTGCGGCGACGGCGCCCAGCGGAATGGCCCAGCGCAAAAGCGCCGGTCGGCGGCGAAGGATGGCGACGGGAGATGCGGTGGCCTGAGCACCTTGCTTGGAAGCATTCGCTGCCTGTATTGCCGGTATGGACAACGATTCGACCATCGGCACCGGCCGATCTTCCCAATCCTCGGCAAGCTGGTTTTCGGTCGTTTCAACCAACGCCAGCGCCTCCTGGCAAGCCTCGCAAGCGGAGATATGCTCTTTCCACCGGGCCATCTCATCGATCGAGAGATTCCGTTCGTGATAAGCGGCCAGCGTCTCCGCGTCCGGGCACGCCGCCTGCGCGGCGCCGCCAAGCAAATGTTGAGCGAGCGCACGTTCGAATTTTGGATCGCGATCGTCAAACGGCATGGCGCTCTCCTTCCTTAGAACGTCGGCGAAGGCGTTTCTTGCAGCGCTTCACGTTGGTTCCTTTCGGCTTACCGGCGAAGCACCGCGCTTAGCCCCGGGAAACAGTTGTCGGAAATCGATAGGCGCGTCCTCCGCGGCGTACTCAAAACACTGCTGAATTTCCGCGTCGCGCAACGAAAAGGCATCGCGCAAGTGCTGCTCGGCCAGCGCGCGCAATTCCTGCCGGATGCGCTCCAGGTTGCGGGAGACGCTGGATTCATGCTCGCCAAGGTGACGGCCAATCTCCGCCAGCTTCAGCTGCCGGACATAATAACGCTCCAACCGCTCGCGGTCGCCCGGGGCCAAGAGTTGCAAGCAGTGCTGCAAGGTAGCGGTAAAACAGGAAAGGTAATGCGGGCGATGGGGATCCTGGAGCGGTTGCATCTGAAGGAGCTCGGGCGGCAACGCGGGCTTTTCACCGTCCTTCGCATCGAGCGATTCCATTCGTCGTTGCGAACGTATGATATCCACGTTGCGTTGCGCAAGTACGGTGCGCAGCCACGTCTTCAACGAACTTCGCCCGTGGAAGTATCGAAAGAGAGAGCGCTCTCCGCGCTTCCCATCCATCAGACCGAACAGATCGGAGAATAGCGAGTCCGCAAGCTCCTGCGGGTTCGCGAGATACCGGCTGGCCTTGCTGATCGCTCCGGCGGCGGCGCGCAGGTAGCCGCGGTATTCCTGCACAAAATACTCCCAGGCCGCTTCGGAGCCTTCTATGCAGGCCGTGGTCAAGGCCAAATCCTCCACGTGCAGCGTAAGAAGATACTCTTCAAGTCGTTCGGATGAGGGGGGGCCCTGTTGAAACCGTTTGCAGAGGCTGCGCTCCAGCCCGCCGACAAATTGCGTTTGCGAGAGCCCCCAGCGGCCAGAGCCGGACTGGGAATAGAGCAACTCCACCAGCGGCGCACAACCGGTCAGCAACGACGTCGGCCCAACCGACGGTTTGTTTTCTTGGGGAGGCTGCGGCACAATCCTCCTGCCGGGAGTCTAAGACTCCTTCTTTCAGCATCCTAGAGCGCCGAACAAAGAACCAACGCCCTATGGCGAAGATGCATCCTAAAGGGTACCCTAAAGGAGTGACCAGTGGGGTCACCTGGCAATTCCCCCGGTTCGTCCCGCCCCGAATGGGTTATTCTATGGTGCGTTGCGCTCCCAGCCCTGCAACGAATTTCGTCTCGGAGGGTTTGTCCGAGATACAGAAATCCCGTGTGGAGATGCACTCGCTTTAGCATTAGCGACTTCGCGTCTTTAGTACGAAAGTCCTATTCGAGGGCTCGCGCCCCCTCAGTACGCTCGTACTGGTAAATCACACGTTCTGTACTCGAAAGGTCGAGACTTCGACGCATCGGGTCGAAGGTCCAGGACGAATTTTGCAAGAGGCGGCGAGCGGATGGCCACGATGATTGCAGATCCACCAACGAGCAGGCCGCTGGGCGTGGGGTTCAGCCCCAATCGCTCACGGTCCGCAAACTCCGAAGCCTGGAAGCAGAACATTGGAACCAAGCAGGTGCCCGCCCGCCTAGCCCTTTTGCCCGAAGCGAAACCCAATTGGCGCCGTGTTGGATTCAGCGCCGCTGTGCAGCTTACCATTTTGGGATTCTTCATCATCGTTCCCATGCTTTATCCGGAACAGATGAAAACCGCCATCCAGTATTCGTACACCGCCATCGCTCAGCCAATCACCGAAATTCCGGTTGCTCCTCCGCCGCCACCGCCTCCGAAGGTGAAGGCCGTTGCTCCTAAGCCGACTCCCAAACCCGTCCCGGTTATTGAGCCGCCAAAGCTGAATCCTCAGCAGCCACACATTTTTGCAGACCTCACGAAACCCAAGCCGGTCGAGCATAAGGTGGAAAAAGCCGAGCTAAAGGTGGACCTGTCGTCGAAGTTTGATGACGTCAAGATAAACGTCAAAGAGAATGGGCCGAAGCGTCCGAAAGAAGACGTTAAGGTGAACAACCTGGGTTCGGGAAGCGCGGCGCCGGCAACGGTGGTCGCTCCCGTGGAAAAAGTTCAGACCGGCGGATTCGGCGACCCGAACGGCGTAGCCGGCAAGGGAGATCCGAAGCACGCCACAAACGTGGCGCGCCTCGGTTCTCCTGCATTGCCCGGCGGCGAAGGCTACGGCAACGGCACAGGCGGCAAGGAAGGAATCCGCGGCACGGTAGCCAGCACCGGTTTTGGCAATGGCACGGCGAATCCTCCTGCAGGCGGCAAGAAAGGCTCGGTCGTTTCCACAGGCTTTGCCAATGCGGCCGACACCACGGAAGCTCCGAAGAAAAAGCAGCAAGCCGGCGGCCCGGCGGATAACGCTCCGACGATTCTCGAAAAGCCCAAACCGGAATACACCGCCGAAGGGCGCTCGCTCAAGATTGAAGGCAACGTAGTTGTGGACCTGGTGTTCCTGGCAAATGGAACCGTGCAGATCAACCGCGTCATCAGCGGCCTGGGTCACGGGCTGGACGAAGCTGCGGTACGGGCTGCGCAACAGATCAAGTTCAAGCCGGCGCTGCGACAGGGTCAGCCGGTGGATTTTCCGGCCAGGGTACGTATCGAATTTGGTTTAGCTTATTGATTTGGGTGAAGGGGAGATGAACATGCGAAAGTTGTCGAATTACATCCTCGTGCTTGCTCTCGGCGCATATGCCGGCACGATTGCCTCCGCCGCGCCGGCTCCCGACGCGGATCAACCACGCACGATGGAGCAGGTGGTGGATAAGATCACCGCCAACGAGCAGAAGCTCTACGGCCAGATCCGCAGCTACTCTCCGCTGGTGGAGACCTACATCCAGAACCTGAAACCCGACAAGGACCTCGGCCAGGTGCCCGCCGGCGACAAATATTTCCTCGGCCGCGCGAACTTCGCGAAAGGTGTCAGCCTGGTGCCTCTGACCGAAACCTCCAGCAAGGGCAAGAAGGTGTTCGGCTCCATTGGCAACTTCTTCAGCTTCGCGATGCAGTTCCTGCCGGACGGCTTCCTGCAGATGATCTTCATCGACACAAGCGGGTTTGACCGGCAGCACTACAAGTTTGACTACGTGCGCCGCGAATTCCTGGGCGAAGTGCGCTGCCTGGTGTTCGACGTGACGCCGCTGGAAAAAAAGAACGGCGGGCGCTTCTTGGGACGCATCTGGGTGGAGGATCAGGATTATCACATCGTACGCTTCAACGGCGCCTACAGCGGCAACGGCCACTCCAGCTGGTACTTCCACTTTGACAGCTGGCGCACCAACGTGCAGCCGGGCCTCTGGATGCCGACGTTTATATATAGCGAAGAAAAGGATTTGCACTACGCGATTTCGAAGAAGCTCGACTTCAAAGCGCAGACCCGCCTGTGGGGATATAACCTCGGCGGCGCTTCGCAGGAGCAGGAGTTGAGCAAGATCCTGGTCGAAACGCCGATGCAGGACGACACCAAGACAGCCAACGACCTGACACCGATCCAGGCGCAACGCTCCTGGGACCGCCAGGCCGAAGACAACATCGCCGACCGCCTGGAGCGCATTGGGCTGATGGCGCCAAAGGGCGAAGTCGACAAGGTTCTCGAAACCGTCGTCAACAACCTGGAAGTGACCAACAACATTGATGTGGAGCCCGATGTCCGCTGCCGCGTGCTGATGACCTCCACACTCGAATCGTTCACGCTGGGCCACACGATTGTGCTGAGCCGCGGCTTGATTGACGTGCTGCCCGACGAAGCCAGCCTGGCAACGATGCTGGCGCATGAACTGGGCCACGTGGTGCTGGGCCACCGCCTGGATTCACAGTTTGCCTTCTTCGACCAGTTGCTGGTGGAGGATAAGGATACTTTCCGCCACTTTGGTTTCTCACGCACTCCGGACGAGGAAGCTCAGGCCAATGCGAAAGCTATCCAGATCCTGAACAACTCGCCTTACAAGGGCCAGTTGGCCAACGCAGGGCTCTTCCTGCAAGCGCTCGACGGCCGCCAGAAGGAAATTCCGAACCTCATTAGCGGACACCTCGGCAACCGCGTGCCGCAGATCAACGACCTGAAATCCACGGTGCCTTCCGACCCGAAGCAGAATCCGCAGAAGATTGCGGCGCTGCCCATCGGCGGCCGCGTGAAGATCGATCCGTGGAACGACAAACTGGAACTCATCAAGAGCAAGCCCATCGGCACGGTGGCGGAACGCGAGAAGATGCCGTTCGAAGTGACGCCGTTCATGCCTTACCTGATGCGTTACGGCGCCGATGCGGGCAAACCCGTGGCCGCCAGCACCACGACTCCGCAGGACACAAAACCCGGCGAAGCGCCAGACCCAACCAAACCGTAAGAATTTTCTCCCATTCCTGAAAAAAGCCCCCGAAACCGGGGGCTTTTTTGTTTCAGGCGACGGTTCAACCACGCGCTGGGAACGACGCCCAACACTCGCCTAAGCGCCCATTAGGGCGCTCGATAATGGTGCATGGCGCAATAATCGTCTCCGCTTTCTTCATCGCTGTTCGATGGGCCGCGGTTCAAGTTGAAACCATTCTTGCAACGCAGGGACGTCACGAAACGTTTTTGAATTCAGCCTACCGGGAACCTCCACCCAATATACGGTCACGCTGCTTGTCATGGTGTCGATACACATTCGCTGGTGTGTGTTCCTGGCCATGGGCAGTGGTATTTTCCTCAGCCATTGCACGGTTCCCTCCCCCATCCCGATATCCGCAACAAATCCGCCTTCCCTGGCAGCAATTTGAAACGCATCCACATTCATCATGGCCACTTCCTTCGGTGCCATTTGCACCGGAACAAATGGACCTCGCCGGGAAAGATACCTCTAGAGAGGATAAGTTTCTGTTTCTTTTTAGACATCAAGTGCATACGTGGCGATACTGTTAATAAGCGATTCCTTAGGAATGGGGAGACAGCTTGGCGGGGATGATGTGCCATTGCGGCATAGTCCATTTTTACTTCAATGCACTCAGTTGCGACCGACGACTCCGTCGGGACGCTGGCGCGGCTTCACCTTTCACTTCGTCGTTGAGAGTGTTTTCACGAGGCGGTAGCCGAACTCGACGCCGTCGTAGAAATCCTGCACGCCGACGCGCTCGTCTTTGCCGTGGGAACGGTGATCTTCCATATCGAAAAACATGCAGGCGATGCCATAGGTGGGGATGCCGGCAATGCGTAGATATTTTCCATCAGTCGCGCCCGTGGACATCGTCGGGACGATGGGTACGCCGGGCCACATCGTGGCGAGCGTGCGATCGAGCGCGCCAGTCACTTCCGGGAGCAGCGGCGAGGGTGGAACCGTGACGATGGGGATGAGTTGCCCGTCCGCCGTTTTTTGCGCGACGGCAGTGATGCTTACTTTTGCATCGGCGACAATGTGCTCTAGCGATTTGCGGACATGCTCCGGGTCTTCGCCGGGGAAAATGCGGCAGTTGACGTTGGCCCGCGCCATTTGTGGAAGTGCGTTTGGCGCGTGGCCGCCGGACAGCATGGTGGCAACGCAGGTGGTGTGCAGCAGCGAGTTGTAATAAGGATTGTTCGAGAGCCGCTTGATGGAATCCGGATCGGGAGTCTCTTTTGCGGCGCCGCGCAGGTCCGCGGAAAGCTGGCCGCTGGTGAGCGTCGCCGCGTGCGCAAAATAGTTGCGCGTGATTTCGTTGATCTCAACGGGAAAAGAATAGGACTGCACCTTCAGCAGCGCAGCCGATAGCTCGTAAATGGCATTTTCCGCGCCGGGTACCGAACTGTGGCCCCCGGGATTTCTGGTCTCAAATTGAAAGTCCGCGTAAACCTTTTCGCTGGCCTGCATTCCCGCAAGAACCCGCTTCCCTTTCAACTTCTCGAATTCGCCGCCGTCCAGATTGATGCAGAACTCCGCGTCGATCCAGTCGCGGTGCACTTTCACCAGCCAGTCGACGCCGTTGTAATCGCCGCCTTCCTCATCTGCGGTAAGCGCAAGGATCAGATCGCGGTCGGGCACGAATCCTTCGCGCTTCAGGCGAACAAAAGTCTCGACCAGGATCGCGTCGCCTTCCTTCATGTCTTGCGTGCCGCGGCCGTAGAAAAATCCATCCTTTTCGATGAACTGAAAGGGATCCACGGACCAGTCTTCACGCCGGGCTTCGACGACGTCCAAATGGCCGATGAAAAGGATGGGCTTTTTCTGGCCGGAACCGTGATACCGGACCACAAGATTCTTTTTCCGCTCGTTCGGGCCGGCAACGATGACATCTTTTTCAGCGAAGCCGGCGGCGAGCAGCCGACGAGCCATGGCTTCCGAGGCTTTCGTGACGCTGCCCACGGAATCGCTGGTGTTGGTCTCGATCAGTTGCTGAAAGATGGCGCGGGCTTCGGCGTTGATTGCCGGGTCGTTCTGCGCGCGCAGCGTTACTGGTAAAACCGCAAGACCACACAAAGCCACCGCCACGCCGAAGCCTCGGATCATTCGTTTCTCCTTGTATAAGCCGTGTGAAGAGAGGATTCAGCCTAACGGCAACTCCTGCGCCGCGTCAAATTGA
>DATHOY010000228.1:0-6796 GCA_035484435.1 Vulcanimicrobiaceae bacterium | reverse complement strand
CGTGACGCCCTTCGGAAAGTCCTTCACGCTGCCGTCGGGTAAAGTTACGTGAATCTGGTCCATGAGAGTATTCCTGGCCTGCAAGCAAAACTGCAGAGAGTGTAGCTAATTAGAGTATCGGCGGGTGGGAGTTGGGTCAAGCGAGGTTACCGCGCGTCTAGTGAATCGTTACGTCGGAAAGACCTTCAAAATGGGAGTCCGCGGTCACGAGTTTCGCTTTGTGGAGTTGGGCGGTGGCGTAAATAATCGCGTCGGCCATCGAAAGCTTGTACCGAAGGCTGAGCTCCGCACTGAGAACGGCGAGAGCCTCGTCAAAGGAAATCAGAATGTGTTTCAGCGCCTCCGAGTAGAAGGCGTCCGCGGCGGATTTGCCCTGCCGTAGAAGAAGGGCTTTCCTCACTTCATAGAGAACCACTGTTGGGATCAGCACGGTCTGGTTACCTTCGAGATACGGAGCAAAAAGATCTTGCTTATCGTCGCCGGTGAGGTACTCGAGCCAACCGGAAGAATCCAAGACAATCAGATCAGAACCGGTCGGAGCGATCACGGTAGTCATCCTTCCACGACATGCCCTTGGCAATTCCACGAAGATCCTTGATGGACCGCGGGCGGTGAAGTCGAATGGAACCATCCAACGCGTAAATCTGCAGTTGCTCACCCGGCTTTAATTGAAGTTGCTCGCGGATTTCTTTGGGAATGACAACCTGAAATTTTGGGGAAACCTTTACGGTTGGTCTACTCACAATGACCCTCCAACGAAAATTGTATCGATAGAAGAACAGTATGTCAATGTGTATATCGATGTAATTTTGTTCTCGCGCGGAATGGAAGGGGCAAGTCCTGATTCGCGAAGAATGGCAGGCCGGGTTAAACTGCTGCTCCCGAATCAACTTCAGGCCGGAGAGTGGAATGCGTCAAACGTCGCGAGTTCTGTGGATAGCCGGACTTCTCCTCAGCAGTTTTACTAGTCCCGGGAGAGCGCAGGTAAAAGTTCTCGGTGCTGACGAGCGGTTCAAGGCGGACATTCTGGTGGTGGTGGCGCATCCGGATGATGAGGGGGCGGTAACGCCCTATCTGGCGCGGGCGATTTACGACTTACATAAGCGCGTGGCCGTGGTGTATGGCACCCATGGCGACAGCGGCGGAAACAATTATGGGCGGGAACACGCGGCCGGATTGGGAGATATCCGGGAGATGGAAGCCCGCGAGTCCTGCGCGCGGATGGGAATCAAAAACGTCTGGTTTCTGGATGGGAAGGATACGGCGTCGCAAAACGTCCTGAATTCACTGGCGAATTGGCACCACGGAGCAAGTCTAGAAAGGCTGGTGGAACTTGTCCGGCTCACACGACCCGATGTGATCATTACATCCCTGCCAGGAGTTTTCATTGGAGAAAACCACGGCGATCATCAGGCGGCGGGGGTACTGGCAACGGAGGCATTCGACCTGGCAGGAAATGTTGTCGCATTTCCATCGCAAATTGCCGGCGCATCGGAACACCGTGAAATCTATCTGCAGAACCTGCAGGCCTGGCAGGTGAAGAAGATTTACTACTGGGCGGATGCGAACGACGATAAGCAATTCTCCGGCACGGGTCCTACATATTCGATCAAGGAAGTTTCCCCGACGAAGAAAAAGCCCTATTGGCGCATCGCCCTGGATGCGGCGACCACCCACCTGACGCAATACCCGGCGGACATCGAAAGAATTCAGAAGATGAGCGACGCCGAAGCGGAAAAGATGATGAGCGACCCGGACGCGGCGTGGTGGACCGAACCGGAAACCCTGATTTTCGGCAAGTCATATAACGTGACCAAAGCAACGGACGACGTTTTCGCAAATCTGGAGGGCGAACCAAATCGCTGCCCGGAACTTTCCCCGAAAGTGCAGGGGCCTTCCGCAGCGCCGACAATAAAACTGGGAGGACCATGGGGCTTCTATCAATCCTTCCGTGAGGCACATTGTCTCGGTTCTTTGCACGTGGCGAATCCCCCGGAAATTGGGGTGATGGCCGGTGCGCAGGTTTATGTTCCGCTGACGATCGCACATGCCAATGGCAAGGCGTTCAAGCTCCAGTTGAAAGTGGAGGCATCCAAAGGCTGGAAAGTCACCAGTGGCGAGGGGGAATTTGCGCTGCCCGCGGAAACAACCACCGAACTGCGAGTGGAAATAGAGACCCCGATACTGACGGCAAGTGAACTGAAAGCGAGCGGTGCCCAGGAAATCGTCGTACACGCGCTGGCAGACGGAGTGCCCGCAGGAGACTTCAAGCTGCGCGTGCAACTCCGGTCGCACGGACTGCCGCAGTAAGCTATTTTTTCGGGCGAGCGGATTCCAGTTGTTCCCAGGCGGCGTCGGGAAGCATGCCCAGGTCGTTGAATTCTCCTGCGCCGCGCAGCCACTGAGCGCCGTCGATCACCACACACTCTCCATTGATGTATTCCGCCATATCGCTCAGCAGGAAAGCGGCGAGGTTGGTGAGCTCTTCGTGTTTGCCGAAGCGTTTCATCGGATGCTTGCTGATGGCGTGCTCTTCAAACTGTTTGGAGGGCATCAGGCGGGACCACGCCCCTTCCGTGGGAAACGGGCCCGGAGCAATCGCGTTCACGCGAATGTGGTATTTCGCCCATTCCACCGCGAGTGAAGTGGTGAGCGCGAGGACGCCCGCTTTCGCGCACGCGGAAGGAACCACATACCCGCTGCCGGAATTCGCCGCGGCATACGTGGTGGTGATGTTCAGAATGTTTCCGCCCAGTTTCTTTTCGATGCGGCGCTTTGCAAACGCCTCCGTGCAGTGAAACGTCCCGTTCAAGACGATGCCCACCACGGCGTTGAATGCGTTGGGAGAGAGTTTTTCCGTCCGCGCCATGAAATTCCCAGCGGCATTGTTGACCAGGGTGTCGATCTCGCCGAACTGCGCTTCGGCTGTGGAGAATGCTGCCTCGACAGCCGCATAATCCCGCACGTCGCAGGTGGCGAACGCGGCTGCACCGCCGTCCTGGTGAATTTCGTCGCAGGTGGATTTCAGAGGCTCTTCGCGGCGTCCAACGACGAAGAGCCTGGCGCCCAACTTGGCGAAATGAATGGCCATCGACCGACCGAGGCCGCTGCCGCCGCCCGTCAGGAAAATGGCGCGATCCTTCAGAAGACCGGGTTGAAACATGGCGCACCACCTTTCGAAATGGTGACAGCATTGTAGCAGCGCCGGGCCGGGAAACTATTTTCCAGAAATGAAAAAAGCGGGGAGGGGACCTGGTCCCTCCCCGCCTCTAATGCGGCTGGGAGAATTTGTTCGCCGCAAATTCGAATTAAACAGAGAAACCACTTATTTCCACCAACTGCTTCTCAACCACTCCGCAAAGGGAGCACGCGTTCACAAACTTAAGGAAGAGCGGCCATCAACGTGTCAACGGCTTGCATCAATTCCTTCCAGGCGACGTCCACGTTTTCCTGGAGCCGCGGGAGTTCCGGTTCGTCGGCATATTCCAGCGCTTCGATGTGCCGTTTGAACTCGGTGAACCGGGTGCGGACAAATTCGAGCTCCCAATAGTGGCCGAGCTTCACGCTTACCTTCTGTTTGGCAAACCGCCCTTTAAGCAAGACCACGCGTGACGCCAGGTCTTCCACCTCCGTCGTGACATGGTCCAGATACGCTTCCCTGGGTTGCATGATGTTCCTCTACTCCCAGACCAATAAACCGTGCGGCCGAGAGCGACTTCGCCGCCTATAGAGATCGAATGCAGGTGGTTAGCCAAAGCAGGCTGGTTGCAATATATTGAAAATAATAAGGTTGAGCAGAAAGAGAGGGAGTGAGTCGAACCGTAATGGGTGAGTAGGCGCAATCTGGGCGTAGCTATGTGCCGAAATCACGCAGTTTGACAAGGGTTTGCAGCTGAAGAGTATATCCCGCGGAGCGGGCTGGGGGCTCGATGCGCTAAGGAGCGAAGTCTTACTGCGCAGGGCTCAAGGTGGCAGGAATCGGCCGGCCGAGGGCCTTGGCGTACTCCGATTCGTAGACCGTATTCCCCGGGAACTCTTCGGTGAGTTCCTTTAGATTCTTGAGGGCCAGTTCGTTCTTCTTCTCGCGGCGAGCGGAAAGAGCCAGCAGGACTTGGGCGAAAGGCTTCAGGTAATTGCCGTTCTGGGCGGTTTTTTCCACCTTCGACATACCCAACGCTTTGTCTCCGTGAACACCGCCAAACCACAAAATGAACCGCGCGGAGCCCGATAAGGAACCGATGACGTAATAGGCGACGCCCGGCGCGACATAGACGTCATAGGCATCCGGGTGATCGGCGAGGAGCAGTTCAGCATTGGCGTTGGCTTCTTTCAAATGCTTCAGCGCGTCGTAATGTTTCTTCAGGAGCATGCTATCGGCGTCGGACTGCATGCCGGCAGACAGTGTCATGGCGTAAAGCCCTTCGGGGTCGCGCTTGTTCTGCTTCAGGCGCACCGCAGCCAGCAAACGCGCCTTTGCGGTCGCGTCCTCAAACGCCTTGATGCGATCCGGGTCCGGAGTGCCGGTGATGCCGCCGAGGAAGCGCTTGTCGTCCAGGAAATAATCGCTGGTCAGCACGCGCTGCAGATAAAACTCTTCGAATAAATAGCTGGCCGCGATGGACACCTGGCCGAAGGGCTCCGTCGGATTCTTCGCCGCCCACTCTACAAACACGGCGCGGGCTTCAGGGAATTTCTGCACGTACAACAATTCGTAGCCGTTCTTGAGCTCGGGAACGGAACTGAACGCTGGAGTCGACAATTGGCTGACCGATTGACCGTCGCAGAGGGGCGAAGAGAAAAAGAGTGCGCCCAGAGTGACCCCTGCCAGCACTACGTTCAGATGGCGCATATTCGTTCAGCCTCAGAACAGGCCCGGAAGAAAGCGCGGTTTACCCGACATGGCGTCGCGGTAATGGGCATCCGAAAAGAGGACCTTTTCCTCCGTCATCAGTCGCTGCGAGAGTACCAATATGTGGGCGGCGGAACCTACGATTGCGGTGATCCAGGCGGTGTGTATCAGAGGCAGGACAAGCATTTCGGTGAAGACGGCGGCGTAGTTCGGATGGCGCACGTAGCGGAATGGGCCGGAGGTAATTACTCCAAGTCCGGTGGAGTTCATCACCTGGACGTTCCAGTGCTCGCCGAGCGTGCGAATCACCCACCAGCGCACCGCGTTGGCGGCGAGAAACAGCGCGAGGCACACCGCAGCCAGGACAGGAATAAAAGGCCGTTTCAGGAAAACGACTTCAGCTGCTGCACCGACCAGGACGCCGGTATGCAGCACCACCATCCAGCGGAAGCGCGGTTCGTCCACTTTGGAGGCGCCGCGAGCGATCATCTCTTGCTGGTGTCTCTTGGAAATGCGCAATTCGTAGAGACGCAAGACTGCGACAATAATGAGAAGACCGAGGTAGGCGATAACGCTTAGTTCCATTGCAGTAGCAAAAATTCCGCGCTGAAGCCCGGACCAAACGCGGCGGCAATGGCGTGTTCCCCCGCCTTCAGCGGGCGCTTCTCCAGCCACTCCTGAAGAATAAAGAGGATGGTGGCGCTGGAAAGGTTGCCGACGTTGCCGAGGATGTCCCAGGAAGGCTGGGTGTCGCACTTGCAGAGACCGAGCTTTTCTTCCACCGTGCCCAACAGGCGGGCTCCGCCGGGATGCAGAATCCAGCCTTTAATGTCCTCGCGCTTCCGGCCGTTACGGCCCAGGAAGCCGTGCACCAGTTCCTTGATGCGCTCGCCAATCATCTCGGGGACGTTCTTGTCGAGGATGATGTGGAAGCCGGAGTCGCGCAGATCGAAGCCCATGGCGCCGAGCGAGTCTGGAAAAGTGTAGGTTTCGGTGACCAGGATTTGCGGGCCGGGTCTTTTCTGTCCCGTGACGATTACCGCGGCGGCGCCGTCGCCGAACAGAATCGAAGAGATCAGGTTGGCCTGGGTAATGTCTTTGCGCTGAAAGGTCAGCGAGGGAAGCTCGACGGCGATAATTAGCACGTTACTGCCGGGATTCGACGCGATAAAATCAGCGGCGCGGGAAAGGCCCATGGCGCCGGCGGCGCAACCGAGTTCCGTGAACGGCATCCGGCGGACATTGGAGCGGAAGCCCATCAACTTGATCAGGTGGGCATCGAGGGAAGGAATCATGAAACCGGTGCAGGAAACGGTGATGATCAGGTCGATGTCCTCTGGGCGCATGGCGGCGCGCTCCAGGCACTTTTCGGCGGCTTCGCGGCCGAGTTTCACGGCGTGCTCGATATACTCATTGTTGGTCTTGGACAGAGCGCGGGGTTCAATGGTGTAGTCGATGGGGAAGATCGAATGGCGGTTGTGAACCTGGGCGTTGTCCACGATCGCCATCATGGCTTCCACGCGGCGCTCGGGCACTTCGAAGACGCGGCCAAAGTAATATTTCACGTCATCGCGGGTGATCCTGTATGGGGGGAGAGCAGTCGCGGTAGCGACGATGGTAGGATGCGGCTTGTGGCCGTTAGCGGAACTGCTTTCCGGGATGTTCACAGACACCGTCCTGAGAGATGCGAAATTGAACGCAACCAGCAATATTCAAGGGCGAGCAACATAACCATGCAGTGCTCGAAACAAAATACAATGTGTGAGTTACTTTACAACAAATTGAGTCGTAGGGGAAACGACAGGTGACCATGATGAAACCAAAGAAGATAGCAGCGTGGTTTTGGGGCATTTTGAGCTTGTGCTGTTTTTTTGCGATGGCCCTGCCGGCTGCCGCGCAGGTGAAGAATGCCCCCCTGCTGGTGGTGATTTCCGTGGACGGCCTGCG
>DATHOY010000227.1:0-37555 GCA_035484435.1 Vulcanimicrobiaceae bacterium | reverse complement strand
GTGAGCCGCTTTTCTAATCTCCAAACTTAAACCGAATAATGCACCACAATGCCTGCACTCCGTCTTTCCACGTGATTTTCTTTCCCTCTTCATACGTCCGCCCGGCGTAGCTGATCGGCACTTCATAAATTCGCCACTTTCCCTTGGCGATCTTCGCGGTAATCTCCGGCTCGAACCCGAACCGGTTCGATTTCAACTGAATATCCTTCAGCACTTCGCGCCGGAACACCTTGTAGCACGTCTCCATGTCCGTCAACTTCAGGTTCGTCGAAATATCGGAAAGCAGCGTCAACACCTTGTTGGCCACATAGTGCCAGAAGTAATGCACGCGTTGCGGCCCGCCCAGAAAACGCGAGCCATACACAACATCCGCTCGCCCTTCCACGATCGGCTCCAGCAGCTTTGGATAATCCCGCGGGTCGTATTCCAGGTCCGCATCCTGAACCAGGACGATGTCTCCTGTAGCTACCGCAAAGCCCCGCCGCAAGGCCGCTCCCTTGCCCTGATTCTGCCCCTGAAAAAAGAATCGGAGGTTCCCCAGCTCGATCGGGTCCTCGCCATCGCTCGCAGGAGCTTGCGGTTCACCTCGGCCCTGCCGCTCCGCCAGCGCCAGCAGAATCTCCCGCGTTCCATCCTTTGAACAATCGTCCACCACCACGATTTCCTTGCGCATGTCGGTCTCTTCCACTCGGCGCAGGATTTCGCAAATGGTGTTTTTTTCGTTGTAAACCGGAATCACCACGGAAACTTTCGGATCATTCAGTTGGGATGCGTTTCTTCGCGTATGGGTCATGGAAGCCTAAAATTGTATAGGCCCCACAACCCGCCGTAAAGCGTTACTCCCTCCAACCTGGCTGTGACGCTTTGCCCGCGTATGTTTAAATAGAACCCGGGCGCCGTTCTCCCATGAGCACTTTTTTTATCCAACAATTCGGCTGCCGTGCCACCCAGGCCGACGGCGCGGCCATCGAGCGGCAACTGCGCGAACAGGGTTGCGTTGTTGCGCCCGATTCTTCCGCAGCCGACGTCGTCGTTCTTAACACCTGCACCGTCACCGCCGCCGCTGACGCCCAGGCCCGTGACGCCATCCGCAAAATCCACGCCGCCAATCCAGCCACGCGAATCCTCGTAACGGGTTGTTATGCCCAGCGCGCCCCCGAAGAAATTGCCGCTCTCCCCGGCGTTTCTTTCGTCGTCGGCAACTCTCACAAACCCCAAATCCCTAAGCTCCTCCACTCCATCAATCCGCTTCCGCAGCCGCGCAGCACGGAAAACGAAATTGCGGGGGCGGAGCTTGTTTACCCCGACAACGGAGGGGCTCCGCCCGCTCGATCCGCGAAGGAGCATTTTCCCGTTCACCCGGCGCCGATCCTCACCGGCAACATATTTGACCTGACCGACGTTCTCGTTGCCCCCGTTCTCGGCGGGGAAGGGAATCACACCCGCCCCACGCTGAAAATCCAGGACGGCTGCAACTCCCGCTGCTCCTTCTGTGTAATCCCATTCGTCCGCGGAAAGTCCCGCAGCCTTGCTCCACCCACCGTCCTCTCAGAAATCCAGCGCCTCGTGGATTCCGGGTTTCTCGAAATCGTGCTCAGCGGCATCAATCTCGGCACCTACGGCCGCGACCTCACCCCACGCGTTGAGTTTCTCGACTTGCTCCGCCGGGTACTCGGCGAAACTTCCGTCCAGCGTCTCCGCATCAGCTCCATCGAGCCGCTTGACGTAACGCACGATCTCATAGACTTCTTCGCATCCAACGACCGCATCGCGCCGCATTTCCACATGCCGCTGCAATCCGCCTCTGATCGCATCCTCGCCACCATGCATCGCTGGTATCGCGCTGAACATTACGCCCGCCGCGTCGAACTCATCCACGACCGTCTGCCCAACGCCGCCATCGGCGCCGACGTCATCACCGGCTTTCCTGGAGAAACCGAGGCCGACCATGCCGCAACCCTCGATTTCATCTCTACGCGCCCGTTCACCTACCTGCACGTTTTTTCCTACTCCCAGCGCCCCGGCACCAAAGCCGCCTCGCTCCCCGGCCAAGTCCCCGGCCACATCATCAAAACTCGCGCTCGCGAATTACGTTCTCTCTCCGATTCCAAATCCGCAGCCTTCCGCCGCGCCCAGGTCGGCCGTACTCTCCGTGTCATCACATTGCGCCGGGACACTGACGACGATTTCCCCTCGACTCCAGCTCTTTCCGAAAATTACCTCCAGGTCCGATTGCCCGTAGATCTTCCCCCAAACCAATTCCTTAATGCCGTTGTCACGCGACCAGATGACGCGTGCCTCCACGCCGTTCCTATTGCATTCTCTGATGTACCCGTAAGGACGCACTCGGTCCCTCCCTCCTCCGTGAAATGAATTTGAAATTAGATAGTTCTGGAAAGATTATTCTGGGAGAGAAATTATGATCAACTCGGTCCGGGAGATATTGAACAAAATTCAGGCGGCGAAAACCTCCGAGGATCTTGAGGATTGGATTAGGATTGCTGGGGATTACATTGCAAAAGCTAGCTTCACAGTTTACAACTCGGGCTACCCCGAGATTGACGCCATGGTTGTATCGCTCGAGGAGGCTGAGGAGCTAAAGGTTGCGCTTTTGGCTGCATTAAAGAGAAGCTCTGAGCCCCGCTATGTTGATCAGATTTTGCAATGCTTGATGATGACTAAAGATTCGAAGCTGAAATTGCTTTATGTCTCTTATCTTGAGCAATACCTGCGCCAGTTGAAGGATTGCAACGGAGTTGTGTATTCAGCTCTGAACGCCCTGAGCCGGTTAGACGAGGATGTCTATGAACGAAACGAGAGAGGGGGTTCGTCACAATCGCTGATTGAGGTCGACCAAAATATTCGTCAAGCACATCGATATCTGACGAACGAGGGAATCAAATTTAGTTGGTGAAAAGTGTTCCATGGAAGGTGATATCCTCCATTAACCTTCGAAGATCACCTGCGCGATCGCCTGCTCCGACGTATGCGTAATGCTGACCGCGATGTTCTTCACGCCCATCCCATCCGCAATCTTCTTAGCCTCGCCTTTCAGCGCCAGGCTTGGCCGCCCGCCACGTTGTCTCACCACTTCCACGTCCACCCAACGCACGCCGCGGCTCCAGCCCGTCCCCAGCGCCTTCATTGCCGCCTCTTTCACCGCAAATCGCCCCGCATACCGCTCATATTTGTTCTTGAACTGTTCGCAATACGCCACTTCATCCAGCGTAAACACCCGCCGCAGAAACCTGTCCCTCTGCGACTCAATCACCGCCTGAATCCGAGGTACTTCCGCCACGTCAATGCCCATGCCGACAATCATTGGCTCCCCTGTGCGGCCGATTCTGCCCGGTTGCCACCCTTGCGATTTTTCCGTTCGTGCTGTTGCGATTATACTGGTCTGATTGTGGCTACCAGAAAAACTTACAAGCGTCGTCGTCGCCCCGGTCAACCTGCGCCCCCGACGCCTCCCATTCCCCGCGTTGCTGCCCCGTGGCGCCTCCGCAAATCCCGCGGTCTCCAGATTCTTGAACTCGACCCTCTCCTAAAGTTTCCCTGGCTGGTTCACGGCTTCAGCACCCGCCCGGGTGGCGTCAGCCCTCTCGAATCCGAAAAAGTCCTCAACCTCGGCTTCATGGAATGGGACGCCCGCGAAAACGTCCTCGAAAATCGCCGCCGCTTCCAGTCTGCTCTCGGTGCCGCCGATCTCGATCTCGTTCCACTCAAGCAGATCCACTCGGATGTAATTCGGGTGTTCCCGGGGCCGGCCACCGAGCCCTGCAAAGGCGACGCATCCTCTACGGATCAACCCGGACTGCTCTTGGCCATCCAGACCGCCGATTGCGTACCGATTCTTCTGGTCGATCCAAAAAAAAGAGCCGTTGCCGCTATTCACGCCGGTTGGCGAGGCACCCTCGCCCGCATCACCCAGAAAGCCGTCGGCCGAATGCAATTCGAATTTGGTTGCAATCCGTCAGATCTCCTCGCCGCGATCGGTCCTTCCATCGGCCCCTGCTGCTACGAAGTGGCCGCTGACTTCGTCACCAAATTCACCGCGCAATTCGCCGATGCCGCCGACTATTTCGATGAACCCCGCTCCGGCGAAGAACCCAATCCGCTCCAGTGGCTTAACATGAAGCCGCCCGGCCACCAGCCACCCCCGAAAAACGTCCATCTCGACCTTCGCAAGGCCAACCGCTCGCAACTCACGGCTGCCGGCCTGCCAGCCAAGAATATCTACGTCAGCGACCTCTGCACCGCCTGCCACACCAGCTTGCTCTTCAGCCACCGCCGCGAAGGCCCTCTCTCCGGCCGCCTGATGTCCGCCATCGGCCTCCGCCCCACCCGCAAAAATTAGCAGTTGTCTTCCTGAGGCTATCCGACGAGGATAGCCGAAGGACCTCAACGCAAAATTTTTCCGAAAACTTTTGCCTGCACCCGTTTGCTCCGTCCCCTACCCCAAAACCGTCAGCGCCCCTCCCGTACCCTGCACTTCCTTCAGCGCCAGCTGCCCGCAAGCCGCCATCACATCCCGTCCCCTCGAATACCGCACAAACGCGGGCACTCCTTTCTCCACCAAAATTCGCCGGAACTCCTCAATCGTTTCCGCGCTCGACTCCTTGTACGGCAATTCCCCCGGATTCCACGGAATCAGGTTCACTTTTACGCGCGTCAGCGGCGCCAGCAAGCGCACCACTCTCCGCGCATCCTCCGCCGCATCATTCACGCCGCCAAGCATCACGTACTCAAATGTCAAATGCTCCCAGTTCCGCAGCGGGTAATTCCGGCAGGCCTCCATCAACGCCTTCAGGGGATATTTTTTGTTGATCGGCATCAGCACGTCCCGCTGCTCGTCGCACGAAGCATTCAGAGAAATCGCCAGCTTCGGCCGCACTTCTTCTTTCCCCAGCCGCTCAATTCCCGGCACAATCCCGCTCGTCGAAAGCGTCACATGCTTCGGCGAGAGCCCCACGCCCTCCGCATCCAGCAGAATCCGCAGCGTCCCCATCACATTCTCAAAATTCAGCAGCGGCTCGCCCTGCCCCATCAAAACCACATTCGTCCTCGCCGCTAATCCACTCGAAGAATCCTCCGAGATATAGGGCCCGCCTTCCGAGGCGGGCCGTTTATCCGCGGCACCGCTCTGACCGTCCGTTTCTTTCTGCTCCATCTCCTTCAACGGCATCAAAACCTGCGCCACCATCTCTCCCGCCGTCAAATTCCGGATCAACCCCAATTGCGCCGTCAGGCAAAACTGACAATCCACCGCGCAACCCGCCTGCGTCGAAATGCAGATCGTCTGCCGCCCCCCGCTCGGCATGAACACCGCTTCCACCGCCGCCGGCTTCCTTAGCAATTTTTCTTCCTGCGCCGCCAGCCCAAACAGATACCGCACCGATCCATCCGTCGACACATACCTCTGTTGCACCAGGGGCAACGTCACCACTGCCTCCCGCTTCAGCTTTTCCCGCAGCGCCGCCGGCAGATTGCTCCACCCCTCAACGGAAAACTCCCGCTCGGCGTACAACCAGTGATAAATCTGGTCCGCGCGATAAGCCGGCTCACCCAACCCCGCGCAGTACGCCTTCAGTTCTTCCCGGCTTTTCCCCAGCAATTCCAAGCTCTTTCCCCTCGCTCCCTTTATTCTCTCACCCGGGCCCGGGTTTCGCCCATTTCCTGCCCTCGGCAAGCCATCCCCCAAATTGCAGAAAATAGTGAATTTGTCCTTTCTGCTGCTACTCGTCACTCGCCACTCGCCACTTACTCCACCCTATGCCACAATACCTGCATGACCACTATGGTCTCCAACGCGCGCGATATCCAACGTCACGCACTTCCCAACGGCCTCGTCGTTATCACTGAGACCATGCAACACGTCCGTTCCGTCTCCGTCGGCATCTGGGTTCGCCACGGCTCCCGCCGCGAAACCCCCGCCGAAAATGGCACCGCCCATTTCCTCGAGCACATGGTCTTCAAGGGCACCGAACGCCGTTCCGCCGAAGACATCGCCCGCGAAATGGATTCCGTCGGCGGCATGCTCGATGCCTTCACCTCCAAGGAACAGATCTGTTTCAACGCCAAGGTCCTCGACGCGCATCTCCCCATCGCCTTCGACGTCCTCTCCGATCTTGTCCTTCGCCCTAAATTCGATTCCGAAGACGTAAAGAAAGAACGGCAGGTCGTCCTTGAAGAAATCAAGATGGACATGGACAACCCGGAATACCTTCTCCATGACATCTTCACCCGCGGCTTCTGGCCAGAGCATTCCCTCGGCCGTCCCATCCTCGGCACCCCGGACACCGTCCGTAAATTCGAGCGCGAACCCCTGCGCACCCGTTTCCAGGACTGGTTCGCCCCCGATCATCTTCTTGTCACCGCCGCCGGCCACATCACTCACCAGGAAGTTCTCGACCTTGTCGAAAAGGAATTCGGGAAACTTCCGCCGTCGCGTTACAACCCCGACGATCCCATTCCTTCCACGGCTGCGCCCATCGTTCTTGAAACCAAGCGCGACCTCGAACAGGTTCACGTCTGCATCGGCGTTCCTTCCATCGCCCTTGCCGACGAACGCCGCTTTGCTGCGGCCGTCCTCAATAACCTTCTCGGCGGCGGCATGTCCTCCCGTCTCTTCCAGAATATTCGCGAAAAGCAGGGCCTCGCTTATGCCGTCTTCAGCGAACTCACCCCCTATTCCGACGCGGGCATCCTCAGCGTTTACGCCGGCACCGCCAAGGAAACCGTTGGCCAGGTCGTTGATATGACCATCAAGGAATTCCGCTCCATGAAGGAATCCCCGGTCACCGAGGAAGAACTCCTGCGCGCCAAGAACCACCTCAAGGGCTCGCTCATGCTCTCGCTCGAATCCACCAGTTCCCGCATGTCGAACCTCGCCCGCCAGGAACTCTACTTCGGCCGCTTCTCCACGCTCGACGAAATCCTCGCTGCTATCGAAGCCGTCACCCGCGATCAGCTCCAGGCCCTCGCCAACCAGTTCTTTCAACCCGAAAAAATCGCCGTCACCGTCCTCGGTCCCACCAACGGCTTCAAGCTCGACCGCGCCCGCCTCGCCTGCTAAGTTTTGAATATTCCCTAGGCTTGAAACTAGGCAATTGCGAGCGTCATGCCTGGCAGGATTTCTTTCTCGCTTGCATATTCAATGTGGAGCACTCGCCGTGGATCATCACTCGTGGATTTTGAAGACGCATGCACTATAAGAGGGCACATGAGAATTGCTCCGCCTAGCGGAACCGGGCATTCCACCGCTTGAATCTTTCCCGATAGTTCGTGAATCTCGTCGTCCGTCAGTACTCCTGCATTGTGGGTTCCCGGCAGGATTCGCAGAGGTCCGTTTCGCAGATTTGAATCGTCGAGATGCAGGCGAACCGCTAGCACCTTTTCCAAAGCTTTCGCGGGTGCGTGAGCGTAGGTTACGCCATCCTTCACCGACCACGGCCCCCACCCTTCCGATTCCTTTTTGCCAAGCAAGGGGAGAGCGGTGTCCTGATGCCACATAACAAGCCAGTTTGATGCGGGGGACTTGTCAAACAGAGTTGCGCGAAAGGGAATCGCCCTTTCCCCCAGAATTCCCTTAACTGTAGCGAGCACGTTTTCCGAATGGGCAATCCGAGAAACTGCCGGGTGACTCATAAGATGCCGAATGCCAGCCCGGCTCCTTGGCAAACCCGATCCGTCTAAATCCCAGAGAAGACTTCGTGTCTCCGATTCGCCTACGATGCCAGGAACGATTCCGTATCCGGCTTGTCCAACTTGAGCGCTCAGGTTCATTTCCTATCCACTCGGAAGACGTCCACCCGAATTATCCTACTTTGTCAGTTTTTGCGCAGTTGGGCACTCCCTCAACCATCGCAAACTCATCCTGTGAAGCGTTGAGGTTCTAACCTGTTGTGCTTGTGAATACCCTCTCCTCGATTAACGCATCCACCCTCAACTTTTGCATTTTCTGTTGTTCTGTTAGCATCGTGCCTCCGAATTGGCCGGATACCATGAACTGCCAACAGTGCGCAAAAGTCATCCCCGACGGCTTCATCGATTGCCCGTGGTGCGGCAACGCGCGGCGCACACCTGCCTCAATTCCCGCAACCTCTGTCCCAACGGATTGGCTGACCGCATCCGCTCTATCTTTGTCAATGCTCTGCCTCTTCGGTTTTAGTTCTCTTTCGATTTCAAGGGACAAAGCCGCCAACCCGCTGGCAAGTCCCGCCTACTTCAGCGGCGAGTGGATGAGCACATATTTCTGGGCGGTTGTAATCTTGATAATTTTCGCCGTGATTCACAAAAAACGGGTGAGATCGTCCGTCAAATTCCTCGCGATTGTTGGACCCGGCTTCCTGCTTGGGCTCATGAGTCTCTCAAAACCGACGCCTCACCTCAAACCGGACCCTGCCCGAATCCAAAGCCTTACACAGGTGATAAAGAATCCCTCGACGGCCAATCTCGACAAGTGGGACTTGGCCCTCCGTCCCTTCTACACGGAGGTGATTTCCCGCAACCGTCAATACATCGACGACGTTTCAAAACTGGACAATGACCTCCAACCGCTTTACTCCCCCGCTTCTTTTCGAGACGCCCAATCGATCCAAGCGATGCTGAATGCCCTGGACCAGCGCCTTGCCGTCGCTGATAAATACGCCGATATCCAACCGGTCTTCGCCAAAGTGCCCGGCTATGTGGCCCAGGTTGATGCGACCGATCGCGAGAAGCGGGAATTCCTGGCTGGATTTAACGACACCGCGCCCAAAAATCTAACCGCGAAGAATTCAGTTTCGTCACTGGAGCACAAGTGGGTGTTCAGCGCCATCGATCTCTACAAATTTTCCCTCGCGCACCAGGGCTCCTATTCCTACAACCCCGGCAATGTCACGTTCAAGGATTCCGTGAACTTCGCTGTTTTCAAGGAAAAACTGTATAAGTCTCGCGAAAATTATTCGCAATTCCTCAAGGCCTACAGCGCCACCCGCCGTGCCCAGGACGCTTTTCTGGCGCAAGCGGGTCTTCAGCCTTCCGACATCGGCCTCGACAATCCAAAATGATTTCATAGTCCTGCCCGCGGTTACCTCGCTCACCGAAATCTTCCACACCGCCTCGCCGAAAAATCTCGTTCGCCGTTGACGCGCTCCTTCCCCTCTGCCATTATTTGCAAGGTTTCACTGGGAGAATCTCCGATCGGTCTGCGCGTCTCCATCCTCGCCTCTGGCAGTTCGGGCAATTTAACTCTGCTCGAAACAGAAACAACCCGCATCCTCGTTGACGCCGGCCTCGGAAAACGCGAAACCCTGGCCCGCCTCGCCGCCATCGGCTGCGATTTCGATCGTCTCGACGCCGTCCTCATCACCCACGAACACACCGATCACTGCAACGGCCTCCCGCAAGTCCTCGGCCTCTGGAAACCCCCGCTCTACGTCACCCAGCCCACCATGGACGCCCTCCAGCGCATCCTCCCCGACACTTTCCGCAAACGCCTCCGCGGCGTGGAGTCCATCCAAGCCGGCCAGAGTTTCACCATCGGCAACATCGACGTCCATGCCTTCGCCATCCCTCACGACGCCGCCGATCCCGTCGGTTTCACCTTCCGCACCAACGGCACCAAGGTCGCCATCTGCACCGATCTCGGCTACCTGCCAAACCACGTCCGAGTCCATCTCCGCCAGACCGATTGCCTCATCCTCGAGTCCAATCACGATCTCGACATGCTCAAGGTCGGCCCATATCCCTGGGTCGTCAAGCAGCGCGTTCTCTCGCGCACCGGCCATCTCTCCAATCACGCCGTCAGCGAATTTCTCGCCGACCCCGAAGGCCTCGATTCCTGCGTCCGCCACCTCGTCCTCGCCCACGTCTCCCAGGAAAACAACAATCCCGACCTCGTCCTCCTCTCCGCCGAAGAAGCACTGCACCGCCGCCCCTCCGAATCCCCCTTCACCGGCGAACTCCTAATCGCCTCTCAGCACATCCCTCTAAAACCCCTCGAACTATAGGTCGCCTTTATCTTTTAGCGCCAGAGGCGCGGCAGAAGTTAGCCCAGCGCGTAAGCGCTGGGTAACAGGGCTTTGATATTCGAGCGCCGTAGGACATTCTCTTCGTTTTCCCGTGAGAATCCCAATTTTTCTCTCCTCCATTCCCCCGAAAAATTCGCATGGCACCCTTCCCCTTTTTCCTTTACTCTTTTATCGTTCTTGGTAGAGGTGCGGCGGCCATGAGTAACCGGGTGCTTTGTCCCAATTCGGTTTGGGCACTCCGGAGAAAGGGGCCAGGTTTCAAAGTCCGCCGAAATCGCTGCGGTTTCCGATCTCCCAGCGGTTGGGGAACACGGTCTAAGGCCGGTTCACTGTCATCCGTATTTACGGGTGGAGCGCTATCGAGAGGTGGCTGCCACGGGGTTTGCTCGCGGTTCCGTCCTTTCTGAATGCTCCCTCCAATTTGCTAAAACGACCATGCACCTCTTCGAATTAACGCGCGCGTTGGTGGACATCGACTCCACGACAGGTCAAGAAAAGTCGGTGGCGGACTATCTCTACGCTTACCTCTCTCGTTTGGAAACAAAATACAATGCACGCCTCGATCGCCTCGCCGCCGAGCCCGATCGCGACAACCTTTTCATCTCCTTCGGCGAACCCCACGTCACCCTCTCCACCCACATGGACACCGTTCCGCCCTTCTTCCCATCGCGCGAAGACGCCACCCACATCCACGGCCGTGGCTCCTGCGACGCCAAGGGCATCATCGCCGCCATGATTGCCGCCGCTGAATCGCTTCTCGCCTCCGGCACCCGCAATTTTGCGCTCCTCTTCGTCGTTGGCGAAGAACGCAGCAGCATCGGCGCCATCACTGCCGCTGCCTCTCCCCGCGGCTCGCGCTTCCTCATCAACGGCGAACCCACCGAAAATCATCTAGCCCTCGGCTCCAAAGGCGCTCTCCGCTACGAACTCATCTCACAAGGCAAACTCGCCCACTCCGCATATCCGCATCTGGGCCACTCGGCAATCCACTCTCTACTCGATGCGCTGCAGGAAATCCGTGCGTTTCCCTTGCCGACCGATTCTGTACTCGGCCCGTCCACGTTAAACATCGGCACTATTTCCGGGGGTCGCGCTCCCAACGTCATCGCGGACGAAGCCAGCTCTGAAATCATGTTCCGTCTTGTCGGCGATCCCGCTTCCACTCGCGCCGCCGTAGCACGCATCGCCGCCGCACACAAAATCGAAGCCCGCGAATCTCTGTTCACTCCCGCCGTACATCTTTCGCCGCTTCTCGATCTCCCCACAACCATCGTGGCTTTCACCACCGATATCCCCAGCTTCGATGGCTCCTGGGGCCAGCCCTTTCTCATCGGCCCAGGCAGCATCCACGTCGCCCACACCGCCGAAGAACGCATCCCAAAATCCGAGCTCACCAGTTCCGTGGATATTTACGCCCGCATGGTTCGCCAACTTCTCACCACCGGAGCCCCGCCCGCATGAGTATCCCCCTAGCTATCGTCGGCCACGGCAAAATGGGACGCTTAGTCGAGCAGCTCGCCCCGCAGCACGGCTTTCATGTCGTCGCCCGTTTCACCAGCGCCAACGTTTCCTCGCTTTCCCGCGAATCGCTCGCCGGTGCCACAACCGCCATCGAATTCTCCACCCCCGCCGCCGCACCCGAGAATCTGCCACGCCTAGCCGCTCTCGGTGTTCGCACCGTCTGCGGTACCACCGGCTGGTACGATCACCTGCCGCAAATTCGCAACTCCGTTGAAGCCGCCGGCTCAGCGCTGCTCTATGGCCCGAATTTTTCTATCGGGATGAATCTTTTCTTCCAGATTGTCACCCGCGCCGCAACCCTGCTTTCAAAGCATCCCGAATACGAAGCCTGGTGCTGGGAAATCCATCATTCCGCGAAAAAAGACGCCCTCTCCGGCACGCTGAAAAAGCTAGCCGAAGAAATCCAGGCCGCCGGCTATTCCCGCCCCCTGAGTCTCGCCGCCAATCGCGCCGGCTCCCACACCGGCACGCACGAAATCGGCTTCGACTCAACCGCCGACACCATCACCTTGCGCCACACCGCCCGCAGCCGCGAAGGCTACGCCCATGGCGCCCTCGAAGCCGCCCGCTGGCTGCAACAAAAAAAAGGCGTCTACGAATTTCGCGATATAGTCACCGAGCTGGGGGCACCAAAAAGTTCCATGTAGTGGCCGGACTTCAGACCGGCCAGAATTACCAATTTTGGCAATCTTGATTTACGCTTTAGAAAAAGGAGCAACCCATGTTTACCGGCACCGGCACCGCACTCGTAACCCCATTCCGCCCCGACGGCTCGCTTGACGAAGCCGCCATCCGCTCTCTCGTCAAGCGCCAGATCGACGCGGGCATCAACTTTCTCGTTCCCTGCGGCACCACCGGTGAAAGCCCCACGCTCAGCCATGCCGAGCATCTCCGCGTCGTCGAACTCACTCTCGAAGTCGCCAAGGGCAAAGTCCCCGTCCTCGCCGGCGCAGGCGGCTACAACACCGCTGAAGTCATCGCCCTCGCCAACGAACTCCAGCAACTCGGCGCCGACGGCATCCTCTCCGTTACTCCGTACTACAACAAGCCCACCCAGGAAGGCCTCTTCCAGCATTTCAAAGCCATCGCCTCCGCCGTCAACCTCCCCATCATCCTCTACAGTGTGCAGGGCCGCACCGGCGTCAACATTGAGCCGTCCACCGTCCTGCGCCTTTCGCAAATTCCCAACATCATCGGCATCAAGGAAGCCTCCGGCAACATCTCCCAGATGGGCGCCATCCTGAACCTCGTTCCCAAGGATTTTCTCGTGCTCTCCGGCGACGACTCCCTCACGCTTCCACTGATTGCGCTCGGCGGACGCGGCTTAATCTCCGTCGCCTCCAATGAAATTCCCGCTGAAATGACACGGCTGGTTCGTTCCGCGCTCTCCGGCGATTTCGTGGAAGCTCGCCGCCTCCACTTCCAGTATCTCGCTTTGATGGATATAAACTTCGTCGAATCGAATCCCATCCCCGTGAAAGCCGCGCTCGCTGAGATGGGCCTGCTGCAACCCGTATGGCGCCTGCCGCTTGTCGCGCCCAAACCGGAAAATCTCGCGCGCGTTCGCGCCGTCCTCGAATCCCTCAATCTCGCCGAAAGAGTCCACGTTGCAAGATCAAATTGAAGCTCTCTTTGACGCTCCGCCGCCCGCCTACACGGCGGAGCATCACTCGCTCTTTTTGTCGTTCAAGAAAGCCCTCAATCGCGGCGCAGTTCGCGCGGCTGAACCCGATTCCGCTTCCCCCACCGGCTGGCGCACAAACCCCTGGGTCAAGAAGGGAATTCTCCTCGGCTTCCGCATGGGTTCCATCGTCAATATGTCCGTCGATTCCTCTAAGCTCCCGTTTTTCGACAAATCCACTTACCCGCTCCATTCCTTTTCCGTTGCGGACGGAGTTCGCATCGTTCCGGGCGGCTCCAGCATTCGCGATGGTGTCCACATCGCCCGCGGCGTAATCTGCATGCCTCCGATGTTCGTCAATGTGGGGGCCTACGTGGGCGAAGACACGATGATCGATTCCCACGCCCTCGTCGGCTCCTGCGCCCAGGTTGGCCGCAATTGCCATATCTCCGCCGGCGCGCAGATTGGCGGGGTCCTGGAGCCGGTTGGCGCTCTTCCCGTAATCATCGAGGATGAAGTTCTGGTTGGCGGGAATTCCGGAATCTACGAAGGCACCATCATTAAGCGCCGCGCCGTCCTCGGTACTGGCGTGATCCTCAACCGCTCCATTCCTGTCTACGATCTTGTGCGCGACGCCGTCTATTCTGCCAGTGACGAAAAGCCCTTGATCATCCCCGAAGACGCGGTCGTCGTCCCCGGCTCCCGCGGTGTGCTACATCCCACCGGCCAGAAATGGGGACTCTCCCTCTCCTGCGCTGTCATCGTCAAATACCGCGACACCCAGACAGGCTCCCGCACCCAACTGGAAGACTTCCTCCGCTAACCCGTAGCGGCCACTTTCAAGTGGCCCCGTCTGCCCTGAGGCCCGCGAAATGAAATCATCAAATAGTAGTTTTGTCATTCTGAGGGCATCCGACGAGGATGCCCGAAGAACCTCAACTTTTCAGATCCTCACAGATGAGTCGTTGTAGCTACAACCCGCATCCTTACTTCTGCTGCAACTCCATCAAATACTCGTTCGCTTCCTTCGATCCCAGTAGCGACAATTTCTCCACCGCTTTTTTCTTCAACTCCGGATCCTTTTCCGCTCTTGCCACCGCAATCAGGCCTTTGGTATCTCCGCCGATAAAATAGGCGTTCAATATCTCCTCTTTCACCCCGCGATCCGCCTCCTTTGCATACATGGGTTGCAGCTCCGCCTGCCCGCCAATCACTCCCAGATTCCGGATCGCCTCTTTCCGCAACTCCTGATTCGGTTCGCTCGTGGCCAGCGCTGCAAGTTGTTCGCGATCCCCCGAAATGATGTAGCTCCGGATCACCGCCCGTTTTATCTCCGGATCGTTGCTGCTCGTGTACACCTCGGCCAGGATTTTTCCGGAGCGTTTGCCCCCAAACATGGCCAGATAGGACACTGCCTTCCTCTGCAGATCGGGATTGCTCTGGCCGCGCGCGATCTTTCCCAGCACCTCTTCCGCCTGCGGCGATCCATTCTGAGCCAACACGAACAGGGCTTTCGATTTCACCCGCGGCGATCCATTTCCGTTCAGAATCCCTTCCACAAGCGGGATGGCTTTATCCGGACTGCTGTTCATCAGCCCCTGAAGGGCCAGCAATTTCAGCTCTTCGTCATTCTGCGCCTCAGGATTAGACTTCGCGCCCGTCGCCGACCGCACCTCAATTTCCAGCGCCTCACCGTCTTTTTTCCAGCGGCTCTGCGGGTAGCGCTTCTTCAATTCCGCAATCGTTCCGAGCGCCGCTTCTTTCTTGCCCTCGCGGTTTTGCGCATAGGCCATCCAATAAAGCGCCGCATCCGTCTGTGGTCCGTTCAGTTTCACCAGTTCCGTGAACGAGCGCTCCGCCTGACGGAATTCATCTTCATCCAACGCTTCGCGGCCCTCGTCATACAACTCCTGCATCCGCTCCGCTCGTTCCTTCTCCGCCTCTCGCGCCTCCTCCTGACGGTCCCGCTCCGCCTGTTGTTTCTCGCCCTGACCTTCATCCAGCGCCTCCGCCGGCTGGTTCGTGACAGCCCCCTGTTGCGCGGCCAGCGCTCCTGTGCCGCTCCCGAGGATCAGTAACATTGCGGCGAAGCAAACGATTCCCGCGCGCCAAAGTGTTCTATCCAGGCTCATACTTTTTTCCTCTCCGTAACCTTCGCTTGGTTTTCCGCTGGCTTCGCTTCAGGATTTAGCCTTCGCTCGTCCAGCCCCTGCTTCACTACCCTCACTTTGAATAAAATTCCTTGAGCCTCAATCCGTTTCCGGATTGTCTCAAATGCCGCCGGGGTCACTTCCTCCGGGCTGTTCGCAATGTCCAGCAGCACCCGCTCCAGCTCATCCAGCGTGCCCACCATTGCCCGGTCGCCTTCTTTCAGCGCCGTCTGCCGGTACAGCCGGTTTTCTTCCACCAGATCTTCAGCACGGCGCTGCGTTTCCGAAATGTTGATCGTCTTCTGACCCTTGTGTTCCGGCGCGTTCTCCAATTCCATCAGCACCATTTCCGTGCGTCCTAGATGTTCCCCTACTGCCACCACCAGCACGCGTTCCCGAACTTTCGCTACATCCGCCTGATCTCCCAGTGGTACAGGCCGTTGCGTAATTCGCCCTGCCACGAACGCCAAAATCACCAGCGCCACCACCCCGCCAAACGCCACCAAGCGCTGTGGAACAATAAACGCATCCCACCAACGCGATTTCGGTTCGTCGAGTCTCGGGGCAATCCACTGCCACACCCGCTCCCCATAGTCCTCCCCCGGATCGGGAATCGGCATCGCGTCCAGCGCCTCGAAGACGGCTTCGATGCGCGCCAACTCCTCGCGGCACTCGCTGCATTCCTTGAGGTGCGCAGTGATATCCTCGCGCTCCTTTGCGTCTCCGTCGCGGTAACCAATCAACTCTTCTTCCGTTCTGTGTCTCATCCTTCCGTTCCCATCGCGCGAACTTCTTTTCCTTCCAGAAACGGTGTCAGCGCCCGCCGCAATTTCTGCACCGCGCGAAAAACCGTATTCTTCGTCGCGTTCGAGTTCAACTTCAGCACCGTCGCAATCTCCTCTATTCCGCAACCATCCCAATGCCGCATCACGATTGCCGTCCGCTCTGCCGGACTCAACTCCGCCAGCGCCACCTTCATCCGCTCCGCCAGTTGCGCGCTTCCTGCCAACCGTTCTGGTGAAGGAGAAGCGTCTTGGACCTGGCTCAGCGGGTCCACTTCCAATGAGTCCTGCCCCGCCTTGCCCGGCTTTTCACGCCTCGCCTCTTCGGCGTTTCGTTGCCGAATCCGATCGATCGCATAATTCGCGGCAATCCGGTAAACCCACGTCCCGAAATTCGCGTTCCCCGCAAACTGCTTCAGCTTTTGATAAGCCCGCAAAAACGACTCCTGCACAACCTCTTCCGCATCGTGCGCGTTTCCCGTCATCCGGTAAGCCATCCGGTACACCGTTCGGCTGTGTCGTTCTACAAGCACACGATAAGCGTCTCGATCGCCCCCGAGCGTCCGCTCGACGGCCATCGCATCGCTGACCGCCACCTCTTCAGCCATCCCGGCGCCTTCCCGCATTCCAACGATTAGACAGATTTGCCCCCCTCCGGTTAGGTCGGCCAGATTCGCCGCTGATTCGCCTAGTGGCCCGAAAATACCGTATCATTACAAAGGATTTGCACGGGAGATACCGACGTGATTCCACGCTACACCCGCAAAGAAATGGGCCACGTCTGGAGCGACGCCAACCGCTACCAGAAATGGCTCGACGTTGAACTGGCCGCCGCCGACACCCTCGCAGAAGCCGGCCTCGTGCCTAAGGATGCGGCTGCGATTCTCCGCTCCCGCGCCAAGGTAGACGCCGACCGCATCAACGAAATCGAAACTCACGTAAAACACGACGTCATCGCCTTCACCATGGCCGTCGCTGAATCCATTGGCGACCCAAACGTAGCGCGCTGGCTTCACTACGGAATGACGTCGAATGATGTTGTGGACACGGCTCAAGCCCTCCTCGTCCGCGACGCTTCACATCTCATCGAACGCGACCTGGTCATCTTCGGCGAAGTCCTCGACATTCGCGCTCACGAATTCCGCCACACCCCGCAAATCGGCCGCACCCACGGCATTCACGCCGAGCCTATTACCTTCGGTCTTAAGATCGCCAATTGGTTCGCCGAAAACCAGCGTAATATCGCCCGTTTCCGCGACGCTGCCCACACCATGGAATTTGGCAAGATCTCCGGCGCCGTCGGTAACGCTTCGCATCTAGGCCCCGAAATTGAAGAGAAAATCTGCCAGAAACTCGGCTTGCAGGTAACACCCATCGCTACCCAGGTCATCCAACGCGATCGCCACGCACAGTACCTCAGTGTCCTGGCGCTGATCGCCGCTTCGCTCGAAAAGATTGCCCTGGAAATCCGTCATCTCCAGCGCACCGAAGTCCGTGAAGCAGAAGAACATTTCGGCAACGAGCAGCGCGGCAGTTCCATCATGCCGCACAAACGCAATCCCGTCACATCCGAACAGATCTGCGGCCTAGCTCGTGTTGTACGGGGAAACATGGTCGCTGCCTACGAAAACATTGCGCTCTGGCATGAACGCGACATCTCGCACAGCAGCGTCGAACGTGTGATTCTTCCGGACTCCACGATTCTGGTGGATTACATGCTGTCAAAGATGACCCAGCTTGTCAGCCAGATGCGCGTGTTTCCAGAGCGCATGATGCGCAACCTGGAGTCCACACAGGGCCTCGTGTTTTCAGGAACCTTGTTGCAGGACCTCGTTGAGAAGGGGATGGCCCGGGATGACGCCTACAAAGCGCTTCAGGAAAGCGCCATGGCCTCGTGGGAAACGGACACAAGCTTCCGCGAACGTGTGGAGAAAGATCCGAGGATTCAGAAATATCTGACGCCGAAAGAACTGGAGCACACCTTTGATTTGAAGCGTCAGTTGCGGTACGTGGACAATATCTTTGACCGCGTGTTCGGCAAGCATCCCGCCGGCGAACGAGGCGTGGCGAACAAGGCCTGAAATTTCGGGGATGTCTGCTAAACAGTTTTGAAACAAAAAGAGCTCCCGGCTCGGCGGGAGCTCTTCTTGCGATTGCCTCATCCGGGCGCGTGGAAAATCGGCCCGGCTGCGGAGGCGGAAATTATTCCACGCGCTGCACGTAGCGGGCTTCGGAAGTGTCCACGCGGATGCGGTCGCCTTCGTTGACGAACGGCGGCACATTGACCACCAGGCCGGTTTCGAGCGTGGCGGGCTTCATCACCGCGCTGGCCGTGGCTTTCTGCAGCGTCGGTTCGGTCTGCACCACCTTCATGTCCATGGTGTCCGGCAAGTCCACACCAATCGCCTTTTCCTCGAAAAATTCGATTTTGACGACGGTGTTGGGGATCAGGTAGTAGACGGTCTCGCCGAGTTCGTCCCGGGTCATCTGCATCTGTTCGTACGATTCCGTGTTCATGAAATGAAATTCATCGCCCTCATTATAGAGGTACTCGAATTCAATTTCGTCCAGGATGGCACGGTCCACAAACTCTTCCGCGCGGAACCGGTAGTCGATCATGATGCCGTTGCGGAGATTCTTCAGGCGCGTTTGCATCGACCCGCGCTTGTTGCCCGGCGTGCGGTGATCCGTGCTGAACACGGTGAATAGCTGGCCCTCGTGCTGGATCACCATGCCGGGGCGAAGTTGTGTGGCCTTAACGGTGCTCATAAGTTTCGGGCGCCGCACAGAGCGGCAGCAGGCTCCCTGTCGAAGTTAAATTCAATTCGTAAATTCCAGACGGCAGCCCAGAGGAGCGACGCGTGGAATGGCACGAGGCACGCAGGGGAAAATGCATTCCCAGCGCGAAATACCAGTATAGCGGCGGCCTTGCGCAGTGGTCAATGCAGCCGTGGAGCAGGGAATCAAACTCACGGTTTGGCCTCGCCAGAGCGTTGTTTGGCACCCTCGGCCATGATTTTTTCGATTTCATCGGCGGTCCGAGGGAGCCTGCGGCTCAACAGTTCATACCCTGTTTCGGTGATCAGCACGTCGTCTTCGATGCGCACGCCAAGGTTTTCTTCAGGGATGTAGATGCCCGGCTCCATCGTAACCACCTGCCCCGGCACTAACGGCTTGCAGGAATCGCCGGGATCGTGGACGTCCAAACCGATGTTGTGGCCGAGGCCGTGGATGTAATACTGCCCGAGCGGCTTGCCATTCAGATCTTTCCCGTGCGAATTGATGTAATCGTACGAAATTTTGTACAGGCTCTGCTTGCCCTTGCGGCACATGTCCGCGCCGGGCTTCAACGCGGCCATCGCGGCGTTCTGCGCGCCGAGGACGATCTCGTAGATCTCGCGCTGACGGGGCGTGAATCTTCCGTTGGCGGGAACGGTGCGCGTGATATCCGCGGCGTAGCCTGCATATTGCGCGCCCACGTCCATCACCACGATGTCGCCTTCCTGAATCTTGCGGCCCAAATTGTCGTAATGCAGCGCGGTCGAGTTTGGCCCGGCGCCAACGATCGGCGCGTAGGCTTCGGCTTCCGAGCCGCCCATCGCGTGCACCTCCACCATTTTCGCCGCCACCTGATATTCCCACAGCCCGGGACGCATCATTTTGATTGCGGCAAAGTGCGCGTCGAGGGAGAGGTCGATCGCCTGGCGGAGAAGCCCAATTTCCGTCGGCCCTTTGACCAACCGCAAATCGATGATGTCGCCGCGAATGTCCTTCAGATTCGCCCGTGGCGCGGCGAGTTTCAGCCACTCGACCGTTTCGCGTTCATGGGGATATCCGCCCAGCTCTTTTTCGTAAGAAAGAATCGTGAAGAACGCGGGATAGAACTTCGTGAGTCGTTCAATCGTCGCGCGCATTTCCGAAAACGGCCGGACGTCGGCGAAGCCGGTGCGCGCCTGAATGCCCGGATCGCTGGGAGACATGCGCACGCCATTCCACTTTTCCTTGGCGGGATTTTTTGAGGGGAGAAACAGGATTTCGCGCGGCCCCTCAAAATCGTCCTTCCTGGCTTTACTGTCGGCGGGCGGCAGCAGGATCAGCCCGGCTTCCTCTTCATTGTGGCCGGTCAGGTAATAAAAATTCTCCTCCTGCGCGAAAACATACGCCTGGGAATCTTCTTCGCGGCCATTGAGACCGGTAAGGACGATGGGCGCATCCGCGGCGGCGGCAAGTTTGGCGCGGCGCTGGGAGTAGACGGAGTTAGGCTCGCGTTCCCGCCGCTGCTGTGCAGTAGCCGAGGCCGCCAGGCCCAGAGACGAAGCCAGGGCCAAAAGAATCATCGCGCCGCAACCAGGCCGCAGAAACATCCGGCGGAAGCGCACACACGTATTCAGCAGACCACTCATCCGGTCACCTCGGACCCCCAGGGCAAGAGGGCAAGCCCAAGATTGTAGCGGAAGAAAGAAGAGGGAAGCAAAAGCCCGCCTTCGCTGAAGTTCGGCGGGTCGACGAATGTCCGACTCGAATTGGTATGACCAGCTCTGGGCACCCCCCTGTTTTTGCGTAAGAGTGGCAGCGAAAGGACTTACGGAATATCCCCAATGTAAGTTTCGCAAGGAAAGGAGTTACAAGCGCAGTTCTTGGCGAACTTTCGCAATTTTTCGTAAGAGTGGCAGGGAAAGGAGTTAGGGGAGAGAAAGATCGTTTAGAGTTCAAAGTTGAAAGTTCAAAGTGGGAAAGAGAGAGGGCGCCGGCGTGAGAAAGCTGAGAATAGGAAGCCGAAGTCGGGAAGTCGAGAGGAGGAAGTGCCCCTGGAGAGGAAAAGACAGAGTAGTGCGCGATTGTCACACGCAAGGGTAGCACGACTTAGGTCACTTTGTCAATAGTTAACTATAGAATAATACGTTCGAACGATGGGGACCTGAGGAAGGGGCGAGGCGAGCGTGAGACAAATCCGCAGACACGAAGAGGCTTACGATAAGCAGCTCTAAGCCTGTAATACCCACAAAGGTAGGCCATCCCAAGGTGTCTTTGTGGATCGAGGCGCGGCCACCGCCAGGGCGGCTCACCGGGGAAGGAAATACTCTTCCGCGCTCTCGTGCGCCGGGAAGTAGCCCTGAAGGTATTTGCGTGTGAGGATCAACTTTGGCTTTTCGGTGGTGTAATCCCAACTTTCAACGTAGTCGGCCTTAGGAATATGCACAAGTAGGCCGTTTCCGACTTTAACCACAGCTCCAATTTCGTCGACCTTCTCTAGGGTGAACTCCGCTGAACTCGTAGTCCTGGAAACCGGAGAAACTAAAACTCTCTTGAATTCGCTCAGCTTCGATTTAACCGCTGCGGGCTTGGGATTTCCTGATAGTGCAGCGGCATCCTGTGGCAGGCTGATATTCTTTGCACGCGCGACGCGGATTTGCTTGTGGAAAACGTGAAGAGTTCTGCTCGAAGAGAGATATTCGTGTTCTCACCGACTTGGAATTCCTAGAGGCATTTTGCGGGTGAATGGGTTTGTCCGGCGCCGGATGGAATCTGATCGCTGGGCCCGGATGAAATAAAGAGGCCAGCGAAATGCGGCGCCGACTTTGGGAAGCCGGCAAGGATGGGCCATCCAACGTCAAGGAAGCAGCAGGATTTTGTGCGGTCTATTCGCCGACTTTTTTGATGACGTGGGTCGGGATGGGGCTCGCGTCGCGGCGAGCCGGTGGAAGTTTCGGTGTGGTTTTCTTGGGCTTCTTTACTTCGCGCTTGCCTCTGTCTTTGTTTCCCATGGTGGATAGATTGCCACAGGTTGGTTGGCGTGGCTAGGGAAATGAGGGGCGGGGATGTGTCGCGCCTACGGCGCTGGGAGAACGTGGTAGGCGGTCCCAGTGCTTACGCACTGGGCTAACTTCTGGCGCGCCTCCGGCGCTTTGGCGGCGGGCTGGCATGAAAGCCAGCGCTACATATCGGAGCGAGCAGAGAAGAGCGGACCCACCCTATGCAAAATTCGCACAGGGTAGGGCACTCAAATACAGGCAAGATATTCGAGAGGGTGACAGGACGCGACGGTGGTTGTTAAACTGAAAGGAACCAGCCCCACTTTATACGCTTATTGGAGGAGAGATGAAGAGGTCGCTATTTAGCGCCGTCGGATCTGTCTTTGTGTTGCTGTTGGGACTTGTTCTGACGTCACCTGGGGCCGCGTTGGCCCAGGAACATGTAGTCTCACCGGTCGAGATTCAGAAGGACGCTGCAGGCGCTTCGGCTGCCCGGCAGCAGCATGTGCGGCAATTGGACGGGTTCCTGTCGTCGAAGGAAGCCCAGAAGGCGCTGAAATCGGCGCACATGGATCCGCAGGAAGTGAAAAACGCGGTGGGGCAACTGGATGACGAGGACCTGGCGCGGCTTTCGGCGCGGGCAGAGAAAGCCCAGCGCGAATTTGCGGCGGGAAGCCTTTCCGACCGCGATCTGCTGATCATCCTGGTGTGCGTTGCGGCGCTGATCCTGATTATCGTGGCCGTGCGTTGAGATGAAACTTCGTCGCATCCTCGGGCTGGTGCTGTTTGCGGCAGCGGGCGCGGGCTTTGCGCTTGCCGCGGAGACGCCCAGCCTGTGGATCGATGTGCCGTTCGTGGCGCAGGTGAAGAATGGTTGCGGCTCGGCGGCGATCGCGATGGTGATGGAGTATTGGGAGAAGAAAACGGGGCGGGCTGCCTCGAGTGCCGCTGATGCGGAGAAAATTCAGATGGCGCTCTATTCGCCCGCGGAAGAGGGAATTCCGGCGAGCGCGATGCAGCGATATTTCGAAGGCGCGGGTTACCGTACATTTGTAATTGTGGGCGACTGGAACGAGTTGGGGCGCCATCTGGAGTGCGGACGGCCGCTGATTGTCAGCTTGAAGGCCAGCGGGCCGTATGGGCCGCTGCATTATGTGGTTGTGGTGGGAATCGACCGAGCGCGGGGGTACATTTACGTGAATGACCCGGCGCAGCAGAAGATGCTGAGGCTTTCGCGAGAGGGATTTGAGTCGGAATGGAGCGCCACCGAGCATTGGACGCTGCTGGCCGTGCCGCGAAGCGTCGATTGATTTTCCTTCTACTGCTTTTCTCTTTCCCTATGCGCGTTCTGGCGCAGGCCGGCGATGCGGCCGCGGAAAAACTTTCCGAAATAAAAACTCTCTACGAAGCGGGAAATTGGGACGACGTGGTGCGCGCGGTTGCGCAGTCGCCGGATGAGCCTGCCGACTTGCTGCTTTATCGCGGGCTGGCGCTGGCGCGTTTAGAGCGATGGGAAGAGGCGAAGGTAGCGTTTTCGGCCGGCAGGGAAGAGGCGCCGGGCGACCCGCGTTTTCTGATCGAGCTAGCAGGGATTGCTTACCGGGAGAAGCAATTTGCCCAGGCGAAGCAGGAATTGCGCCGGGCCCTGGCGATGAACCCCAAGGACGACTATGCGAACAACTTCCTAGCTTCAATTTACTTCCAGGAAGGGAATCTGGAAGCGGCGCTGAAATATTGGAACCGGACAGGGAAGCCGAAGCTGGAGGATTTGACGTTCGAGCCGGCGCCGAAACTGCGGTCGCTGGAGCTGGATCGCGTTTTTGCGTTTGCGCGCGGCGCCGAATGGCAGCGAGAGCAATTTTTGACGACGCAGGCTCGGTTGGGGGCACTGGATTTGTATCCCGGAATGTTTTTCGACTTGAGGGCGCACGATGACGGCTCGTTTGACCTGGGATTCCACGCGGCTGAGCGGAACGGTTGGGGAAGTTCGAAATGGGAAGGAGCGGTTTCCCTGCTGCGCGATCTTCCATTCCAGGCGGTGGATCCCGAGTTTTACAACCTGGGGCATGCGGGAGTGAATTGGATTTCGACCTATCGCTGGGACGATGAAAAGCGGCGTGTGTTTACGGAGATTTCGGCGCCTGTGTTTCAAAATCCGGCGACGCGTTTCCGGTTTTATTTCGACGGGCGCAACGAAAATTGGAACATCACGAACACCTTTCTTCCGGGAAGCCCGGCGCCTACCCGGCTAAACCTGGAAAAAGCGGCGGCCGGCGCGGAAATGCGCTTTATCGAAAGCGGCCGATGGGAATGGAGTGCCGGTGTGGAATACAGCTACAGGGATTTTCGCAATGTGTTTGGGATTCCGTCCTCCGCGACTCCGTTCTTTATCGGCGGATCAGCGCTTGCACTGAAATCGAGCGTACAGCGCTGGCTGATCCGTTTCCCGGAGCGGCGATTCACGCTGAATAGCAGCGGAAGCGGCGAGTTTGGAACTTTTTTCCGCGATCCGCTGGGAAGATACGGACGGTTGGAAGGAACGCTGGCGGCGCGCTGGCTGCCGAAAGCGCGCGGCGACGATTACGAAACGCAAGTGGGTTTGCATGGCGGCCGCACGATTGGGGATGTGCCGTTCGACGAATTGTTCACGCTGGGATTCGATCGGGACACGCCGTTGTGGTTGCGGGGGCATCCCGGACTGCAGGACGGACAAAAGGGAGGCGCGCCGCTGGGAAGAAACTATGTGCTGGTGAATGCCGAGACGGACAAGATTCTTTATCACAATGGAATTTTCACGTTGAAAGCGGGGCCGTTTGTGGACACTGGAAGAACGTACGACCCCTCGGGGTTCTTTGGATCGCCCAAATGGCTTTGGGATACGGGTGTGCAGACGAAGATTCGTGTGCTCGGAGGAGTTCAGGTTGTGTTCGGATACGGCAAGGATTTGCGGTCAGGAAGAAATTCGTTTTTCACGACAGTGACGAGATAGAGCACTCAGCGCGGGTCCGACGGCAATCATGATTAGCGTTTGTGAAGTTTCGCGGCGAGAGCCTGGACCTGGGCGCGAGTCGCTTCGAGCGTTCCGGAGCAGTCGATGGCGTGGGTGGCATGCTTGAGCTTTTCGTCGATCGGAAGTTGTGCGGCCATCCGGCGACGGGCTTCGGTTTCGCTCATGCCTCGGGCGCGAAGGCGTTCCAGTTGCTGCTCCGGCGTGCACCAGGCGACGACCAGGCCGTCCAGCCTCGGGGCCATGCCGGCTTCGATCAGCAGCGCGGCTTCGACAAAAGCGGCGGAGTGAGAGCCGCTTTTTTGCCACGCGTCGAGCTGGTCAAAAATGATTTGATCCACCCGCGGATGAAGAATCGAGTTGAGCTTCGCCAGCTTTGAGGGATCCGCGAAGACGATGGCCGCGAGTTTGTGGCGGTCGATGCGGCCGGAGGAGTCGGCGAGATCGGCGCCGAAGGCTTGCAGAATTTCGTCGTGCGCGGTTTGGCCGGGTTCCATCAGCTTGTGAGAGATGGAATCGGCGTCGAGAACGGGGAATCCGAGTTCGCGCAAAATAGCGGCCACGGCACTTTTGCCGCTGGCGATGCCGCCCGTGAGGCCGAGCTTCAGCATGGGCGTCGAAACGCTCCTACACAAACTGTGGCCAGCCTCAGATGGCCGGCCCTACAACTGTAAAGGTTGAAACTGGATATCGTCACGTGCGCGCTACGGCGGCGCTGGACGCGCGGCGCAGGCGGGCGGCCTTCACTGTGTTGCTCATCAGCATCGTGATGGTCATGGGGCCGACGCCGCCGGGAACGGGCGAAAGCGCGCCGGCGACCTGGATTGCGTCGGGGTGGACGTCGCCGATGAGGATGTTGCCCTTGGCGCGGAATTTTTCGAGGCGCTCGGGAAAATTACGGAGGAGTTGCGCAGCTTCGGAAGGATCGGTGACCTTGTTTGTCCCGACGTCGATCACGGCGGCTCCCGGTTTCACCCATTCGGGCTGCACGTAGCCCGCTTTGCCAATGGCGGCAACGAGTATATCGGCGCGTCGAATCACGTTGGGAAGGTCGCGAGTTTTCGAATGACAAATTGTGACGGTCGCGTTGGCGTGCAGCAGAAGCAGAGCCATGGGCTTGCCAACAATGTCACTTCGGCCGAGAACGACGGCGTTGGCGCCTTCGATGGAAATGTTGTTGCGGCGAAGGATCTCCATGCAGCCGGCGGGCGTGCAGGCCACAAGTCCGGGGCGATTGCTGACGAGCATCCCCATGCTGACGGGGTGGAAGCCATCGACGTCCTTCGCGGGATCGACCGATTCGAGAACGCGTTTCGAATCGATCTGCGGAGGGAGGGGAAGCTGGATGAGAATACCGTCGACGTTGTCATCGGCATTGAGATCGCGGACAAGTTGCAGCATGTAGTCGGTGGAAACGTTGGCCGGCGGAGTGTGCAGCCAACTGGCCAGGCCGAGCTGTTCGCAGGCGGCGATTTTGCTTTTGACGTAGACCTGCGACGCCGGATTCTCGCCAACAAGAACGGCGGCGAGGCCAGGGCGGATGCCTTGCGCGTGTAGTGCGGTGATTTCGGATTTCAGCTCAGTGAAGATTTCGTCGCGGATTTTCAAGCCGTCGAGAATGCGTGCGGGCATTGAGGGTTCGCTTCCTTTGCAATTAGAAGCTCAAATGATAGCACGCGACAACATGCAATGAAGTAGCGAAGCAGCGAAGTAGAGATGCGCCGAAGTCAGATCGCGCCCACGGATATGAGGGCGGTCATCGTGTGCTTCTGGGTGGGCTGCAAGTTGATGGCGTGATCGCCGATATTGCAGGTTTCGACGCAGACGAACTGGCGCCACTCGTCGGAAGCGAGGTCGGACATGGCTTTCGCTTTTTCGGACCAGGGATTCCAGATTACCGTGTCGCGCGAGTTTTCCTTGGCGACGAGGAGGCGACGGCGCGCCGCGGGATCCTCGATTTCAACCGTGGCAAGCGTGTTGCGGTAGATCCGATCGGTCTCCGACGAAATCACGATGTCACCGTGCTGATGTTTTTCGCGTTGAGCATCCGTTTTGTCCACGTACGCGACGCCGTTCAAGCCGCGCAGTTTCGCGGCCGCTACATTGCCAACGCGAAAATAAGAGTGGAGCGCTTCCTCGAAACGGAATGAAGAGGTGCCGTGGTTGGTGACGATCAATTCGAGGCGGAGTTGCTCACCGAAAGTGGCGCAGAAAAGAAGGTGGAAATCGCCGAACCAGGTTTTGCGGCTGGCTTCGTCGAAAGAGGTAGAGAGAGCCACGGTGACGTCGTGGTCGGCGTGGGTGATGCCTTCCAGTTGCCACGTCTTTGTGCGCACCAGGCCATGTGCCGGGGAGCGCGGATCTTCGGCGCGGGTGGAAAACCACGGGAAGCAGACCGGAACGCCGCCGCGAATCGCCGTGCCGTCCTGCCACTTCGATTTCGAACTGACATACAGGGCCTCTTCGGCGCCAGCCGGTTGCCATGATGTGACGTGCGCTCCGTGCAAATAGATTTCGCCGGAAGCGCGCGGCGAGGTCACCCGCACGCAGGGGAGCCCGCCTCGGCCATCCACGACTCTGGCGATGCCGGGGATTTCAAAGCGGCGATTCAAATCGCCGAAGGGTGCAGGCGTTGCCATCGAAAGCCTCCTTGCTGAACAGGCCGGCAGCGGCGCGAATGCAGACGCCCAAAATAACATAAATACCGTGAATTGCGCGCGATGGAATCGCTGGATAATCCAGATTGAAACCAATTGAACGTAGTGGACTCTAATTATGCGGGGGGCAAGGATGCCGATATTCGGGGACGATGGCGGCAGGCGCACCAAAGAGAAACAAGCGAAGGCCGAAGGCCGGCTGCCGCCCGGGCAATCGCTGACCATCAAATGGCCGGTGCTGCACTACGGAAGCGTGCCGCATTTTGAGGCGGCAAAATGGGATTTTAAGATCAGCGGTCTGGTGGAAACTCCGCTGCGCCTGACGTGGGATGAATTTCGCGCGCTGCCACAAGTGGAGTCCACCAGCGATTTTCATTGCGTGACGCGCTGGAGCCGTCTGGACAACCGCTGGAAAGGTGTGCGATTCACAGATCTATTGGACCGCGCGAAGGCCAAGCCGGAAGCCGAATACGTGCTGGTGCTGGCCGAGGAGGGTTACACCTCCAACATTCCACTGAAGGATTTGCTGCGGCCCGATGTGCTGTTTGCTTTCGAACATGACGGCGAGCCGCTCACAGGAGAGCATGGCGGCCCCGTGCGCCTGATCGTGCCCCAACTCTACGCCTGGAAAAGCGTGAAATGGGTGCGCGGCTTTATGTTGCTGGATCACGACCGGCTGGGCTTCTGGGAGCGCAACGGCTACCACGCCTATGGCGATCCCTGGAAAGAGCAGCGCTATTCGGGTACCTGACTCGACAAGATGATTGAATCTGGAAATAGCAACGCCCGGGAATAACCTCGGGCGTCTTTGTTTACGATCGAATGGCCATTACTTGGCACTGCGGACGATCTTGCCGTTTTTCATGACGAAGTTTACCTTGCGTAGCGACTCGATTTCCTGAAGAGGATCGCCCGGCATGGCAATGATGTCCGCAAAAAGTCCGGGCGCAATCGCGCCGCGTTCCTTGGAAATACGCAGCAAGTCGGCGCAACTGGTGGTCATGGCTTTCAGAATATCCGCCGGCGCGACGCCTGCCGCGCGCCACACGGCCAGATAGTCCAACACCATGTCCGCGCGCGTCCGGCCGGACATTTCCGTGACAGTGTCCGATCCGAACGCCATCTTGACGCCAATCTTGTTGGCGTTGCTCAGCCGTTCGATGATCTGGTTGCCCAGTTTGTTGGCGTCGGCCAGGGTTTCATTGGACGGATTCAGCCCCGCAAGATGCGCCGCGGGAAAGTCCGTGCCAACCAGGTACGTTCCTTTTTCTTTCATCAGCTTTAACTGAGCTTCAGTTAGCGTGAAGCCATGCTCGACAGAATCCGCGCCTCCGCGAATCACGTTGTCGGCGGCTTTTCCGCCATAGACATGGACGGCCAGCGCGCGTCCGGCGTTGTGCGCCTCATCCGCGGCCGCGCGAATCTCTTCCTCCGTATAAAAATAATCGCTGTTGTCGGCCGCCAGCTTGATGACGTCCGCGCCGTAGTAAATGTTTTCGTGGATCGCTTTGCGGATTTCGGCCGGGCTGTCGGCGTCAATATATTCGTGCAGCCAGAACGCGCCCACTTCCTCCGGCATGCCTTTGGATTGGCCGCCAAACGGGCCGATGATTTTGCCCGCGCATTGCAGTGTGGGCCCATCGAACCACCCTGCGTGAATGGCCTTTTTCAAATCGCTGCAGGCGTAATCGGCTTCGTTGCCGACCTCGCGCATGGTGGTGAAGCCGGCATTCAGAAGGATCTGCCCGGTGTGCAGCCCGCGGAGCGCGCGGAACGGCGATCCCTCTTTCAGATACATCGCCTCAAACGGAGCCTTGCCGGGAATCTCCTGAAAGGTGATGTGGGTGTGCGCGTCCATCAAGCCGGGCATCACCCATTCTTTCGAAAGATCGACAACCTGCGCATCTTTAGGAATAGCGAGGCCCGCGCCTACGGCGGTGATTTTGCCGTTTTCGACAAGAATGATTTGATCCTTGCTGACCGTGCCTTTCGCCGGATCGATCAGATTCCCCGCGCGGATAGCGATCGTTTGCGCGGCAGCGGGCAGAATAAATCCAAAAAAGAGAACGATAATTTTGCGAAGCATCCGGTTTCCCCTGAACAGACGGCGCGAAGTATAGCACGCGAAGCGGCGAACGCGACTTGCTTGCGGAGAGTTCATTCGGTTGCCTGGCAAACGAAAACCCGGAGAAAATCTACGTTTTCTTAAGGTGCACGCGGCGAGGCCCGAAAGCGATAAGGCGTGGTGGAAGGTCGCGCAAAATTGGAATCTTAGTAAACAATCGCAGCTGCCAGGGCACCTTTCCCGCCGCCCCGGTGGTAAAAGCGCCGGCGATCACCCGTTTCTGCATAAAGCTCTGCATCGCCTGGATGACGCGGGTCGGCAATTCGCGCTGGCGCTGTACCTCTGCAAGGTCCGCATCAGTAACACGGCCGGCCTTCAAACGCGCCGAAAGAACGTTTGCGGCCACCACCGCGTCCTGAATAGCGTAGTTGATGCCCACGCCGCCAACGGGCGACATCACATGCGCGGCATCGCCAATCAGAAGCAGTCCCGGCCTGTGCCACAGCGGGCAGCGGCTGGATTCAACGGAGAGTAAAGTAAGTTGGTGCCACTCAGTGAGTGACTCGGCGTGCGGCGCGAAGCGCGGCTCGATCTCCGCGATGCTCTTGCGAATTGCTCCCACACCGGCGCCGTGGAGCCGCTGGTATTGCCCCTTCGGAAAAACCAACCCCGCCTGCCAGTACTCGTTCCGCTCCAAAAGTATGAAGATGCGCCCGCCGCCAATGCCGCCGAAAGCGCCGCCCACAATTTCAGGTTCGCCTGCCAATTTGGGAAGCCGGAACCACAGCACGTCCATCGGCGGCGAAGTCTTCACGGGTTCGAACCCAGCAAGCCGGCGCAGTAGGGAAAAACGCCCGTCGGCTCCAACGGTAAGCGGGCTGCGGATTTCGTGCGTGCCGTCCGGCGCCAGGTAACGAACTCCGCGGACATGGCCGTTATCCTTAACCAGTTGAGTCACGTTGGCGTGCATCACCAGCTTGAACGCCGGATATGTGGACGCCTCGCGGACGATGAATTCAAGAAACCTCACCTGGGGCACAAGCAGAATGTACGGGAATCGCGTTTTCAGGCGGCCCAGGTTGAAAGGCTGGAAATCGCCGTCGGCAAATTTAATGGTCGGTCCGGAAATTTTGGTGTGCGGGATTTCGTGCACCTTGTCCGCCAGCCCAATCTGGTCGAGCACTTCGAGCGTTGACGGGTGAATGGTATCGCCGCGGAATTCGCGATCGAAGTCCTTGTGCATCTCCAGCAGCGTGACGGGGATGCCTTGCCGGGCAAGGAGTAAAGACAGTATCGCGCCGGCGGGCCCGCCCCCAACGATGCAGCAGGAAGTTTCCTGAACGTCGCGGACTGCTTCATCTGTAGAGCGGGTGGAGGCAGCGGGCGGAGCGGCCATGCGCGGTTTCACCTCGACCGGGAAAACCCTTTGACCCGGCAATTCAAATCTCAATTCAACCCGCAAAGAAATCTAGCGGGAATTGAAGGAGTTGGCAAGAAATCCGGCTGACCGGTCAGCGAGCGGGGGGAATCTCGGGCATTTCGGCTTCCGGCCTCACATTCACGGTTTTGCAACTCGAACTCAAATATAATGCGGCCATGATAAGAGCGATAATCTGCGGTTGGCTTTTGGGAATATTGCTGCTGACAATTGGCGCTAAAGAACTCCACGCGCAAACCAGACCATCGGCCCCGGCACTAAGGCAATTGTCCAATGGAAAATTGCTCGGGGATGTGCCGGGCAATCCGCGGCCGACGAATAATTTTCCGACAGTGGCCGCGGTTTCTCCAGACGGGAAATTCGCAGTGCTGCTGCACAGCGGGTATGGGGCCTACTCCTCTGGCGAGAAACAATCGCTGACAGTCTTGAATTTGGAGTCGAACGAGCTCCGGGACTTTCCCGACGAGCGGCTCGGCTCCGACGCAAAGCAAACCTACTTTTTGGGACTGGCGTTCAGCGTGGACGGCAAGCATTTGTACGCTTCCATGGCGTCGCTGACAGACCCGTTAGGACAGGGGAAGGGAAGCACCGGAAATGGCATCGCGGTTTATGCCTTTGCGAATGGAGTCGTTACACCCGAACGATTCTTGCCTCTGTCTCCACGCGAAAAATTGCCACAGGGAAAAGTGCGGCGCGCCCAGTTCAAGGATGTGACCTATCCGGCGGGATTAGTCGCGGGAATGAGCGGGGGCGAAGAGCGCGTTTTGGTGGCCTGCAACGGCTCCGACGAGGCGGTCCTGCTTAACGCTTCTGACGGAAATATTGTCACTCGCTTCGACCTTTCGACTTACCCGCGCATTCCCGGATCGTTGCCCTATACGGCAGTCATGACGCGTGACGGGAGAAGAGGGTTCGTTTCACTGTGGAATGCGTCGGCCGTCGCGGAACTCGACCTGGCAAATGGTTCCGTGAGGCGAATTATCACGCTGCAAAAACCGGCTGCGCCGCTTGCGGGCGGGTCGCATCCGACGGCATTGCTGTTGGACCACGACGACACGCGCCTCTTTGTAGCGCTGACGAACCGGGATGAAATTGCCGTTCTGGATACCAGCACAGGGAAAGTTCTGCGCACGCTTTCCACCAAGTTGCCGGGACAGAAATATGGAGGCAGCGACCCCGAAAGCCTGGCGCTTGCTCCCGACGGGAAAACGCTGTTTTCCGCGAATGCAATCTCCGACACGGCGGGTGTGTTTAATCTTAGCGACCCGGGCGCTGGGAAAGCGCAGCCCGCGGCAGGGTTTATTCCAACAGAGTTTTATCCGACCGTCGTGGCTGCTACGGCGAACGATTTGTTGATTTGCAGCGCGAAGGGCCGCGGTTCAGGGCCGAATCCTGTGGCGATCAAAACAAATGCAAATGGCGAACCGGAGTATCCCTATAACCCTGCAATGACCCACGGATCACTGGCGCAAATTCACATGGCGGAGATTCCTGGAACACTCGCAGAGTGGAGCAAGCAGGCAACGAGCATGAATGCGGCACAGGGAAACCTGGACAAAGTTCCCTTCGTTTCCGGCGAGAGCAAGATCAAACACGTAATTTACATCATTAAGGAAAATCGCACGTACGATCAGATTTTTGGGGACCTGGGAGTTGGAGACGGCGATTCCTCCCTGACGATGTATGGCCAAGAGATTACCCCCAACCAGCACAAGTTGGCCCGGCAGTTCGGCGTCTTGGACAATTTTTACGATAGCGGGGACGTTTCAGGCGACGGACATGTATGGTCAACTTCGGCTTCGATTTCAGACTACGTTGAGAAGACCTGGCCCATCGCCTACCGCAGCCAGGAGCATACCTATGACTCCGAAGGCGAACTCCTAGGCGGCATTTCGGCGGAGGATGGACTTCCCGATGCGGGCGAACCGACCGGCGGCTACCTCTGGAAAAACTTTGCCAGCCACGGAGTCTCCTATCGGCACTACGGCGAATCCATTATTTCGCGATGGTGCAACGCGGATGAGGAAATGCCTGCGCCGGTCAGCGGACCACCGAAGGTGCCAGGAGTGGCCTGCGCGCGAACGGTGATTAAGAAGGGCGAGCCCCTGGAGAAAAATGTGGGAGAGCCGCGCGGAGGGCCGAGCCCGTATCCTTGGGATATTCCCGTTCTTGCGAAAAACATTGCAGCCCAGCCGGAGTTGCGTAGGCATTTCGATCCACGCTTTCCCGATTTTGAAACTGCCTATCCGGACCAATTGCGCGTAGACGAATTTTTGAATGAGTTCGCCGGGTTCAAGGCTTCGCGCAAAGCCGGCAAGGATGCCATGCCGCAATTTACCCTGCTGCGGCTTCCGAACGATCACACGGCGGGCGGGAAGAAAGGCAAGCCAAAGCCGGCGGCTTCCATGGCGGACAACGATTTAGCGGTGGGCCGGGTGGTGGAAGCAATTTCGCAAAGCGAGTATTGGAACGATACGGCCATTCTGATTCTGGAGGATGACGCGCAGGACGGCCCGGACCACGTGGATTCCCACCGTAGCATTGCCCTGGTCGTCAGCAAGTACGCGCCTGTCGTGGAATCGTCGAACGCAACGCCCGCCGTTTTTGTAGACCACCATTTTTATACAACGGTGAACATGGTGCGCACAATTGAGGCCTTGCTTGGCGTGCCGCCGATGAATGCCAATGATTCACGGGCCGCCGTGATGGCCCCGCTCTTCAGCGGCCCCGGAACCCAGCCGGCCTTTCGCGCCGATTACCGCAACCGCGACAACGGGCTGCTGTTCGAAATGAATACCAAAGAGTGGAAGGAAGGAAAGAATCTGGATTTCAGCCACGCCGACGCGGCCGACACTGCCGTGCTGAACAAGTTTTTGTGGGAGGACCGAATGGGCGACGTGCCGATGCCGGCGTCCCAGCACAATGTTTTTCCACCATCCGGCAAGACCGCGCATCCCTGGGAAACTCGAGAAAAAGATTAAAGAGAGCTTCCGCGGAAAAAGAGAACGCCCGGGGATCAGCCCGGGCGTTTCGTGCGGCTCAATGAGGCGGCGTAAAGCCGCCCCTACCTAGTAAATATCGTACTGCTCCCAATGCAGTGTCGCGTCGGACTGAATGATGATGTGCTTGTGCGAGTTCTGCTCCAGCTCGTCGATCAGGATGGACTCGCGCGTCTTCAGCGCCTTGGCGATTTCCGGATGCACGCGAAGGGTAAGGTTCGGCCCTTCGTGATCGGTGACGGCCATCTTGCGCGCTTCGGACTGAATTTCGTAACAGAGCGTCGGGATGGACTTGACCATGCCGGAGCCCGTGCAATACGGGCACGGCTGGCAGAGCACGCGCTCCAGCGCCTGTTTGGTGCGCTTGCGGGTGATGCAGACCAGGCCGAACTCGTTGAACGACAGCGCTTTCGACGGCGCCTTGTCCTGCTCGAGAGCCATCTGCAACGCGCCCAAAACTTTTTCGCGGTTGCGGCGCTCTTCCATGTCGATGAAGTCCACCACGATGATGCCGCCGAGGTCGCGAAGGCGAATCTGCCGCACGATCTCCTTCACGGCTTCCAGGTTGGTCTTCACGATGGTGTCTTCCAGGCGGATGGAGCCCTTGCCCACGAATTTGCCGGTGTTGACGTCAATTGCCACCAGCGCTTCCGTGTGGTTGATCACGATGTAGCCGCCGGACTTCAGCCACACCTTGGCGCGAAGAGCCTTGTCGAGCTCGTGCTGAATGCCGAACTCTTCAAAAATGGGCTGCTCTTTCGTGTACAGCTTCACCTTGTTGACCAGCTTCGGCTGGAACCGGCTGACGAATTCGACGACCTTGCCGTATTCCTCTTCGTTGTCGATCCAGATGCCGGTGAAATCGTCGCTGACGTAATCGCGAAGAATCCGTTCGACCAGGTTCAAGTCGCGGTGCAAAAGCGCCGGAGCCTTGCGGTCATCGTGCTTTTGCTTAATTTCACTCCAGGTCCGTCCAAGGAACTCAATGTCGGTACGAATTTCGTCGTCGGTCGCTCCACCCGCGGCGGTACGAACGATAAAGCCGCCGGGATAACTGCCGCGCGCTTCGCCGACAAGCCGGCGCAGGCGGGAGCGGTTCTCCGCGCTGGCAATCTTGCGCGAAACGCCGATGTGGTCGATGGTCGGCATATAGACCAGGAAGCGGCCGGGAAGCGCCACGTGACTCGTGATACGCGCGCCTTTCTTGCCAAGAGGTTCCTTGGCGATTTGCACGACGACATCCTGGCCCGCCTTCAGCATTTCGGAAATCAGCTGAGGCCGGCGTGAAGGCGCGTGTCCGCGATGCGGGCCATGGCCACCAGGGCGGCGCTCGAAGCGTCCACGGCCACGATCACCACCACGATCCGGGCCGCGATTTGGGCCACGATCTGGACCACGATCGCCACCACGGTCACGGTCGCCGCCGCGATGCGGACGATCAGAGCGCCCGTCGGGGCGTCCGCCGCGTCCACGGAAACCGCCGCGATCACCGCCGCGGTCGCGTCCGCCGCGCTGTGGGCGCTGGAAACGCGAACGAGGATTGGTGCCGATGCGCGCGAAATCCTCGCGCGGGGCGTTCGGATTGCGGGGCGTGCGGGTTTCCCCGGGCAATAGAATTGTGTCTTCTTCGATGACAGCTTGGACTGCCGAACCGTCGGACGCCACCGCTGCCGACAGAGTTTCCGCGGCGACGTGTTCGATGGCCTCGTCGTGAGCAAGGTCGGCTCGCTCGGCTTCGGTCATCTCTGCGCGGTTTTCTTCCGTGTGCGCTTCTTCGCCGGCTTCCTCATGCCGTTCGGAGTGGCCGGTTTCGGCGGCCAATTGCGTTTCGTGAGCTTCCTCTTCCGCATCTTCGCGGTCTTCGCGTTCTTCCCGCTCGTCCTGCTCCTCTTCTGACTCTCCTTCGTGGTGCCCGTGTTCCTCGTGCTCGGCAATTTCATGTGCTTCGTGGAGGGCTTCGGCTTCGTCCTCGTCAAAATCTGCGCCGCCAACCAGAGAGTCGGCTTCCGCGCGTGCCTGCGTCTCTTCGTGCTTGGCTTCCACCAGCCGGGCGGAGAGAGAGACCGCCTCTTCATCGCTTAGGGCCGGAGCAGCGTTGCGCGCCGGTTCGGCGGCAGCTTCTTCCGCGTGATGAATTTCCGCGGCGGATTCCGGTGCATGTTCTTCCGGTGCGGATTCAGCGACAACCGCTTCGGCTTCCGATTCCGTATCGGCTAAAACCCAGTGCGGCAAGCTGCCGGAGAAACGCCGCGGTGTCCCGGTTCCAGGCTGCAGGCCGACCGCCGGACGCGCCGGGGTCTGCTCGTAATCGGGCTGGCGTTCTTCGGGCTCGTGATCACCCAGCGGCTCGACCGGAGGAGGCACAGGCCGTGCGCGATACTTGGCCAGCGATTCGCCCGGCAGGACAATATCGTCCTCGCGGCTTTCGACGGGAGCGCTCGGCACGCGATCATTCGAAGGCCGCCGGTTGTCGAAACTCCCGCGAGTGTCGCGGTCTCCCTGCGGGGATGCATATTTGGAGGGAGGCAAATTGCGTCCGCCACCCTGTCCGTGGGGCCGTCGATCCCGGTCGCCGCCACCGCTGCCGCTGCTGCCACTGCCGCCACGGCGCCGTCCAAATCGTCCACGCCGTCCGCCGCGTCCGCGATCTCCACCGCGGTCACGGTCGCCGCCGCGATCTCCGCCACGGTCGCTACCCTGCGGGCGATCGTTGCCGATGCGCGGAGGATAGTTGCGTGTCGGGTTGTAGCTGGGAGCGAAATTCTGGGGTGCGGAAGCGTTCGATTCCGGTTGACGCTCGTCCAGGTCATTGATTTCCGCCGGATGTGTTTCGCCCCCCATGTGGCCTTCGTGCTGCTCGGGTGCGCCGCGAAATTCTTCGGATGGACCCCGATCGTGCTCATGGCCGTGCTCCTCGCGCGGCTCGTCCAGAGAGATCGTCTCTTCATGAACCGTGCGCGTGGAAAGCGATTCTCCCGGCAGTGGTTCGATCAACGCTCCGCCCGACGCCGCGGCAATCGCGGGCGCAGGGGCGTCTCCGTGGGAATGTCCGTGATCGTAGTCTTCGAGGTTTTCGAAAACGTCGCTGACGTAGAGGAACGCGTCGCCATCCAGGCCGATGTCGACGAACGCCGACTGCATGCCCGGCAAAACGCGCGTTACTTTTCCTTTATAAATGCTGCCGACAAGCGCGAACTCTTTTTCGCGCTCAATGTAAATCTCGACTAGCTGGCCTTCTTCCAAAATCGCGACTCTCCGCTCGTGGGAGGACGCGCTGATAACCAATTCTTTCGACATGAAAACTCCTTGGGATGCACCGCCGCGGGACCCTCTGAGACAGAGGTCCAGGGCAAGGCGCCGTCCCGGTTTAAACCGGGGCACGCTGGCGACAACAATATTGTTGCGGCGTTGCGTTCGTAGCCGGAGGGGGAAGCCGGGTTGCGGCTTTCGTTTTGCGAAAACCTCATGCTATCGAGGCTGGGCCGTTGCCGGGAAGCTCCCGGGGTAACGGCGGACGATGCTATCCTCACTCTTAAATTCCTTCTTGAA
>DATHOY010000226.1:0-13412 GCA_035484435.1 Vulcanimicrobiaceae bacterium | reverse complement strand
GAGAGCGGAGTGCGATTTCAAGCCGCCAGCGACCAGACACTGCTGATTTATCTGGGTGAAGAGATCGGCGCGGCCGCGCACGAACGCGTGGCGCGATTGGTGAGGCTGTTGCAGCGGGAGCCGGTCAACTGGCTGCGGAATATCCAGCCAGCATACTGTTCCCTGCTGATCACATTTGACTCGGCCGCTGTGGATCACGCCGAAGTTCAGGCAAAAATCTCGGAGCTGGAAAAGAGAACAAAGAAAATACCGGCGTCGCAACCGCGCCTGGTGGAAGTGCCGGTGTGTTACGGCGGAGAGTTTGGGCCGGATCTGGAATGGGTGGCGGCCCAGCGCGGACTGACCGCGGAAAAGGTGGTGGAGCTGCACATCGCGCCGACGTATCACGCCTACTTTTTGGGTTTTGCGCCGGGTTTTGCCTATCTGGGAGACCTGGCGGAAGAGATCGCGGTGCCGCGATTGGAGACGCCGCGGAAAGAAGTGGCGGCAGGGAGCGTAGGAATCGCGGGGCGGCAGTCGGCGATTTATCCATTTGGAACGCCGGGCGGATGGCGATTGATCGGAAGAACGCCGCTGGAACTTTTCCGGAGAGAGCGCGAGCCGATGGGACTGATTGCGATTGGAGATCACGTAAAGTTCCGGCCGATAACACGGGCGGAGTTTCTGGCGGCGAGGCGAGCATGAGCCTGCTGGTAGTGGAAGCGCCGGGATTACAGACGACGGTGCAGGATTTCGGGCGCCAGGGATTTGGCGTGCTGGGGGTTTCGGCGTCTGGTGCGGCAGACGCTGTGGCGCTGCGGTTGGGGAATCTGCTACTGGAGAATCCGCCGGACACGCCGGCACTGGAAATGACACTGACCGGCGGAACGTTCTTGTTTCCCGATGGAGCGGTAATTTGCCTGGCGGGCGCGAACTTTGGTGCGCAGATAGATGGGAAAGCGCTGGAACTGTGGAGGCCGCACGCGATTCTGCCCGGGAAACGTGTGGCGTTTGGAGCAACGCGGGACTATGCGCGGTGTTATCTCTGCGTGGCAGGCGGAATTGACGTCGTGGATTTTCTGGGGAGCGCCTCGACACACCTGCTGAGCGGATTGGGAGGTTGGGAGGGGCGGGCGTTACGCAAGGGCGACGTGCTGCAGATCGGGAGGCTGGAGAAAAAGATCCGCCAGCGGAAACTGCGGGCAGGAGTGTTGGAGGCTCTGAAGCCGGGGAAAAAACTGCGGGTGACGCAGGGTTCGCAACTTGATTGGTTTTCGGAAGGGGCGCGGAGAGCGTTCCTGGGCGGCGAGTTTGTGGTCAGCGAGGAATCGAACCGGATTGGGCTGCGGCTGGACGGGCCGTGGCTGGCGGCGCGGGGGAAAGCAGAAATGATCAGCGAAGGCACGCCGGTCGGAGCGATTCAAGTGACGCCCTCGGGGCAAGCGATTTTATTGTTTGTGGAGCAGCAGACAACGGGCGGGTATCCGAAGATTGCCAACGTGATTGGGGCGGATTTGCACTCCGTGGGCCAGTTGCGGCCGCGGGATACGATTCGATTTGAAGAGGTATCGTTCGCGGCCGCGCGGAAGGAGTGGATCGAGCAGCAGCAGTTGTTGGAGTCGGAAGAGCGGCTGTTCGCATGAAGCGAATGGATTTAAATTGCGACATGGGCGAACTGCCGGAAATGCTGGCGGACGGCAGCCAGGAAGCCCTGATGAAGTTTGTGACGTCGGCGAATGTGGCTTGCGGAGGGCACGCCGGCGATGAAGAGATGATGCGCGCAACGATCGAGCAGGCGCTGCGGCATGGCGTTGCGGTGGGAGCGCACCCGGGCTATGAGGACCGCGAAAATTTCGGACGCGTGGCGCTGGATTTGAGTGCGGAGTCGATTCGAGAGTCGATTTACCGGCAGGTGGCGACATTCGCGAACGTCGCGGAGAAGTGCGGAGCGGTTGTGACGCACGTGAAACCGCACGGGGCTTTGTATAACCTGGCGGCCAAGGATGCGGCGCTGGCGCGCGCGATTGCGGAGGGCGTGCGGCGATGGCGGCAGGATGTAGTGCTGGTGGGGTTGGCGGGGTCGGTGATGTTGGAAGAGTTTCGCGCGGCCGGATTTCGCGCGGCGGCAGAAGCGTTCGCGGACCGACGCTACGAGAAGGATGGCGGTTTGCGCGCACGGAAATTCCGGGATGCGCTGCTGGATGCCCCGGAGAAAGCTGCGGAACAAGCGGTCCGGATTGCGGATGGGCACGGCGTGTTGACGCGCGAAGGAACGGTCGTGGCGGTGGAAGCGCAGACGATTTGCATCCACGGGGATACGCCGGGGGCCGAACGCATTGCAAAGGTTGTGCGGAACGCGTTGCTGGCAGAGGGAGTGGAGCTGAAAGCGCTTGGAGCGTGAAGGCAGGCCCTACAAGTAAGGCAAATGCCATGGACAATTTCCTGGAGGAGAATTGCCAGGATTTGTGGGGTACGGTAAAGTAGAAAGAGTTGTTGCCACAGTTGAATGGGCCTGTAGCTCAGGTGGCTAGAGCGCGCCCCTGATAAGGGCGAGGTCGGTGGTTCAAGTCCACCCAGGCCCACCAGTATTCCCTCCAAAAGAATGCCAACTCAGGAATCACCGGCGGAGTGTTTCTGATATGCCGGTTTCGAGCAAATGGGCGAACTGCTCGGGTGGAACCGGTCGACTGAAATAGTACCCCTGTGCCTCGTCACATTGGTGAGCCTGAAGAAATTCCAACTCTTTCACGGTCTCCACACCTTCCGCAACAACCCGCAACTTGAGGCTACGCGCCATGCTAATCACCGCGGTCACGATGGTTGTCTCGTCGGGAGCGGTGGTGATTCGACGGACGAACGACTGATCGATCTTGAGGGCGTCGATCGAGAACTTCTGCAGATAACTCAGGCTGGAATAACCCGTGCCGAAGTCATCCACCGCAACTCGTACACCTTCCGCCCTGAGTGCTTGCAGAATGGATGCGGTCAACTCGGGGCGCTTCATGAGAACACTTTCAGTCAACTCCAGTTCCAGAAACTTTGGATCCAAGCCAGTCTCCTTGAGGATGATGAAGACTCCTTCCAGAAAGCCCTCATTCCGGAACTCCACCGCGGAAATATTCACTCCCATCGCTCCCAAGGGCAGTCCGGTATCCATCCAGGTCCGGGCCTGCTTACACGCCTCGCGCAGAACCCAGTTGCCAATCGGCAGAATCAAACCGCAGTCCTCGGCAACAGGAATGAATTGGGCCGGAGGGACTGTTCCTCGAGTGGGGTGTGTCCATCGCAAAAGTGCTTCCGCGCCGGAAATCTGTCCGGTATGCAAATTGATCTTCGGCTGGTAATGCACCGCAAATTCCTGGCGTTCCAGAGCCCGCCGCAAACTCCCCTCGATAGATTGCCGCTCCACGGCGCGGACATTCATGGCCGGCTTGAAAAACTGGTAGCTCTGACGCCCATTCTCCTTGGCCTGGTACATGGCCGTATCCGCGTTCTTGATTAGCGTCTCCACATCCAGGCCGTCATCGGGATAGATGCTCACCCCAATACAAGCACTGACGTGCAGGTCGTGCTCGTCGATGGCGTGGGGCTCGGTCCCTACTTGTAACAATCTCTTCACTGTAGTTGCCGCACTATCCAAACTCTCGACTTCGGAGAGCAGCACAATGAATTCGTCCCCGCCCTGCCGACTGACCGTGTCTGAGTCGCGCACGCTATCCACGAGACGTTTTGCGACGGATTGAAGCACTCTATCGCCGATCGAATGTCCCAGGGAATCATTGATGTGTTTGAAGCCGTCCAAATCCAAAAACAGCACCGCGACTTTTTTCATGCTGCGGGATGCCAAGAGGATCGCCTGGCTGACCCGGTCGTTCAGGAGCTTGCGATTTGGCAAACCGGTCAGGAAGTCGTGATGGGCCGTATGGGCCAACTGCACAGCCATCGTCTGGGTCGAACTCACATCACGGAATACGATTACCACCCCCGCGGCCTGGCCCTGGCGGTCATGGATGGGGGCGACGGAATCTTCAATCGAAATTTCAGAGCCGTCACGCTGGATGAGGATGCAGTTCGACGGCAGGTGGATGGTATGGTTTTGCCGGATGGCCATTTCCATTGGATTCGGCGTGGCCTTACGGCTGGTGGCGTCCAGGACGCGGAAAACGTCACGCATGGGTTTGCCCGCCGCTTCGGCTTGCGACCAGCCCGTCATCCTTACTGCAACGAGATTGAGGAAATTGATATTTCCAGAAAGGTCCGTGGAAATAACGGCGTCGCCGATGGAGTTGAGCGTGACTTGGGCGAGTTCCTTTTCCCGGAACAACTCTTCTTGCATGCTTTTGCGCTCGACGGCGTAGCGCAAGGCTCGAAGAAGACCGCGGGCATCGATTTGACCTTTGATGAGATAGTCCTGGGCGCCTGCTTGCAAAGCTTGTGCGGCCATGGACTCGTCGTCCAACGCGGTCAGGACCACCAAAGGGACCTTGGGCGCGACGGCCCGGACCCGGCGGATGGATTCGAGTCCCTGTGCGTCGGGTAATCCGAGATCGAGCAAAATAATATCAGTGGCACACCCCGCAAGATGCTCCTCGGCAGCGCGCATGGTTTCCACCTGCGTCAATTCCGTCCGCAGCGAACTCTGTTCGCGGAACATCTCGCGGAGTAACCGCACATCGGCGGGGTTATCTTCCACGAGCAGCAGTACCTTGATGGATCTCTTGTTCATACAGTTTGCCCATGCTCCAGCAACGATTTGACTGAAGAGGGCAGTCGTATCCCAAGAGGACAATTTCGGAAGGGGGTTCCTAGTATTGCACGTTGGACGGCAAATTCAAGAGCGGCAGACTTACCGCTGGTCCTAAACAGAACTACTCGATAGTTGGCCAAAATTTTACGCGGCAAAGCCGGAAGGTGGGCTACGCCGTAGCGCCTGCTGAGGGCAACCTCCATTCATCGCTAATGGACTACCCCATCCAGAATGCCGACCTTAAAGAGGTTCGCCACCCGCTCTGCTGCAACCGGGCGGCTGAAATAATAGCCTTGTCCTTCCCCGCACCCGTGGTGCCTTAGGAATCGCAGCTGCGTACTGGTCTCCACACCCTCCGCGATGATTCGCTGCTTGAGACTCTTGCCGATATTGATCATCGCGCTCACGATGGCGGCGTCTCGCGGGTCCACCGCAATCTCTTGCACAAAAGAATGATGGAGTTTCAGTGCATCGGATGGAAAACGCCGCAAATAAGTAAAACTGGAATACCCGGTGCCAAAGTCGTCGATGGCCACCTGCACGCCCATGGCTTTCAGCTTGACCAGTGTCACGACAGCGGCCTCCGCGTCATGCATCAGCACACTCTCGGTCAGTTCCAGCTCCAGATTCCTCGGCTCCACTCCCGTTGTAATCAACACCGCCCGTACCCCTGAAAGAAAATCCTTGGCGCCAAATTCGGTCGCGGACACGTTGACCGAGACCGGCACATCCCCAAGACCCTCATCACGCCAGGCCCGAGCCTGATTGCAAGCTTCCAGCAGCACCCACTGTCCGATACCCAAAATCAGTCCGCACTCTTCCGCGAGGGGCACAAACTTCTCCGGATAGATCAATCCTCGCTGGGGGTGCAGCCAGCGGATCAGTGCTTCCACCCCCGTGATGTGCCCTGTCTGAAGATTAAGTTTCGGCTGGTAGTGCAACACAAACTCGTTCCGCCCCAGCGCACAGCGCAAATCCGCTTCCAGCGACTGGCGGTCGGCCAATCGCGCATGCATCTCGTGGCGGAAGAACTGATAGTTATTCCGGCCGCGTTGCTTGGCTTCGTACATGGCGTTATCCGCTCGATTCAGCAAACTATCTGCGTCTTGGCCGTCACTCGGATAGGTGCTCACCCCTATACTCACGTTGAGATCGAGGCTTTTGCCGTCGATTCTATGCGGCGCCGTTAACGCCCGAAGGGCTTTTCTAGCGCTAATGGCGGCGTCTTCCGCATGCTCGACTTGGGAGAGGAGTACCACGAATTCGTCCCCGCCTAGCCTGCCGATAGTGTCCGACCGCCGGACACACGCCTTCAATCGCTCGGCTACCGATTGCAGCAGCTTGTCACCAACATCGTGGCCCAGTGAGTCGTTGATCTTTTTGAAGTGATCCAAATCTACAAACATCACCGCCAGTTGTTTGTCCTGGCGCTCCGCCAGTGAAATCGCCTGCGCGAGCCGGTCGTAGAACAGCACCCGGTTCGGCAAATCGGTCAGGGCATCGTGTTGCGCCAGGTGAGACATTTCTAGCGATCTGGCACGTTCCGCGCTGACGTCGCGAAAAGCCACAATTGTGCCGGTTACCCTTTCGCCGTGCTCTCGAATCAGGGTCGTTTTACTTTCGATGTCAATTTCGAAGCCATCGCGTCGAACCAGAATGCAGTTTGTACCGCTGGTCATGCAGCCCGCAGTCTCGTTTTCTTGCGCTGCGGCTCCCAGGGAAGTGTCAACCGACGCGCGGCTGGCTCCATCGATCAGCCTGAGCACGTCCGCCGCAGGGCGCCCTTGCGCCTCTTCGCGCGACCACCCCGTCACTTCTTCTGCGACCCGATTTAGATAGGTTACGTTGCCCTGTGAATCCGTGCGCAGCACCCCCTCTCCGATGGCGTCCAGCGTCAGATTGGCGACTTCGTTTTCCAAACGCGTTGCTTCCGCCGCACTGCTATCCAACAGGGTACGCACCGCGTGGTTTAGCCGATAGCCGTCGGAGGGACTCTTCACGAAAAAATCCCGAGCCCCGCGCTTTACCGTTTCCCTCGCCGTTCCTTCCGCATCGGCCCGGCTCAGCACCAGAATCGGCACCTGCGGCGCCGCTTGAAAAAGCTTGTCGAACGTCTCCACGCCATCGCCACCGGGAAGTGTCAGGTCCAGCACAACCGCCCGAACTCCCCCGGTGTGCAACCGATCGATTCCGCTGGAAAGTTCGTCGACCCGCTCTATGCGGACCCTTTCGTCCGCGGCCGAGCCCAACTTCTCCAAAATTCCAGCCATTTCGCCCGTCTCATCTCCGATTACCAACACGCAGGCGTCACTCTCTCTCGCAGTCTTTGGTTTCACGGTTCCCGGCTCCTGTTTGGCATCCGACTTAATTTTCCAAAAACGGTTTACCTGCCTTTGGCCACCTTTGTCGCGTCCGCGGCCATGAATCGGAGCATCTGCTCCTTCAACTGCGCGTCCACTTCGTCGGCAATCGTCACGACGTCAGGAAGCAACCGGCTGAATTCCAGGCTGGTCGCGTTTTTGTGCAGGGTTGAGAAAATAGTGACCTGCAGTAAGCGGGATTCCTCCACGGCCATCGCCACCGTGTAGCCTTGTTTGCGCCGCAAATTTCCGTGCTCGGACGCGGCTTTCGAGATTGAAGCATTCGCTCCGTCTTCCAGGCGCAATCGCGCAATCACATCATGCAGAAGATGAGGAAGATGGCCCGTGCGGTCTTCATAGCTCAACGGAATGCAAGCCAGGTCTGGCTCCGACTCCACGCGAGCAAGCCAGTCGGCAATCACCGGTTGCAGTTCACGTTCGAGAATTTCCGCCACAGTTTCCTTTCCGGCAGCATCCTCGCTTTCTCTTGGGCCGTGCACAAAAATTCCAGATTCGCCCACTACGTCCTCCGTGAGTCACTTTCTCGTTTCATCGATCTAGCCGGCAGTTGCCGTAATCCCGGTTGCAACAAATGGCAAAGAGTTTCGTCGCCGTATTCACTCACCTATAGTTCGCTATAACGGTTTGCAAAACTGCCCTAAATGAGTCACTTCCGCGACTATTTGTGTTTTTTGATGCCTTAAGAAGCATAGGCTCCGTTGTCCAGATTCCCTCGTCGGCTCAGGGCGTAAGTCGGCTTCTCTCTCGCTCAAAAGAGCAACCATGTTCCATTTTGGTTGCTGCAGACGGAGGTACTGTCAGTTCGCGGTTGCTTGCGCTTCCCGGGTGTTCCTGTAGCGCACTGCTCGGTAATACTGCGTTCCACGCTTCCGGCGCCTCCGCCGCTGCACTCCATTCCTTCACCAGTGAATTGTCAGGGGAATACCTCCTCTGTCGATGCGCACGCGGTTTCGCTCCTTCTTAGAGCGACCCCAGGTCATGCACGACGGCTTTGGTCGTCAATGCCGGTTCTCCCAACGCCCGCCGGATCATCTTCAGAAGTTCGGAGTTGTCCACGGGTTTTTGGAGATAGGCTTTCGCCCCGGCCTTCAGTGCGCGCTCTCTGTTTGCCAAAACGTCGCGGGCGGAAACGACGATAATGGGAATCACCGCGAGAGCGGGAATAGCCCTGAGGCGTTCCATCACGACGAACCCGTCGCCGGCCGGCAGTCCCAGGTCCAGGATAATCAGGTCCGGCTCGTGTTTTCGCGCCTCTGTCATACTGGAGAGCGCATCGCCCGCAAAGAACGTGTCGTAGTGATTTGCCTTCAGGCGCACATTCAGGCCCAGGCGCACGTCCGGATCATCATCCACGATAAGAATTTTTTTGTTACTCATTTTTCACCATCCTCGCCGAGATTTCCTCGTTCATCAGTTCCTGAATTTGACTGGCTACTTTTTCCACAAAATCTTTCATCGATTCGTTCGAATGCCGTTTGATTGCGTCCACCGAGCGATAAGAGGTCGAAATCGTCAGGCCCGCTTTCTGTGTTTGTTCGTATTCGTCCAATCGTTCCTGAATCCGCTTGGCAATCGCCGCACCGCCGATTTCGTCGGTAATCGCGAGAAGGAAGAAGAGTTCCGTCGCTCCCGCCGGGCCCACCTTGGGCAAAAGAATGTCCAGGTCGGCGTGCATGCACCGTTGCAAAACTTCGCGCACAACCTTCGACTGTTCGGCGCGCACCTCCTCGGATAGCCAGCCAGTCTGTGAACCAATCTCCGTCACTACCAGTGTGATGGGACCTTGTGTTTGCCTTTCCCGCTTGAGAGCCGGGGCAATCAGGTTAGGCAGCGAGAAAACGTGCAAGGTCACGAAAAAAACCGCGCCCTTTCCCAGTGTGCTGGTGGCCCAGATTCGGCCGCCCTGCCGCGTTACCAGTTCCTTGCAAATGAACAACCCCAGCCCCAGGCCTTTGCGGCCTGCCGAAGCCGTATCCTCTGTCTGGAACAAGCGTTCAAAAATTCGCTCGGTCATCTCCGAGCTGATCCCGCATCCCGTGTCTGATACCTCCAGAAGCAGGAGATTTGAATCTTCCTCGGAAACTCCGGCATTCACCTTCACCGCTCCGTTTGCCGGCGTGAACTTGATGGCGTTGTCGAGCAGGATGATCAGAATCTGCCGGATGCGGGTTGGATCGCCACAAGCCGGCGGCAAGTGGTGCTCGATTTCTGAAGTGAGGGTGATTCCCTTCGCAGCCGCAGCCCCCTGCAGTGTGTCGACGGCGTAAACGATTGCGTCTGAAATTGAAGTTTGTTGCAGGTCGATCTGCAGTTTCCCCGCCTGCATGCGGGTGACTTCCAGCAAGTCATTAATCATCGCGTGAAGTTGTTTCACATTCCTGAACACGATCTCCAGGTACTCGCGTTGTTCCACATTCAATTCGCCGGCCAGCTTGTCCAGAAGGATGGTCACAAACTGGTAGATCGCCGTCAGCGGCGAGCGCAGCTCGTGCGACACATGGGAGAGGAACTCATCCTTGAACTGCATCTGATTGGTACGGATCAGATCGCTTTCCGCTTGCATACGGTGACGCTCGATGGCATGGCGAAGCGCCCGAGGCAGCGCGCGATTTTCGATCTGCCCCTTGATGAGATAGTCTTGCGCGCCTTCCTTCATGGCTTCGGCGGCCAGTGCCTCGTCGTCCAGGCCCGTCAGCACAATCAGCGGGATGCTTGGGGCCATCGCGTGGGCCTGCCGCACGGTATCCAGGCCATGCGCGTCCGGCAGTCCCATGTCCAAGAGCACTACGTCCACTCCGCCTTTTCCGAGATGAAGCAAGGCGTCGCTCATGCGCAGCAAGTGCGTCAATTCGAAACTTCCAGGCGCTTCCGTGCTGAACATCTCCCGCAGCAAACGGGCGTCTCCCGCGTTATCCTCAACCAGAAGAACTTGGAGGGCCTTGTCGTTCATGTGCGCGCTACACGTGGCAGCCTGACCACCGAAAGCCAGAAACTGTCGATGCTCTTCACCACTTTCAGGAACCCTTCCAGGTCCACTGGCTTGGTGATGTAACAGTTCGCATGGTGCTGATAGCTCCCCTGGATATCCGTCTCGGACGCGGACGTGGTCAAGATAACCACTGGAATACACTTCAGCGTCGGGCTCTCCTTGAGTTCCGCCAACACCTCCCGGCCGTCTTTCCTGGGCAGGTTCAGATCGAGCAGGATCAGGTCCGGGCGGGGAGAATTGGCGTACTTTCCCTCGTTCGCCAGATACGCCATTGCTTCTGCGCCATCCGTCGCGACGTTCAAGTTAATATGCACTTTTGCGTCTTTGAACGCTTCCCGCGTGAGCCGGACATCCCCGGGACTATCTTCCACCAGCAGAACTTCCAGAGGCACTGCACCCGTTCCAATCGATTCCATCATTTCTCGTCTCTTTCTGGCAGGGCAAAATAGAAGGTCGAGCCCTTTTCGGGTTGCGACTCGACCCAGATCCTTCCGCCCAGCCGTTCCACAATCTTTTTGCAAATGGCCAATCCGATTCCTGTACCCTTGAACTCCTCTCGCCCGTGCAGGCGCTGGAAGAGGACGAAAATCCTGTCAAAATACTGAGGATCAATTCCCAGGCCATTGTCTTGGACGGAAAAGTTCCACTCCTGGCCAGCGTTTTTTGCTGCAGAGACGTGTACGCGAGGAACTTCGGCGCGGCGGTACTTGATGGCGTTCCCGACCAGGTTCTGGAAGACCTGGACCAATTGCGCATCGTCCGTAGTGATGGCCGGAAGCGAATCGTGGGTCACCACCGCACCGCTCTCTTGAATGGATACCCGCAAGTTAGAAAGCGCTTCGAGTAGCGCCTTTTCGCTGGAAATCGCTTGATACGCCTTTCCGTTTGTGCCTGCCCGTGAATAGGCAAGCAGGTCATGGATCAACGCTTGCATGCGGTTGGACCCGTCTACCGCGTAGGCGATGAACTCATCAGCCTCGGAGTCCAGGCGCCCCGTGTAGCGTTTGGCCAGGAGTTGCGTGTAGCTGGCGACCATGCGTAGCGGCTCCTGCAAATCGTGTGACGCCACATAGGCGAATTGTTGCAGTTCCTCGTTGGAGCGCCTCAGCTCCCCCACCATCTTCACCAGGTGCTCTTCGGCTTTCTTCCGCTCCGTGATTTCCCGCGAAATTCCAATCGTTCCGATGATCTTCCCGTCGGCATCGTGGTACGGGCCTTTGGTGGTCAGAAACAGCCGGGTGACACCGTCAATCTCGGCAATTTCCTCGAGCGTGCAGGGGACGCCGCCGCGCACGATCTCCTGGTCGCTCTTTGCCACCGCGTCGTAGCTGTCGTTGGGCAAAAGATCGCGCATGCTGCTTCCCAACACTTCGTTTACGCTTCGCCGGAAGACCTTTGCGCATGCGCTGTTGGCCAGTGTGAAGCGGTTTTCCAAATCCCGGATGTAAATGAGGTCCGTGGTCCCCTCGACCACGGCGTTGAGGAGCCGGTGCTTGACGGTCAGTTCCCTGGCCGTCTCGACCAGATGCTTGTCCACAGCTTTGCGCACACTGATGTCCCGGATGGCTGCCGTCACCAGAATTCCTTCCTCGCTTTCCAGGGGGCTCAAGCTGATCTCGACCGGAAACTCCGTATTGTCTTTCCGCAAACCCCACAGGTCTCGACCTTCGCCCATCAAACGGTTGCGGGGATGCGCCATGTAGCCCTGCCGATGCTGAGGATGCCTTTGGCGGAATCGCTCGGGCACCAGCATTTCCATCGCTTGTCCGACTAATTCGTTGCGGCCGTAGCCAAACAGGCGTTCCGTCTCCGCATTGACCAAAACGATGCGGCCATGCCCATCGGCGATGACCATGGCATCCGGCGCCGATTCCAATATCCCGCGGAACTTCACTTCGCTGGCGCGCATGGCTTTTTCCGCTCGTTTGCTTGCGGTGACGTCGCGGATGGAGCTCGAGATCAACGTACCTTCGGGTGTTTCGATCGGGCTCAAGCTGATCTCGACCGGAAACTCCGTTTTGTCTTTCCGCAAGCCCCACAGGTCGCGGCCTTCACCCATGGTCCGCGTGCGCGGATGCGCGGTGTAGCCCTCGCGATGTTGCGGGTGCTTCCCCCGAAATCGCTCTGGCACCAGGACGTCAACCAGCTGTCCGACCAATTCCTCGCGGCCGTAGCCAAACAGACGTTCCGTCTCCGCATTGACCAAAACGATGCGGCCATGCCCATCGGCGATGACCATGGCATCCGGCGCCGATTCCAGAATCCCGCGGAACTTCACTTCGCTGGCGCGCACGGCCGCACCCTGCGACGTCAGCGTCTCGTTGACGTCATGCAGTGCATTAATGCTCGGAATCTTCAGTACTTGGGGGACGAGCTGCACCAGGAGTATCGCCGTTCCGATGGACGCCACCGCCGTCACCACCTTCACACCTCCCGCCAGCCAATACATTGCATGCCATAGGTTCCACACCTCCATCGCGTGCGTCACCCCGCAAGCCACGATGAATACGCCAAAGCATACGAACATCCAATTGAAGGGTAGGTCCTTCCGTCGCCTCGCAATATGGATCAGGGTGAACGGGATGGTCATGTACGCCAGGAAAATTAGGGAATCGGAGATCACGTGCAACCAGACGAGCCCCGGCACCCAGTTGTAGCAGTAACCATGTGGCATGAAGTCGCCAGGTGCGAATAGCCATTTCAGGAATTCCATTACGACACCCCAAACTTGCCGTGACCCACGAACCCGGCGAACTGACTCCGTACTTGTCTAGCGGTCCAAGCCGCTAAAATACTGGCGGCGGGAAGAAGGGCGAACGCTTTTGCGCAGCTGATCGGGGAGGAAACGTCGCCCAGGATCGCTTCGTGGCCAACCAATTTCATCCTGCCCCATCTCTTGCTGGCAGGGCGAAATAGAAGGTCGAGCCCTTTGTGGGTTGTGACTCCACCCAGATTCTCCCGCCCAGTCGCTCCAGAATTTTTTTGCAAATGGCCAGCCCGATTCCGCTGCCCTTGAACTCGGTTTGCCCGTGCAATCGCTGGAAAAGGACGAAGATCCGTTCAAAGTACTGCGGCTCGATGCCTAGCCCGTTGTCTCGTACCGAAAAAATCCATTCCTTGCCGTCGTTCTTGGTAGCCGAGACATGTATCCGTGGCACTTCGGCACCGCGGTACTTGATGGCGTTTCCCACCAGGTTTTGGAATACCAGCGCCAACTGCCCATCGTCTGTGGTGAGCGCGGGCAGCGCCTCCTGCGTGACCTCCGCGCCGCTTTCCACGATCGTTGCTCGTAAACCGGTAAGTGCCGTATTTAGCG
>DATHOY010000225.1:0-3067 GCA_035484435.1 Vulcanimicrobiaceae bacterium | reverse complement strand
AGCGAAAGGGCAGACAATGTGCCTGCCCTTCAATGTATTTGCGGATTCAAGGCTTGCTCGGCTGAGCAAGTTTGACCGATCGTCTCAGGCTTTTCACATCCAACCACGTGTTTCATGCTCGTGGGCCCGAGCGCGCGCCTTGCCGCCTTAATGCCTGGCGCCCGTACCGCCAGGACAACCGACGCCATAACACGGCCCCGTGGAGTGGAAATAAATCGAGAGCCCCTGCCAGTGCGTCGGGAAGAGATAATAGGGTTGGTGATAAGGCCAAAAGCAGAGAGCGAAAGCAGCCACAAGAAGATTGCGTTTCTTCATAAAAGTTCCTCCCAGCGTTCGCGAACTCAGCATCGCGATTAGGAAATCCGAACCCCACCGACCAATCTGCAGCAATTGTATGCTTAAGTGCCATCCCCGACAGACGGGTTATTTACCCGCAACAGCATCCCGCTGCCGCCGCGAATATTAATATCGCCGCGCTCAGTCTTCAGCGTAATTTCGCCCAGCGGACTCGTTCGACCGGCGTGCTCAATCTTCACGCGTCTGTACCCGTACACCCCGCAGGCATCGGACGAAAACAGCCACAGCGCCTGCACCCGATTCTCTCCCTCCACCGCCCCGCGGCAAGTGCCATCCGAGCTGGCCCTCACGCGCCCAAGCACGCCCTCCTCCTCAACCGGCTCGCCGACGATAGTCTTCCCATCCATCACGTGCCCACCACCGCGATAAACCGTTTCTCCTCCAATCTGCCACGTGGTGTTCACGTATGAAGAACTTCCGCGATCGTCGTATTGAGGAATCCGCGCGCTATTTACCTCCACGATGGATGCCAGCGCCCGCAGATGTGTGGTAATCGGTTCCGCTACTCGCGACGTAACCAGCTGCGTGAACTCAAACGTAATGCTCGCGCCGCTTCCATTCGCTGCAGGCGTCACCGCAATCACTTTTCCCTGAACATAAGCCCCCGCGCGAACTTTGCCGCCTTCTCCCAGCGGAATATCCTGCATCACCCGAGCCTTCACCACCTGCCCCACCTGGCTCTTTTTCGTAGAAAGCGAACCATGCAGCGCCACAGGAAGCACAGTCCCGGCAGGAATCGAAATCTTCACAAACGCAGCGCCAGCGCCAGAAATCAGAACCAACGCCAGAGGAAGAAAGAAGCCCTTCATATTCTCCTCCTCGCCGCAAGCGGCCTTCCCAAAGCCTATAACACTAAGATGCATCTCCATAATTTCAAGATGCGCGACCCACGGCCACCGACGCGCCACTTGCGGATCAGGCCCTTTGCTCGCCCCGGCACAAAGCCGCAATTCCGCTTTTCTTGCCTTCGGCCCTTGCGTTATCCTGCAAATGGGCCACGCACCGGGAAACACCGAAGCAAAATGAACCGCCTGAGAATCATAGCTTGGTTTGTCCTTTTGATTGTAGCCGGAGCCGTCCTCGGCTGGTCGTACGGCGTCCGCGGCAAAGCCGAAGCGCAATTCGCAGACGAAGTTTCACTCGCGCGCGAAGAGGCGGCTCGGATTCAGCGCGATGTAGTGATGTTCACCGACGAAATCGCCCCGGCGCGCGTTTCCTTTACTCAAGCGCTCGAGCAATTCGGCCTCGACGCAGCTACCGCCGCGCGGATCGCCACCGCAGGGCAGCGCAGTTTCGATTTCCGCCATTTCCGCGCAGGCAATAAAATCACAATCGGCCGCGGCGTTCTCCGCGATCTGCGTGAGGTCCACTACCGCATCGACACCGACCGCGAGTTGGTGATCGCGCCGCAGCCTCCGAAAGATTCAGAAGCCGCCGGCCCGGCTCAGAGTGCCACGCCCACGCCTGCATCGCTAAACCCACCGCCCGCGCCGAGCGACTCCTTCCACGCCGAAATCCGCAAAATCCCTTCCGAAACCGAAACCGCCGGTGTCACCGGGACGATTCACGGCTCGCTCTTTGAATCCGTAATTGAAGCCGGCGAACGACCTGAACTCGCCATGCGCCTCGCCGAAATTTTCGGCTGGGATCTCGATTTCTACACCGACACGCGCCCCAACGACACTTTCCGCATCGTTGTCGAAAAGAAAAAATTCTCGAATGGCGAAACCGCCGCCTACGGCCGCATCCTCGCCGCCGAATACAACAACGCCGGCCATCCCTACCGCACAGTTTTATTCCACGACCTCAACGGCCATCCTGCCTACTTCACGCCCGATGGCAAGGCAATGAAAAAAGCCTTTCTCCACTCCCCGCTGAAATTCGCCGCCGCAATCACTTCGCACTATAGTGCCAGCCGCTTTCATCCAATCCTGAAGGAATATCGCCCGCATCTCGGCATCGACTACGCCGCTCCCACCGGCACTCCCGTGCAAACCATCGGCGAAGGACGCGTCACTTTCGCAGGACGAAAAGGCGGCGCCGGCAATCTAATCGAAATCCAGCACACCAACGGCTACACCACCTACTACATGCACCTCTCCCGCGTCCTCGTTCGCACCGGCCAGCTCGTCGAACAGGGACGGACCATCGGCCTCGTCGGCATGACCGGCCTCGCCACCGGCCCCCATCTCGATTTCCGCATCCAGCAGCACGGCCAGTTCCTGAATTTCGAACGCCTCGGTCTGCCTACCGCCGATCCAATCTCGAAGCGCGACTGGACCGAATTCGCATCACTCCGCGACGCCGCAATGACGCACATGCCAGATCTTCCGCCGCGCGCCGACACGCCGGTCGTCGCAAAAAACACGAAGCCCCGCCGTTCCCGCGGCGCCGACTGAGTCGCGACGAGGGCGAACCAATGGTAAGACCAGAAATCACCGGCGACACTTTGCACCTGCACGTCGAAGGTCTCGATAAGCTTTGGGCTTTCAAGAGCGAGCTCGCCATCCCATTGCGACACATCACAAGTGTCCGTACGGACGCGGAACTGACCAAGAAGTGGTTACACGGTCTCAAGTGGCCGGGCATATCTGTGCCAGGCCTGATCACCGCGGGCACTTTCTACCAGGATGGCAAACGAATCTTCTGGGACATCCATCATCCCGACCGAGCAGTGGTGATCACTCTCGCCGACGAATCCTACAACGAG
>DATHOY010000224.1:0-6425 GCA_035484435.1 Vulcanimicrobiaceae bacterium | reverse complement strand
CATTTTGATACACTCCGCGCAATTCGTGCTCATGGCGGCGTCTAGGTATTCCGCCCCCAGAGTCACCGTCCAAAGGAGACACGAAGTGCAAGGAACAGTAAAGTGGTTCAATAATTCGAAAGGATACGGATTCATAGGCCGGGAAGATGGGCCCGATGTGTTCGTACACTATTCGGCAATAACCGGGGATGGTTACCGGAGTTTGCAGGAGGGTGATCCGGTCGAATTCGAGATAGTACAGGGACCCAAAGGACCGCAGGCGGCCGAGGTGAAGAAAAGCGCCTGAGAGAGAATTTGGATCTGGAACGGACGGCGGGGGCGAGAGCTTCCGCCGTTTTTTGTTGAAGAGGATAGCGAACAGATAGCAAATAGCGGGAGGCGAAGAGAAGATGTGGAGTGTGACCGTTGGTTGCCTTGGTCCCTCCACTTCGCGGCCCGACGCGCCAAACACCGGCGCGGAGGAAAAAATCGGGCCGCTCCGGTCGGGATGACGGAAAAAAGCAAAGCCGATAGGGCGCGGAGGAGAGCAACCCCGGGAACACAGGCTAAAGCCTATGCTACTTGGAGGGGGAGAGGAATATAATTACCGGCATGGACAACAAACAAATTGCGCGGATATTGCGGGATACGGCTTCGCTTTTGCAGATTGACGGGGCGATCATCGGGCGCTACCGGAGTTATGAGAAGGCGGCGGAGTTGATTGACAGTCTGCCGGAGTCGGTGGAGCAGTTGGTGAAGACGCCGGAGAAGTTGACGGAGTTGCCGGGGATTGGCGACCGGATGGTGGAGCATCTGGAGGAGATTGTTAAGACGGGCGATTACGCGCTGCGGAAGAAATTGCTGAAGAAATATCCGGAGACGATTCTGCAGGTACTGGATTTGCAATCGCTGGGGCCGAAGAAGGCGGCGTTCTTGTGGAGCCAGTTCAAGGCGGGTAGCGTGGCCGACGTGGAGAAACTGGCGAAGGAAGGCAAGCTGCGGGATCTGGCGGGATTTGGGGAAAAAAGCGAGCAGAATATTCTGAAGGCGGTGGAAGTATTTAAGAAGTCGTCGGGGAGATTTTTGATCAGCCGGGGAGAGGAAGCGGCGCTGGCGATCATGGGGCATATCCAGAAGGCGGGGAAAGGGGTGGAGAGCGTGACGCCGGCGGGGTCGCTACGGCGGGGCAAGGAGACGATCGGAGACCTGGATCTGCTGGTGACAATGGCGCCGGGGCATACGAAGCAGAAGGAAGTGGACGCGCTGGCGGAGCATATTTTGAAATTTCCGGGGATCGATCAGACCTTGGCGCACGGCGAGAACAAGGTGAGTTTTACGCTGGGGGATGGGCTGCAGGTGGATGTGCGGATGCTGGAGAAGGAGAATTTTGGGGCGGCGCTGCTTTATTTTACGGGGTCGAAGGAACACAACGTGGCTTTGCGCGGGCGGGCGAATGAGATGGGTTGGACGTTGAATGAGTATGAGTTGGCGGTGTTGGAAGAAAGTGGCGAGTTGCGAGTAGCGAGTGGCGAGAAAAGAGACAAAACCAAGAGTGCGGGCCGGCAGGATGCCGGCGCTACCCGGGAGACTAAGGGTGGGAAACGCGTTGCTGGGCGGACGGAGGAGGAGATTTACGCGAAGTTGAAGATGGAGTTTGTGCCGCCGGAGTTGCGGGAGAATACGGGTGAGATTGCGCTGGCGGAAAAGTATGAATTGCCGAAGCTGATCGCGCTGAAGGATATCAAGGGCGATCTGCAGATGCATACTACGGCGAGCGACGGTAAGAATTCGATTGAGGAGATGGCCGCGGCGGCGCGGGAGTTGGGGCACGAGTACATCGCGATTACGGACCACTCGAAAGCGGTGACGGTGGCGAACGGGTTGGATGAGAAACGGATGGCGGCGCACATCAAGAAATTGCGCGCGGCGGATGAGAAGGGACTGGGGATCCGGGTGCTGGCGGGGTCGGAAGTGGACATTTTGAAGGATGGGGCGCTGGATTATTCGGACGAGATTCTGGCGCAGCTGGATGTGGTGGTGTGTTCGGTCCATTCGTATTTCAACCTGGACCGGAAGGCGATGACGGAGCGGATGCTGGCGGCGATTGAAAATCCGTATTGCCAGATTATTGGGCATCCGACGGGGCGGCTTTTGACGAAACGGGATGGGATCGATTACGACATGGAGCAGGTGCTGGATGCTTGCGCGAAGCATGGGGTGGCGATGGAGTGCAATTCGTATCCGGACCGGCTGGATTTGAAGGACGTGTATTTGCGGATGTGCAAGGAACGCGGGGTGAAGGTGGTGATTTCGACGGACTCGCACAACGCGGGGAACCTGGCGTTTATACGGTATGGGGTGGTGATGGCGCGGCGGGGGTGGTTGGAGAAGAAGGATGTGATTAATACGTTGCCGGCGAAGGAGTTTTTGGGGGCGTTGCGGGGGAAGCCGGGGGATCGGAAGAAGGCGGCGAAGAAGTAGGAGGAGAGAAGGCTTTACCACAGAGTTAGCAGAGGGCCGCAGAGGGCACGGAGAAGAGGAAGAGCGGAAAGTGGGTGCCGCTGGGCCGTAAGAGCCCACCGTTCATCCCGCAAAAGACGCGGGATGGAGCAGAGTTCGCAAACGGCGCGAAGGATGGGGCACCCTCAAGCACTTGGGTTGGCGGCTATGCAAGGGAAATCGGGGAAACTGGAGGGAACATTTTGGGTGGGGAATGCGTTTCTGGATGTATCCGCCTTCGCGGCAACAACGGCCGCTACGGCGGACTTGCGGTTGGGATGGAGCCCGAACGCTGGGCGGAGAGAGAGCTATGAAAAGAGCTACAGAGGCTTGGGGATGCGGGGTATTGGTTGGGATGGTTTTGGCGGGGGCGAGCTTGTTGGCGCCGGTTGGGGTGCAGGCAGATGAGGTGGCGAAGTCGTTTACGGTGTCTGGGCACGCTCATGTGCGGGTGCAGACGGATGATGGGTCGGTGCGGGTGTCGACGGGAGATATCAAGCAGGTGGAGATCCGGGTGGAATATACCGGGTACAAGCTGGACAAGGATTTGCAGGTGACCACTTCGCAGAATGGGGATTCGGTGGAAGTGATTGCGAAGACGCACAGCGGGGGCAATTGGTTCAATTTTGGGGTGCGGCACTCGAGTCTGCGGGTGGAAGTGCACATGCCGAAGGATGCGGATCTGGAAGTGACTTCGGGCGACGGGTCGGTAGAGGCGGATTCGATTACCGGGAACCTGGATGTGAGAACCGGCGACGGGCATATTTCGGTGCAGGGCGCGAAGGGGAACATCCGGCTGCATACGGGCGACGGGCATATTGAGGGGCGGGCGCTGGATGGCCGGGCGGACATTACTACGGGCGACGGGCACGTGAACGTAGAGGGGCGGTTTGACGCGCTGACGATTAGGACGGGAGATGGAAGCGTGACGGCTCGGGCGGGCAAGGGATCGACGGTTGCGGCGCCGTGGAATATTCATACGGGCGATGGCAGCGTGGATCTGGATCTGCCGGGGGAGATGCAGGCGAACCTGGATGCCAGCACGCATGATGGGCGGATCAGCCTCGGGATTCCGGTGATGGTGGAGGGGACGTTCAGTTCGACGAAGATTTTGGGGAAGATGAATGGCGGCGGGCAGGCGATTGTGGTGCGGACGGGGGATGGGTCGATACATCTGAATAAGAGCTGAGAGCAGAGGCGAGCAGATAGCAGCGATCAGATAACAGGAATCGCGGGCGGCACAGTTTCGGCTGTGCCGTTTTTTGTTTTTGGCGTGGGACAGATAGGGCTGGGCGCTGGTCTGCTGGGAGAGCGGGTAATGGGAAAGGAGTTCTAGGACTGGAGTGCAGAGTGTTGGAGTTGGATGGCAGGTGTGTCGCGTGGTGGGTACAAAGGATGGGGAAGTGGTGAGGTAAATGGTTGAAAAGGAAGAAGCGGAAAGTGGGCCGTGGGTTGCAGGGTAAAAGGGTGTTTGGAGGGTAGCCCCGTGATGGTAATGGTTTTGGGTTTTGCGGTGTTTGGGTTGTTTGTGTTTTCGGTGGTGAGTTCGTATTTGTCGGAGCGGCGTCGGTCCTGACGCCGTTTTTCCCTATAAAGAAATTTAGAGTTTAGTTCCCTGCCCTGTTTTCTTGGGCTTGGGAATTAGTGTGGATGGCACACGGCGGGGGGAGTGCCGCGCCTACGGCGCTTGTGTGTTTCTGTCGTTGGTTCCCCGGGCTTACGCCCGGGGCTAAATTCTGTCGCGCCTCTGGCGCTGCGGCTGCGGTTAGTTCGATTAGACCTGCTTGGTTACGGATGCTCTCTGTTTGGGGATGAATGGAATGGGGTCGAGGTTGGGTTCGGTGGGCAAAAGCGGGAACTTCGCACCCACACTCAAATTGGGAGTGGGGCGCGTCCACCCTTCCTTCGTCAGGGCAAGCACTGAAGGTGGACGCTACGGCTTTGCGGCTAGGTGCGCGTCGACGGCGTCTAGGGTGCGGAGGGAATAGATTAGGGCGGCGCCGGCGTTCATGGCCATGGCTACGCCGAGGGCTTCGGCGATTTCTTCGCGGGAGGCGCCGGCTTTGAGAGCGTTGTCGGTGTGGATGGTGATGCAACCGTCGCAGTGGGTGGTGACGGCAACGGCGAGGGAGATTAGTTCGCGGACTTTGGCGCCGAGTTTGGAGTCTTTGGCGTTGGCGGCGGAGAGTTGCTGGTAGCCGCGGACGGAGTCGGGAGTGAGTTTCATGAATTGGGTGAGTTGAGCGCCGACCTGTTTTTGGTATTCGTTCCAGTCGAGCATCATGGGAAGCCTCCTCAGGAAAAAAAGATGATGGAGCGTGGGGAGTATACGACAGGACGAGTGAAAGCGAAGAGTTCACCGCATAGTTTGCAGAGGGGCCATAGAGGAAATGGAGGAGACAAAAAAAAGGCGGAGATTCGGGAGGTTAGATCGTAAGAGCCCACGTATCGCAAAAAGCGCGAAACGTGGGGCACCCTCAAGATCAGTTGTTGAGTGGCCTCACTGAAAATCGAAGAGCACAGCCAGGAATGGCTGTGCTACATCAACTTGTGAGGTTGAGGGACATTAGGATTTCGTCGGAGTATTGGTTGTTGTGCTTTAGGGCGTTTTTTTCGAGGCCGTATTGTTGGAAGCCCAGGGATTGGTAGAGGCGGAGGGCGGATTGATTGGTGCTGACTACGACGAGTTGGAGTTGTTCTACTTTCTCGCGAGCGTGGTGGATTATGGCTTGGACTAGTTGACGGCCGGCGCCGGTGCGGCGTGCGGCGGGGCGGACATACATGGCGCGGAGGAGACCTTTGTGGGAGTCTTTCTGGCCGGAGAGTTGGGTGAAGCTGGCGGTGCCGATTAGATGGGAATTTTGGTAGGCGCCGAAGACGGCGGAGTTGGTTAGCCAGCCGGTGTAACGCTCGAGGGGTTGGTCTTTTTCGAAGTCGTAGGTGCTGCCGAAGGCTTCGGGGTTTAGGCGGAGACCTTCGAGGCGGAGTTCGCAGAAGGAGGCGGCGTCGGCGGCGGTTAGTTGGCGGATTTGGATGGCGGAGGTGAACATGTTTTATTTTCCGCTAAGGAACGTAAATTGGGCAATACGGTTTAGAGGTGTGGAGAATTTCGGGGTGAGGGTTGCGGTGTGATATTGTTTTGGGTTCGGTGAGGGAGAGAAGCGTTCACCACAGAGTTCACAGAGGGGCCGCAGAGGACGCGGAGAAGGCGAAGAGAAGAGGCGGAGAGGCTGGGCATTCGATCGTAAGAACCCACCCTTAAAAACCAAGGGTGGGGCACCCTCAAGTTTCTCTGTTCGGTGGCTTTGGATCGAAAACCCAGGAGCACAGCCCGTTCGGCTTCGCTCAGGGCAGGCAGGAATGGCTGTGCTACAGGAGCGGGAGAAGTTGGGGACCGGGGGACACATATGAAGAGTGCTTATAACGGGGTGGCGGTGCCGGGGGATGGGAAGGCGATTGGGTATGAGGGCGGAGTGTTGAAGGTGCCGGACAATCCGATTGTTCCGTTTATTGAGGGGGATGGGACTGGCAGGGATATTTGGAAGGCGTCGCGGCGGGTGTTTGATGCGGCGGTGGAGAAGGCGTACGGCGGGAAGCGGCGCGTGGCGTGGTTTGAGGTGTTTGCGGGGGAGAAGGCGTTCAATACGTTCAAGCAGTGGCTGCCGGATGAGACTGTGGATGCGGCGCGGGATTTTCGCGTGTCGATCAAGGGGCCGCTGACTACTCCTGTGGGAGGAGGGATTCGTTCGCTGAACGTAGCGCTGCGACAGATTCTCGATTTGTATGCTTGCGTGCGGCCGGTGCGGTATTTCCAGGGAGTTCCCTCCCCTGTTCGGGAGCCGGAGAAGATGGATGTGGTGATTTTCCGGGAGAACACGGAGGACGTGTACATCGGGATTGAGTGGAAGAGCGGAACGCCGGAAGTGAAAAAGCTGCTGGAATTTTTG
>DATHOY010000223.1:0-33678 GCA_035484435.1 Vulcanimicrobiaceae bacterium | reverse complement strand
GAATCGGAATCTTCCCCGCTAGCTTTTGGATCAATTCCACGCAGATCCCGGCCTCCTTCGGCGTACACGGCCCCGGCGAAATCACAATACGCTCCGGCTTACGCTGCGCAATCTGTTCCACGCTGATGCGGTCGTTGCGGTGCACTTCCACCTGGCAGCCAAGTTCACCCAGATATTGCGCCAGGTTATAGGTGAACGAATCGTAGTTATCGAGCAGCAGAATCACGATTTGCCCTTCCCTTTCCCGGCCGCGCCATGCGCTGCTTCCAGCGCCCGCAACAGCGCCTTCGACTTGTTCACCGATTCGTCGAACTCACCCTCCGGCGTCGAATCGGCAACGATTCCTCCGCCCGCCTGAATATGCGCCACTCCGTTCTTGATGACCATCGTCCGCAGCGCGATGCACGAATCCAGATTCCCCGCGAAATCAAGATAAAGAATCCCGCCCGCGTAAATCCCGCGCCGCGTTTTTTCCAACTCCTCAATAATTTCCATCGCGCGCACTTTCGGCGCACCGGAAACCGTGCCCGCTGGAAAGCACGACATCAGCGCGTCAAAGCAGTCCACATCCTCGCGCAAGGTGCCGCGCAGACTGGAGACCAGATGCATCACGTGAGAATAGCGCTCCACGGTCATCAGCTTCTCCGGCCGCACGCTCCCGTAATCGCACACCCGCCCCAGATCATTTCGCCCCAGGTCCACCAGCATGATGTGCTCCGCGCGTTCTTTCTCGCTCGCCAGCATCTCGCGCTCCAGCCGCTGGTCCTCCGCTTCGTCCTTCCCGCGCCACCGCGTTCCGGCAATCGGCCGGTAGAAAACGTCGCGGCCCTGCACCTTCACAAGCATCTCCGGCGAGCTTCCCACCACGTGCACATCATTCAGCTGAAGATAAAAAAGATAAGGAGAAGGATTCAGCGCCCGCAGTTCCCGGTAAACCGAAAATGGATCGGCGTTCGTTTTCGCCGAAAACCGCTGGCCCAGCACCACCTGGAAAATGTCGCCTTCGCGGATGTACTGCTTGGCCTTTTTCACCATGGCCAGGTACTCGCCGCGCTTCACATTCGAAGTGACCTTCAACGGTCGCCCCTTGCCCCGCGACGGCTTCCGCGGCTTCTCCCCCGCCGCAGGCTGCTCCAGCATTTCACGCGTCCGGCGAATCTCTTTCACCGCCGCATCGTATTTCGCGCGCAGGCTCTTCGGCCCGTCGGTATAAACGTTGCGCACCACCCACAAGCGGTGCTGCACGTGATCGAACGCCAGAATGCCGTGATAAAACATCAGCACCGCATCGAACAATCCGATCTCATCGCGCAACCGCTTCGGCAAGCGCTCGATCAGCCGCACCATGTCGTAACTGAAATACCCGATGGCGCCCGCCACCAGCGGCGGCAATCCCGGCAGACGCACCGGCCGGAACCGCGCCATGTGCTCGCGCAAAAATGTGATCGGATCGCGCTCTTCCCAAATAATGCGCTCCCGGCTTTCCAGCACGCATGCGCCGTTCGCGTACCGGAAGATCTCCTCGGGATTCGCGCCGGCAAACGTGTAGCGGGCAATCTTCTCGCCGCCCTCCACGCTCTCCAGCAAAAACGAATACCGTGCTCCCTGCGCCACCCGCAAATACGCGCTCACCGGCGTCAGCAGGTCCGCCGAAAAGGTGTCGTACACGGGAATCAGGTTCCCGCGTTTGGCTAGCCGCTCAAATTCCTGGAACGAAGGCTGAATCATGGCCTCTCTTCACCCAACTCATTTTAAATTTTGTTAATAGAGAGAACTGCCGCCGCACATCCGGGGAGGATGGTTCACCAGCGCGTGTTTTCTTCGTTTTTCAGCGCCCGCAGCACGGCATTCCTCACGATGGACTCGGGCGCCTTGCTACCCATCCAGTGCTCCCACTGAGCAAATCCCTGCGCCAAGAACATTTCCGCGCCGGACACGCAGGCAATCTTCCGCGAAGCCGCCAGCCGCAGCAATTTGGTCCGTATAGGTCGGTAAATAAGGTCCATGACTAAAGAACAGTTTAACTCGCCTTTCGCCAGCGGCGAAACTTTTTCGTCGGGGTACATCCCGGTTGGCGTCGCGTTCACGATCGCGTCGAACTCCAACCCGCGCAGATCGGAACGAACAATCGGCTCTCCGCCCACGGCTTCCGCCAGCTTCCGCGCCGCTTCCGGCCTCCGTGCACAGATGAAAATGTTCGCCCCGGCCTGAGCCAACGCGAACGCCGCTGCCCGCGCGGAACCTCCCGCGCCATAAATCACCACCCGGCTGCCCCGCAGCTTCATCTTTCGTTCCAGCGCGCGCAATATCCCCACGTAATCCGTGTTGCTTCCGTAAAGAGTTCCATTCTTGCGCACCGTCACCGTATTCACCGCTCCGATTTTCTCCGCCAGCGGCTCCACTTCCTCCAGGTGCGCGAAGATTTTCTCCTTGTGCGGCAAAGTAACGCTGAATCCGCGCACCCCAAACTCCGGCAGCGCCTTCAGAAAATCTTTAAGGTTCTCCACCAGGAACGGCAAATACACCGCGTCCTTCCCGGCCGCGATATACCCGGCGTTGTGCAGCAGTGGAGAAAGCGAGTGGCCCACCGGATTACCAATCACCCCGTACACTCGCGTCGCCCGCGTCAATTCATGTGCCCGGTAAAGTCCTTTCAAATCGCGCAACGGAATCTGTCCCGGCGCCGTGGCCGCGGCCACCGGAGCATACGCCAGCGCGCTTCCCTCGCGCAGCGCCAGCACCCGCGCTGGCAATCCAATCTCTCCCATGGCAATCGCCACCACATCGCGCGAACTGCGCGCCAGCTTCAAAATCCGCGCACTATCCGAAACGCTCCGCACCATCGCGGCAACCTTAATGGCTCTGGCGCCGCCCTTAGCAGGGACTGCCAACTTTCTCGGAAACACCGGCGTCCGCCGAAAATCGTGCATCGACAACAAAACTTTCTCGGGCACCGCGTAGCCGTGCACGCTTTTCCCTGGCAGTTCACGCAGCGTCTCCACTTCCAGATCGCACCACGTGCAACCCGCTTCCCTCGCCTGCATCAGCCAGTAAAGTTCTTCGTTCGCGTCGCCCGCAAACTCCCCGCCACCCACGCGCCGCCGGCATGTGGCAATCAGCTGCGCCCTTCGCGGGCGATGAGCCTTTAGCCATTTCAGGAAAGCGTGCCGTTCAGTGTCGTTCTTCAGCCAATCCAGGCGTATCTCCGCGGTCGGGGTTTCGCGCATCGCCACGGCCAGCAAGCGCCGTAATTCACGGGCTGTCGGCGCGGCCAGCACGCCGCAAAGCCGCGCCACTCCCTTTCCAAACGCTCCCAGCATCAAAAACTACCCCCAATCTATTGAAAATACGGTATCTAGGGCACCTTTGCAAATATGGAAAGTGTCGTCACCCATTTTGTTGACGCCACCCAGTGCCCTTGTTAGTTTCAATGGTGCAAGTCCCCGCACGGCCCTTAACCGGCGTGAAATGAAGGAGTACTGAACATGCGCGCAATCGCGACTGCAATGTCATTCGCCAGCTTGTTGCTGGCTCTTGGCGCTTCGGCCCAAAACACCGCTCAGGTGCAGATGGTCAACGCGAGCCATCCGGCCGAAGCCACTTCGCCGGATTATTCAGCGACGTATTGCTCGGGTTTTGTCACCGATGAAAAACTTCCGTCCGAAGTGCGGATTATGTCCGGCGAGGAATCCGCCAATAAGATCGTTTTTACCAGCAATGATTATGTCTACATCAACCGGGGGGCCGCGCAAGGCGTGCGCGTCGGCGACCGCTTCTCCATCGTCCGGCCAGACAAGGATCCCAACGAAGTACCGTGGTTCAAGTGGCAGTTAAAGCTCCTGAAAGCCATGGGCACCCAGTACCTTGACGCCGGCCAGGTTCAGATCACCACGGTGCATCCGAATGTCTCGATCGGAATCATCAAATTTTCCTGCGACTACCTGCAGCGCGGTGACATCGCCCTGCCGATGACCGAACGGCCTTCGCCGCCCTTTAAATCGGCCGAGAAATTTGACAAGTTTGCCCCCGTCAGCGGCAAATCCGTCGGCATGCTGGTGGCTGGCCGGGAATACACACAAGTTTACGGAAAGAACTCCACGGTCTACGTGAATCTCGGCACAAACCAGGGAGTAAAAGTCGGCGACTATCTCCGGGTCTTCCGCTACCAGGGCTCCACGGCGGAAACATCACAAAATTTCCCGGACTTTCAGTACAGCATGTATGGCTTCGGCAGCACGCCCGTGAAATATAAGTGGAACGACATGCCGCGCGACGTCGTCGGAGAGGGCATCGTGATGAACGTCACCCGCAACGCTTCCGCCGTGTTCATCACCTACAGCAAGATCGATATGTACGCAGGCGATTACGTCGAAATCGAATAATCGCTTTGCAGGTTTCTTTTCTCGGCCCGCGCTTCCTTACTGGCGCGGGCTTTCTTTTTGCTCTGGCGGGTTGTGCGGCTCCGCGATGATTTCGCATCGGAAGCCGTACAGCTTCGTCTCCGGCTCTTTCCAGGCGTCGCGCGGCAGCCCTGCTTTGGTGCAGGTTTCCGCCAGAAACTGCTCGCGGCTCAGCCGCTGCTCTACGGCAACTTGCGGCAGCAGCAATCCGCGCCGCGTTCCGCGCTCGACCAGCAGTCCGTGAATTCCTATTTCCACTGCTTCGGGCTGGATGGGCTCAATCGGCGACAGCAGCGATACCTCGATCTCCAACGCGTCTATTTCTTCCGTGCGCATTCGGGAAAAGCGCGGGTCGTGCAGCGCGGCGTCCGCGGCGCACCTCGCCAGTGCCTCACCCAGGTTCGTGGTGGCCTCGATGATTCCGATGCAGCCGCGCAGTTTCTTCGCCACATGCAACGTCACAAACAATCCGCGGCGCTCCGCGAAGATTCCGGCGTTTGGAAATGTGGGGAGTGGCCGCTCGTGGCGCACCGCGTGGAGTACGCCCTGGCGCGCCAACTCCAGGATCGCTTTTCGGTCTTCTTCAAAGAGGGACGGCATCCTGCTGCTTCTTCTGCGACTCCAGCATGCTCAGCTTGCGGCGCTGCTTGATCCGATCGTCCAGCTGGCTCCAGAAGCGGTGGAAGTATTGTGCCGCCGACACCAGCGCGCTGACCACCACCAGCCACAACAGCACGGTGGACACGGGCCGGATCGACGGGTGCCGCGCACCGACAATCAGCACCGCCACGGCGCAGACCTGCAGCACCATTTTCGTTTTTCCCAGCGCCGACGCGGCAATCGTGAATCCCTCCGCCGACGCGATGTTCCGCAATCCCAAAATCGTGAATTCCCTCCCGATGATGATCACCACCATCCAGGGCGCCACCAGGGAATGCCCGCTCGAATCGAGCATGCCCACCAGCGAAATGAACGCCGCCGAAATCAGCAGTTTGTCCGCGATCGGGTCCAGCAGAATTCCCAACGTGGTGATTTGCCGGTTGCGCCGCGCAAAGTATCCGTCCGCCCAGTCTGTGGCCGCCGCGGCCAGCAGAATCAACACTCCCCACACCTCAAAATGCATGGGAAAGCCCCATAGCACCACGTTGGGACTTCTCGTCAGCAGCACCACAATCAGCACTGGAACGAAGAAGATCCGCAGGACCGTAAGGAAATTCGGCAGGTTCATAGTCGGGCGCGCCGGAAGGCCTCTTTCCATGCCTTTCGGAACCACATCGGCAACTATAGACTCCGCCCATGGATGCGTCAACGTGCTGCGAATTCACGGTTTTCCGGGTGTGGCCAGTACTTACATGTAACTAACAGCGCCCGATTGTCCCAGAACGGACAGATACTCTTTCGTAACACTGCTGCTGCAAACCTGTGCAAAAGCGCTTTTCAAGACTTCCTCCCGCATCGTTATCAAAATCGGGGAACCGTCGAAGTATTCCACTGTAACTATATTATTTACAGTCAGTTACATGCAGGCAAATCAGGGCCCATCAAGCCCATTCTAGATTTCTCACCGCTGCTGCAAGATGGGGCAGCACGACTTTCCACAATTTTTTCCACAAGCCAGTGGATGCCCTGACGCGGGAAAGCCTCTCCGGAAAAGTGTCATATTCCTTTAACAATTGCGGGAATTTGCAGAGTTACTCAGAAGTGACTAAGCCTCGGCTCGTACCGTTTTCAGATGGCGTGCGGCCCGCGCAATATCCGTACCGGCAGGAAGAACAACGCCCTCAGAAACGCCAGCACACCGTGCACCGCGATTCCCACGATCCGGAACGGCAGCAGAATCAGCCACACAAACGGGTAGGCAATCAGCGCCAGCAACGCAATCGGCCAGCAAAACACCAGCAGCAGGCACCACAGAAAGAAAGCAGCCATGATCAGTTGACCTCTCTCGCACCATGATACGCAGAGATTGTCCCGGAAGTTCCCGCCGCCTCGAAACTGCTCAGCTTCAGCCGCCGCGCGATGCTTTCCGGCACCTCCGCTTCCATGTCCATATGCGAATCGTTCACGTTGGAGTGCAGCACCCGGCCCAGCGCATGGATCAGCGCCAGAGACCGGCCTTCGCTCAGCGGCATGTGCAGCGAAAGCCTCACAATCGGGTCAAGCGGCAGCGCCGCATCGATCCGCCGCAGCAATTCGTCGAGGCCCTCGCCCGTCAGCCCGGAAACCAGCACGGGTGGCTCATCGCCGCCCCCATTCCGCCGGCCCACCGCTTCCAGATTGTGACGCCGTTCCGCGTCCAACTGGTCCACCTTGTTGTAAACACGAAGCCGCGGCGTTTCCTTCACGCCCAGGTCATCCAGAATCTTTTCGACTTCTTCTTCCAGTTCGTCATGATGCGGATTCGAAATGTCACTCACCTGCAGCAGCAGCGCCGCCTCTTGCACTTCCTCCAGCGTGGCGCGAAACGCCTTGATCAAACCCTTCGGCAATTGCCGGATGAATCCCACCGTATCCGATACCAGAATCCGCCGGTTCGAAGGCAGCCGAATCGCTCGGATCGTCGGATCCAGCGTCGCGAACATCCGCGACGACACCAGCACTTCCGCCTGGCTCAGCACGTTAAACAGTGTGGACTTCCCGGCGTTGGTGTAACCCACCAGCGCCACCGTGCCTAGCGGCACCGCGTTCCGCGCCTCTCGCCGCAGCGCCCGCTGCTTCCGCACCTCATCGATACTCACTTCGATCTTGTGCACGCGGTCGCGAATGCGTCGCCGGTCCGTCTCCAGCTTCTTTTCTCCCGGGCCGCGCACGCCGATGCGACCGCCTCCGCCGCCCGCTCCCCCTGCGCCGCCGGCTCCTTTGCCGCCCTGGCGGGACAACTGCGCCCCGCGCCCCGTCAGTCGGGGCAACAGATAGTTAAGCTGCGCCAGCTCCACCTGCAACTGCCCTTCACGGCTGCGCGCATGCTTCGCAAAAATATCTAGAATTAATTGTGTGCGGTCGATCACGCGCCGCTCGGTCAGCTCCTCAATGTTTCGCTGCTGCACCGGCGAAAGATCGCTATCAAATATAATCAACGCCGCGGAATACGCGTTCGCTGCCGCGCGAATCTCTTCCAGTTTCCCGCGCCCCACCAGCGTCGCAGGATCCGCCGAATCGCGAACCTGAAAAAGCGTCCCCGCTACTTCGCCGCCGGCGCTCTCTGCAAGCTCCACAAGCTCCGCCAGCGATTCCCTGCCCTGCTCTCCCGCAGGCATACCGGGGAAGCGCGGCGCGCGCTTCCAGCCCACTCCCACAAGCAACACCCGTTCCGCCGAAGAAATCTTATGTTGTGTTTTCATGAGTTGTCTTGCGTCATCGCATTCGCGCCGAAGGCCCGCCAAGCGGAGAGGACCCGCCTTATCGCCCCAATTATACGTCCATTCCCCGCTCCTGTGTAATCAGCTCTCACTGACGCGCTCCCGGAACTTCCTTCCGGGGCGGTTGTTTCGCTTGCAGGACAGGCCAATGTGGAGCTAGCAGTCGTATTGATTACCCGCACAATCCAGAAAGCAGGATCAGTACGGTTCAACGGAACGCGAGGTGAGGCGATGAGCATCGGGCAAGCCAGACAAGCCACGGCAAGTTTGCCGACGTTGGACGAAGTGCGGGCGGCGGCGGAGATGGTCTATCGCCTGATGCTGCCGACGCCGCAGTATCGCTGGCCGCTGCTCTGCGAGCGGCTCGGCGCCGAAGTCTGGGTGAAGCACGAAAACCATACGCCCATCGGTGCCTTCAAGTCCCGCACCGCCATCGTCTACGCGGAAGAACTCCTGAAGCGTCAACCCGGCACGCGCGGACTGATCGCCGCCACGCGCGGGAATCACGGCCAGTCCGTCGCACTGGCCGCACAGCGAAAAAAACTGGAATGTGTGATCGTGGTGCCGCATGGAAACAGTGTGGCGAAAAACGCGGCGATGCGCGCACAGGGTGCGAACCTCATCGAGCACGGCGATGATTTCCAATCCTCTCTGGAGCACGCGAGGGAACTCGCCGGGAAGCTTGGTTACCACCTCGTACCGCCCTATCACCGCGACATCGTGCTAGGCGTTGCGACTTACTGGCTTGAACTCTTCACCGCCGTGCGGGACATCGACGTCGCTTACGTGCCGATTGGCATGGGCTCCGGAATCTGCTCCGCCGCCGCGGTGCGCAAGGCCCTGGGACTGAGAACCAAGTTGATCGGTGTCGTCTCCGATCAGGCGCCCACCTACGCACTATCTTTGCAGCAGAAAAAGATCGTCGAAGCCCCTTCTACGACCAAACTCGCCGACGGCCTCGCCTGCCGCCTTGGAAACGAAGAAGCCCTCGAAGTGATGCTCGAAAATGTCGACCACATCGTCCGCGTCACCGACGACGAAGTCGCCGTCGCGATGCGCGCCATGTTCACCGACACCCACAACGTCATCGAAGGAGCCGGCGCAGCCGCTTTAGCCGCCGCCACAAAAGAATTGCCTACGCTAAAAGGTAAGCGCGTCGCCCTCGTCGCCACCGGCGGCAACGTCGATCAAGACGTCTTCGCCCGCGTGCTCAGCGAACCCAGCAAAGCAGCTCAAGCCGGATAGATTGTTTGGGTTTTGTTGAAAGCGATTAGTTCTTCGAGTCCAGGCAGGGCAGCGCGGCGATCCTCGCCTCCGGCGTGTTGTCAATCGCGGCGCCATTCTCGTTTTGCAGAGAGAGGAACACCCAGTCGCTCTTCTCCTCCGCCGTCCGGCTGAAGGAAATCACCAGCTTGTCTCCCCCGCGGGGCTGATAGGTCAGTGTCCTCATCACAACGGGATAGACTTCCTTGCTTTCGTCCGTGACCGCCGCGCCGCATCGCGCGAACAGGTTCTCCGGCGTCAACGTGGCAATCGCGTGCAGTTGCCGCCTCTCGCGAGCGTTCTTGGCCCACTCCGCCGCGCGCGCCGTCAAATTCACCAGCGCCGCCACCCCAATAACAATCCCGGCCGTCATCAGCCACACCCGCCTCGTACGCTTCACGAAGGCCGCAATCCCCGCCAGCGAAGTGGGTAAACTCGCCCTCGCAGCTTCCAGCAGCCCCGCAATCCCCGACGCCTGCGACGACTCAGTCGCGCCCACATTTTCCACGGGCGCAACCCGCACGCCCACTTCCGCCGGAGCCGACATCGGCGCAACCGGCGCCCGCTCCCCCGAATAAGCCGTATCCTTAGGTTTCATCTCGTCCATGTCACACCAACCTTTGCCCTGCTCGTCGTTCCCACCGGAAGACTCTCCTCATGTAGGGCCTGCCTTCCGAGCGGGCCGTTCCCGTAGCGGCCACCTTAACAAAGGAAGGGTGGCCCAGCCCACATACCGCATCACTCTTCTTACCACCCGCCTCAGTGCCCAGCCGGCGCCTGCAACCAATTAATCACCCGCCGCCGGTAAGACACCTGCGCGCTTCCCATCGGTTCCCGCAGCCAATGCACCGTCCGCTGCCAACCAACAGCAAACACGCTCGGCCCGCGCTCCACAACCTCCGGCGCTCTAGCCGGTTCGGAAATCGAAGGCGCAAGCCAGTACGGGCTCGCTTCCCCAAGCACATTCCTCGCATTTGCGTTCGTGGATTGCCGTTCACCCGGCGTAGACGTGATCGAAAGCTTCAGCAGCGCGCCAATCTGCTCCTGAAACGCCCTCATGGCTCTCAAAAAATTCCGCGCAAACCAAACCGCCGCGACCAGGAATCCCAGTTGAGCAACCAGGCTTCCCAGCGCATACCAATCCTTGATTGGCAGGGAGCTGAAATCGTTCATATTTCCACCTTGGGGCCGGTATCCAGCAATCTAGGCCCCCGTACATACGGTGGAAACTGGCATGAAGGACAAAAATCGGGCAGGTGTGCCCTACTGCCCTCTGCCATCACCTCAGGATTTCGTGAAATGGATCACACACCTTATTCGCGCGTAATCGCCTAAGTGAATACCAAAAGTCAAGATGTTTGGTTTCACACCTAATTATCCTCCGTGAACAGGGGAGACCAACCCAATCTCTCCTTCCCGCCTGCGCTGCTCCAGGTAATTCAAAGTTAACGCAATCATGTACCACTGCGGGATCAACAAGATGAGCCAAAAGCCCAGAAGCGGAACCGGACGAAGCATCCACGGTCGCCCAAATCGCTCCTGCAGGATAACGAGAAGGGACACCCAACCGAACACAGCCGTGATTGTCAGCCCCAGCCAAATGGCAAATAATAGCGCGATTCTGCCATGCCCCCCTTTCGCCAGAGCATCGCCGCGTTTGATCGCCGCAAAAGCCGTCCTATTCTCCAGTATCGCCACGGGAAAAGCTGGCGCAGCGCCGAACGCAAGGATGGGGCCGACAATGATCGCTAACGGCCCCGTAAAGAGACTTACCAGCATCACCATCCAGAAAAGCCGCAACTGCTTGCGCCGGACCGCTCCCATAGCGCCCAGGATTCCCACGCTGCGCCCGCTCCGAATTTCCTGCGTGGCAAACACTGACGCCGCAAGCGACCGGTATTGCACGGCAATGGTCCCTAAAAAGGCTAAGAACACCGCGAACTTCTGCATCGGCCCCATCCCCAGCCAGACCTCCCGCAGAGGAGTAGCCTCCGGGTGTGGCGCGATCACGTAATTCACAATCAGAGCCATGAGCAACAGTGCCGCGATGGGGAGACCCATGAGGAATACGAACATCCCCGCGTGTGAACGCCACACTTGCCAGGTGGCTCCCAACAATTCCAACGTGCTCATTTCCGAGCGATTCGCTTCATCCATAACGGATCCCCTGGCGTCTGAGATAAGCAAGTTGTGGTCTCGCTGCAAGCGGCATTGTATGACACATCTGTAATGTCGTTCTATGTCAACTCTAGTTCTTCCACCCTGGGGGCAAGAAGCGCACAACCCAAAAATTGAAGAAGTGGAATTGGCCACTACAATTGGCCGCGTAGCCAAGCGAGGACTTGCTGCTGGATTGCCGCGTCTTGTCCAAAGCCGGAAAGCCAATGGATCTGTGTGTCGCGGCGGAACCAGGTCAGTTGCCGCTTGGCGTAGCGGCGGGTCGCCTGTTGAATCGTGCCTTTGGCTTCTTCAAGATTCACTTCACCGCTGAGCACAGCTCGCAGTTCGCGGTAGCCGATGAAATCGAACGGCTTCGCGTCTGAAGGCAAGCCGCTGGCGATTAACCCGCGTACCTCTTCCATCCACCCCGCCGCGAGCATCGCGTCTGTTCGGCCATGAATGCGTTGATAGAGTGCTTCTCGTTCCGGCGACAACCCAATTTTTATGGTCCACCATCCGCGCAACGGATTCCTCCCCGCGCGATGCACTTCGGATAGCGGTTTCTTCGCCAGCAGGCAAACTTCGACGGCGCGGATCAGTTTCTGTTCGTCGCCCGGCGCAATCTTTTCCGCCGACACCGGATCCAGCCTCTTCAAAATGCGGTGGAGATATCCCGGCGGATGCGCCGCCACGCTGGCCCACAGCCGCTCCCGCAACTCCTCCGACCGCAGCGGCACGTCGGCCAGCCCTTCAAGCAGCGCGCGCAAGTAAAGCCCCGTGCCAACCGCAAAAATCGGCAACCGCTTCCTCGCGCGCAAATCCTCCAGAACGGCAATCGCCCGCTCGCGATAGTCCCCCGCTGTCGATGCTTCTCGCGGATCCAGCACATCAATCAAATGATGCGCCACGCCCTGCCGCTCTTCGGCCGTAGGCTTCGCCGTGCCCACATCAAACCCGCGATAAAGCTGCGTGGAATCGCAAGCCACCACTTCGCCGCCAAACTCCCGCGCCAGCCACACTGCCAGCGCCGATTTTCCCGAAGCGGTTGGCCCAACGATGACAATCAGAGGAGACTCAGCGTGCGTGTTCATTTGGGGAACAGCACCGGCCACGCGCGGACCACCAGCACCGCCAGCACAATCAGCGCCAGCACCACACTGCCAATCACCTGATGCCGCGAAAACTTCATGTTGCCAACATTTCTAACACAAAAATATCGCCTGACGCCGAACACAAAACTAAACTTGTCATGCTGAGGCTATCCGACGAGGATAACCGAAGGATCTCAATGTTTACATTGTGCAAGAAGTTTCAGTTGAGGTCCTTTGGAGCGCAAACGACGCGCCTAAGGATGACAACGCATCTTCTTTTTATGCATGAACAAACAACGCTCTGGTTGTCGCGCCAACTGAGCACGCGGCGCTACTAATTCGGCGGCTGGATATTGTAGTAATACGTATATCGCACTTCGATGTACGGCCCCTTGAACTGCGGCGGGAGCGGCGGAAACGGATTCGACGCGCGGATCGAAGAAACCGCCGCCCGATCCAACGGCTCCTTGCCAGACCCGTACAGCATCACCGGCTCAGGATCCGGAACGCTGCCGTCCCGCATAATCTTGACGTGCAACGAAACCACGCCCTGCTCGCCAAGACTCACCGACGGAGGCATCACCGCTTCCCAATTCCCTTTCACGATGTAGTAAATCCGCCGGAAATAATCGTTGAAGTCGACGCCTTCCGTATCCGTTAACATTTCGATGCCAGCGCCGTGACTTCCCTTCCCGCCATGGCCACCTCCGCCAGAAGGCCCCTGGCGCCCACCACCAAGCGGCATGGGTGCATTCGGCTTCGTTCCCCGGGCCGCGTCGCGAATCAAATCGCCTGCGGAGCCGCCTGTCTTCGGCAGAATCAATCCTTTTTCCGGCACCGGCATATCCGGGTTTTCCAGTTTCGTCGGCGTCTTCGGCAGTTCGCCCTGCGAAGGAGATACGTTCTTGGGCGGCTGAACAGCGGCCACATTGGGCTGCGGCGCGGGCGCGCTGGGCAACTCCCGCTTCGGCGGCTCCGGCACAGGCTGTGGTGGAGGCGGAGTCGGCGCAGGCGGGGCGATCTTGTTGATCACCCGCGGATCGACTCGCACAGCCGCATGCGGCGCGGGAGCGGGCGATGGCTTCAACGATTCCAGCGCTCCCGGCGGCAGCAGCACCGTCATCTGTCTGCGCCCGATCTCTTCCTCTTCGGGCGTAGGCACATGCGGCCCCAGAAATTTTGGCAAGAAAAGGATCAGTGCCAACAGAACGATGTGAAAGACCACCGACGCGATCGCCGTGATGCGGTCTTCCGGCGTCTGCTTCCCGCGCCACTCCGGAGGCAAGAATGCCGCTTCGCCGGACTGGAAAAGATCCCGCTCGACCAGATCCTCCGAAATCGGCCCCAGCGGCTGAAACTCTTCCGGCGGCGCCACGCCCACCGGAATCGTGATCCGCTCGTCCATCTCCGTCGGCTGCGGCGGCAGGTGCGATTCTTCCACTCGCTGCACCGCTTCCACGTTGATATCGCGCGGGACCACCACGCGCGTGGCAATCGAATCCAGCGGCAAATTGTTGGGAATCGTCGTGCGCCCATCGAGCTGCACCAGCGGCAGCGCCGACGGCACCAGCGTGCGTTCATCCAGCGTCGTCGGCCGCCGGCGCGTCGTTACACCATCTTCGGCGGACATCCGCGCACCGACGGGGACTAGGGTCCTGGGAATCATTGGCTCGTTTTATCCGGAAAGCTCTTGGCTACTGCCGCTTCGGCAGCTGGCCCTTTGGCAACAGGCCCTTTCGTAACTGGTTGGACGCGCTCATCATGCTCCCGGATGCTTTCCATCACCCGGCTAGCCAGCTCCAGCGCCGCCCGGCCCGCTACTCCGTCTGTCTTTGGCGCGACCCGCGTGCGAACCGCCGCGGCAAAAGCTTCCAGTTCTGCACGCAAAGGTTCCACAGCCGGTGCCGCCAGCTTCTCAAATCCAAACTCGGGCTGCGGCCCGGGCTTCTTCACTCCCACACGCAGCGCATCGCGGCGAGCATAGTCCAGCGAAATATATTCATGGTGCTGAAAAAATCTCATTTTGCGTACACGCTCCGTGGAAACCCGGCTGGCGGTGACATTGGCTACCGCGCCGCCCGCAAACTCGATCCGCGCGTGGGCAATGTCCACCTTATCGGTCAGCACGGGAATCCCCACCGCTTTCACTTCCGTCACGGGCTCTTTCACCAGCGCCAGCAAAATGTCCAGGTCGTGAATCATCAAGTCGTAGATCACTTCCACGTCCAGGCTGCGCGGCGTGAAAACGCCCAGCCGGTGTACCTCAAAAAAAAGCGGCCGGTTCAGTATTGGCTCCACGGCAATCACCGCCGGGTTGAACCGCTCCACGTGCCCCACCTGCAGAATCCGCTGGTGCCGCCGCGCCGATTCCAGCAGCGCGTCCGCTTCCGCCAACGAAGCCGCCATCGGCTTCTCTACCAGGACGTCGATGCCCATCGCTATCAGGCGGCAGCCAACTTCGGCATGCGCAACAGTGGGCACAGCCACACTCGCCGCATCCACTGCGCCCTGCAATTCCTCCATACTCTTGAACGCCCGAATCCCGAACTCTTGCGCGATCGCCTCGCCGCGCGCCGCGTTTTGATCCAGCACCCCGGTCAGTTCGACTCTTTCCATTTCGCGGTACACCCGTGCGTGATTGCGCCCGAATTCGCCCGCACCCACAACGCCCACACGAATCTTGCCGCCAGCGCCAACTGTGGGCCGCTCGCTCATCCCCTGTTCATTCCCCGCGAATCGCCCGTGGGTTCCGCGGCCGGCGCGAACGGAAAGGCCTGGATCGCGATCCCGGCGTCGTTGGCCATAGCTATCAGTTTTTCCCTGTCAAAGAGGAGCGTGCGGTTTGCATCGATGGCCAGCGCCGTCGCCCCGGCCATCTTCATGGATTCGACGGTCGGTAGTCCGACCACGGGTACATCGAAACGCATGTCCTGCCTGGGTTTACTGACTTTTACCACCACCAGCGGCCGTCCATTCGCCAAGCGTCCCGCGCGCGCAATCGTTTCGTCGGTGCCTTCCATCGCTTCCACGGCCACGCAAGCGCTATCCGATACGACCACCGTTTGCCCGATATCCTTCGCTGCGATGTGCCGCGCGATGCCCAGTCCATACTCCATGTCCGCGGCTTCCTGAGCGTTGGGAGCGCGCCGGGTCAGCACGCCCGCCTCCGGCAGCAGCGGCTTCAGGAACATCGTCGAATCCACCAGATGAATCCCTTCTTCCTCAAGAACGTTGGCTACCGCGCCAATCAGGGAATCAGTATTCTTGCGTGACAGCGACATGAGTAGCTTCGCCAACTTCCAGTCCGGACGAATCGAACTGAAAATTTTGCTGTGCTTCACCTGCCCGGCCATCACCGCCTGTTTCACGCCCTCGCTCTGCATCAGTTCGATCGCTTTACTCAATTCGCCGAGGCTCACCCAGTGCAGCCGCTTCACGATTTTCTCCAACTCTGGCGAAGCCTCTTCCTTCAAAGCGATCACTGCCATTTCGATGCCTTGGCTGCGCGCTCCCTCCAGCACCAGGAAAGGAAATCGGCCGTTCCCCGCAATCAGGCCCCAGCCGGTACTGCTCTGCCCGGGATTGCTTTGCCCAGCATTGCTTTGCATTGTTTCTGGCATGAATTTCCGGTCGGTGCTACTTCACAATGCCGCGTTCGGCCTTTTCCACGAACTCCACCAACTCTTTCACGTCGTCGGACTTCCCCATGCTCTTTCGCATCTCTTCCAGCGCCTGCGAAGTGTTTTTCTTCGAGCGCGTCAGCACGCGAAACGCCTTCTGCAGCGCCTTGACGCGCTCCGCGGAAAACCCCTTCCGCTCGAGGCCAATCGTATTCGGCCCAAAGCACCGCGTCTCCCGCTCCGTGACGATCAGCGAAAACGGCGGCACATCCTGCGTAATCACAGTGGCCGCGCCGATGTACGAATACCGCCCCAGCCGGCAAAACTGGTGCACCGGCGAAAACGCACCAAGGGTCACGAAATCGTGCACGGTCACGTGCCCCGCCAGCGTTGCCCCGTTCACAAACAGCGTATTGTTGCCGATCTGGCAATCGTGCCCCACGTGCGAGTACGAAAGGAAAAAATTATTATTGCCGATTCGCGTGACGCCGCCGCCCTTGCTGGTCCCCCGGCTGATGGTCACATGCTCGCGGAAAATATTTTCGCCACCCACATGCAGTTCGACGCGCTCACCGCGGAAAGAGTAGTCCTGCGGATCGCCGCCAACCACGCAAAAGGGGTGAAACACATTGTTCGCGCCAAACGTCGAGGGGCCCCGCACTACCGCGTGCTCGTGCAGCACGCAGCCATCCCCAAGTTCCACTCCCGCCCCGACCACCGCGAACGCGCCAATCTGCACGCCCGCGCCCAGTTTCGCTTCCCCGGAAACGATCGCCTGCGGATGAATGTTTGTCCCAATCGCCATTTACTTGCTTGCGGGCTCTTCCCGGTCGGCCATCACGCACATCATCTTCGCTTCCGTCGCCAGATTCCCTTCGACGAACGCCTTCGCCTCGATCTTGCAAAGATCGCCCTTCCACGCCACCACGTTCACCTCAATCCGCAACTGGTCGCCGGGCACCACCGGCCGCCGGAACTTCACATCATTCATCGAAGCCAGATAAAGCAATTTCTTCTCACGGTCCGGGATTTCCTGCAGTAGCAGCAATCCTCCCGCCTGCGCCATCGACTCCAGAATCATCACGCCCGGCATCACCGGCTTGCCCGGAAAATGCCCCTGAAAGAATCCCTCGTTGATCGTGACGCATTTGATCGCCACGATGCGCTTCAGGCGCTCCATCTCAACAATTTTATCGATCAGCAGAAACGGGTAGCGATGCGGCAGAAATTTCTGGATCTCGTTGATGTCGAGTTGCGTTACCTCTTGTGTGTCGCTCATAGCCAAAGAATAGGCTCCCTCCGTTAGTTCGCAAACCCCTTATTATAAGGGTATTCGGCCCGCCGGGCAGCTTATCATTTTGCCGCTCGGGGGCCTCACCTGACCTGCTCCTCCCAATCGGATTCCCCCGCCGTGCTACCATGCCCTGTCCATGGCCCAACTTTCTTTCCTTCCCTACCTTCGCAAACGGCTGCCGCAGATGTTGGAGACGCTGCGCGAACTGACCGTGCTCGAATCTCCCAGCGTGGAAAAAAAGCCGGCCGACCGCTGCTGCGAACTCCTTGCAGGAAAATGGCTCCGCCACGGAACAATTGCCCAAATCATCCGGCAGCAACACCGCGGCGATCATCTTCGCGTGATCTGGAAACCCTCGGAAGGTCGGGTCAAATCGCAACTCCTCATCCTTGGTCACTACGACACGGTCTATCCCACCGGCACTCTCGCCAAAATGCCGTTTCGCATTTCCGGGGACAAAGCCTACGGCCCCGGCACGTTTGATATGAAGGCGGGTATCGTCCAGGCGCTCTTCGCGCTCGAAGCCATTCGCGAATTGCAGGCCCCGGTGCAAAAACGCCTGATTTTTCTGTGGACCTCCGACGAGGAAATCGGCAGCGAATCTTCCCGTAAAATAATTGAAGAAGAAGCCCGGCGCAGCGACGCTGTGTTCGTTTTGGAGCCGTCGCTTGGCCCCCGCGGCCTGCTGAAAACTTCCCGCAAAGGTGTCGGCGAAGCGGAGCTTATCGTCCATGGCCGCGCTTCCCACGCCGGCCTCGCGCCCGAAAAAGGCATCAACGCTATCCACGAACTCGCCACGCAGATCGCCCGCCTGGAAAAGTGGAACGACCTCCGCCGCGGCGTCACCATTAACGCCGACATCATCTCCGGCGGCTCCCGCACCAACGTCATCGCCGACCGCGCTGCAGCCAGGCTCGATCTCCGCGCCTGGCGCCGCGCCGACATGCGCACCCTCGAAAAGCGCCTCCATGCCCTGAAGCCCGTCCATCGCGGCGCAAAACTCGAAATCCACGGCGGCTTCGATCGTCCCCCCCTCGAACGCAAACACAGCGTCGCCCTCTTTTCTCGCGCCAAATCCATCGCCCGTGAACTCGGCTTCCCCCTCGGCGAAGCCGCGGCCGGCGGCGGCTCCGACGGCAACTTCACCGCCGCGCTCGGCATTCCCACCCTCGACGGCCTCGGCGCCGTAGGCGATGGCGCCCACGCCACCCACGAACACGTCCTCATCAACGCCATGCCCCAGCGGTCCGCGTTACTTGCCAGGCTTCTTACAGACTAGGCGGCACCGCACAGGCCGAAAATTGGTTTTCGAATGCTTTCCGAACGGCTCGCCCTGAGCAATACCATTCGTGTAAAATTGCCGACAAGACATACCCTGAAGGTGATTGCAATGAAGTTCGCTCTCCCTATCTTGCTCGGCCTTCTTTTTTCCATCGGCCTTCGCGCGCAGAGTAGCCCTCCCCCTACCGGTGCCGCTCCCACCGACAAGCAAACCTGCAGTGTATCCGGTACGGTGGGTCGGCAAGACACCGGCGATCCTTTGAAAAAAGCAAGAGTTACGCTTGTCACCCACGAAAATTGGGAGGATTCTGTTTTCGATATCACGGATTCGCAAGGCCACTTTTCTCTTGACGCCCTCCCTTGCGCCTCTTATTTGTTGACGGTTTCTCATCCGGGTTTCGTTGAGGCTAGCTTCGGCCAGCGAAAATCGGCTGACCCTGGCGCGATACTAACCCTTGCCCCAGGACAGAAGATGACCGGCCTGTTTTTCAAACTCCAGCGAGCATCTGTTATCACTGGCCACGTCTTCGACGAAAACGGAGAGCTTGTCCAAGGAGCGCTTGTGCGCGTTCTTCGTCCGACCGGCCGGGGCAAACGGCAAGATGCTCCGGAGATTGGCACGAGCGTAACCAACGATTTGGGAGAGTTCCGGATTTATGACCTGAGTCCCGGCAGATATTACGTGGCCGTCACATACGACCCCTGGTCCGCGCGAGAAGGATTCGACGCAAAACCGCGGCAGCGATTGTTCAAAAAAGGCTACCCCATCACTTATTTTCCGAACACCACGGTTCCGTCGAAGGCGCAAACGCTGGCGCTGACTCCCGGACAGGAGCTCGCGTCCATCGATTTCAGGATGGAGCTGGCGGCCATGAATACGGTCAGCGGGAAAATTCTCAATCCGCCCTCCGTGAACACAATTCGGGGTGACATGAATATCTACATGAGCCCACGCGGCCCAGGCCTCCTGGCCCCTGAAACGATTGATACCCATTCTGTTGCAAAGGATGGAACTTTCATTCTTCATCGGGTTCCACCGGGGTCATACCACCTACAGGCTGTTTACTTCGATCGAGACAAATTGGAACCACTCTACGTCGCTCGCGAATTGGAAGTTGCCGAAGCCGACGTGGAAGATGTCACCCTGGCATTTGCGCCCTCGTTTGCAACGAATGGCCGTGTGAAATGGGAAGGGAACAAACAAGAGGATATTTCTAAATTTACGGTTTTCCTGTCGCCAGTGGACGCGGAATCCGGCTCCGTAAAACACTCAGAGGTCAAGCCAGATGGTTCATTGCTTTTTCGAAGTGTGAACGAAAGCGAGTATCGCCCGTTGATCCGCGGTCCCAACTCGGACTGCTATGTCAAATCCGCTCGAGTTGGATCGACACCGATGGTGGATGGCAAGATTCCGATTCATTCCGGCGCCGATAATTCCCTGGAGATTGGAATCAGTTGCCGCGCACCACACCTGGATGGACAGGTGCTCAGTGGCGATTCTCTACCCGCCGTCGGCGTGTTTGTCGTCCTCGTCCCCGAACAGCGATTACGAGAGCAATCTTCGAACTATGCAACGGCCAAGACGGATCAAAACGGCCAATTTCGTCTAAAGGGAATCCTGCCGGGTGACTACAAGCTTTTCAGTTGGGATTCCGTGGAGGAAGACGACTGGTACGACGCCGATTTCCTAAAGCCGTATGACAATAAGGGAGTTCCCATTCACTTGGAGGAAGGCGATCACAAGAGCATCGCGCTCAGCTTGATTGAAACCTCGACCGATTCACCATCCAAACCATGAACGCGGACGGAACGTGAAACTACAGTTGGCTTCACCTTCCGTAATTTTTCTTCAGATACTGCGCTGTCGCCTGCATCAAATCCGCGTAATCGTCGTGCAGCACGTCGCGCACCGCTTGCTCCGTCGCCGTCCCCGCGGCCAGACGGTCCAGAATCCGCTCGACATCCCCCATCCCCTGCGTCTGCACTATGTATTCCATGTTGGCCAGCGCCCAGGCATACGCATAGCTCGCCATCGGCCCCGGCAAGCGCATCCACGAGCCTTCCAGCTGAGCCAGCGGCGCGGCTTGCCCTGCGTCATACACCTGCAGCAGCGCGGCAGCGCTTTCGTCGCTGCGTTTTCCTTCCATCCACTGCGCCAAGCCTTCCTGGATCCACGTCGGCGCGCGCCCATGTGTTTTCTGCTGAATGAAACTGTGCGTCAATTCATGACGCAGAATCCGCGATAATTCCGAGTCCACGCTCGTCAGCCCCTGCACCGGCACGCGAATCCGCCCGTCGTTCAGCGCCCCCACCCAACCAGGTGCCCGCGTTATGTCCGCAAATCCCTCCTGCGTATACAACACAACGCCGATCGGATCCGGCGGCGAAAAATTCAATTCCGATTCGATCTGCTGGTAATGCCCCTCCAACGTATGCAGAACTTCCCTCGCCAGCCCCGGTTCCGCCGCACCGTTGTACTTCAGCTGGAAATGCGTACTCTCGTTCTCCCGGTAGTTCTCTTCCTCGTTCTTGTCTCGCAGCGCCTTATCCAGCGCCGCCTGTACTTCCGAATCCGGCCGCAGCGCCAATGATTTTTTCCACTCCGCAACGGCCTGGTCGGGCCGGTTCAGCCCGTAATAAGTCCAACCCTCCAGCTTGTAAACGTCCGGACTCTTCGGCGCATAGCGTTTCGCACGCTCCAGATATTCGAGCGACTGCTTGAACTCGCTCCGCCGCAGATACACGTACGCCAGTTCCATCAGCATCGCCGGATCCTCCGGTGCATAAAACACCGCGGCCCGCGCGTCCGTCAGTGCATGCTCCAGATCGCCCCGCGACATTTCAAATCGCGAAGCGGCATGGTGCGCCCGCGCGGCCTGCATCGCCTTTTCCCCGCCGCTGGCTGCCCCGCTTTCCAGATTATTGACGTAGTTCCGGTCCACCGACCCGTCGTGCACCGCGCTCTTGTCGATCTCTGTATCGACCGCGGTTGCAGCCGCCTCCGGCGGCTCCAGGTTCAGGCTTGCCGCCGCGGCGGCCGGCGAGCCCATCGGCGCCAGAAACCCGCCTTTTTCGATGTGATCCACAATCGATTTCGGCAGAGCCATCTGCCCCGCGGAAGTTTCGTAGCGAACCTTGTCGCCGTCTTCCACCACGTTATAAGCGACAATCTTCCGTCCGTTCTTCAGCACAATCTTGTCCGCGCGCGCCGCACCCGCAAACAACAGGACGCAGGCCAGCATCGCCAGCACTTTTGGAACCTGAATCACGTTACGCCGCATTTACCCATTTTAACGCGCAACGGAAACCTTCGCTGTCCGTCTTGTTCCCGCATGCCGAATGTGTCTACACTCTTTTCATGCGGCTTCGTCTCCTCCTGGTTGTTTTTGCGGCTCTTTTTCCTTCGATTTCCGGCGCGGCGGACTCTTCCCCGCGCGAACTTCTCACCGCCCTGAACGCCCTCACCATCGATTCGCAGCACGTCTACACGGTCGCCACCAAGGACCGCGTCGAACTCCGCAAAGCCGACACCGTGCTGGCCTTCCAGGACGGCAAAATCGCCTTTTTCCAATCCTTTGAAGGCCGCATCACCGGGTTCGTCTTTTCCGGCATCGGCCACATCGTCGCGCTGCCTCGCGACCCGGTGGAAAAGCAGCAGGTCGCGCGTTTCCTCGGCGCGCCCGTCCTCGACGAACAGTTTCTCTCCGCATATATACGATTCACCGACGGCACGGAGCAGGATCTGCTGCACGAACTCCAGCGCGCAGGCCTCTCGCCCGCCGTGGACGAGCAGTTCGCTTCCCTCTGGGGAAACAGCCTCGCCCGCCTGAATCCCTCCCACTCGCTGCGCATCCTCGTCGAGAAATTTTCCAATCCCCCGGCGCCCTTTTTCCACGCCGGCATCGACGGCGTACTCACCGGTCCGCTGGACATCCTGCTCGACAACATGCAAAACGAAAATTTCTGCCTCGGCCAGCCCCGCACCGTCGGCAAGGCCACCTACTACGACGTCTGGAGTTCCTACCGCGTGCCCGACTCGCCTCCTTTCTCCATGGGCATGGACGCTGTCCGGTACTCCATCGACACCACGATTCATCCTGACAATTCACTTGAGGCCACCGCTAACATCGAGTTCCGTGCCGCCGCCGGCGCGCAGCAGTTTCTTACCGTCCAGCTTTCGCGCGCGCTTAAAATTTCCACAGTCACCGGCGACAATGACGAAGCGCTTCCCTTCTTTCAAAACGAAGGCCTGACTCAGAAGGAGATCAACTCACGCGGGCAGGATTCGCTCATCGTCTTCTTTCCCAAGCCCCCCGCACCGGGAAACACGTTCCGACTGCATTTCCGCTACACCGGCAACGTCATCGAAGACGCGGGCAACAGCGTTTTGTTCGTCGGCGCAAGGGAAAGCTGGTACCCGCACTATGGCGATGCCGCCGAATTCGCTTTTTACGATTTGACTTTTCACTGGCCGAAGAAACTTCGCCTCGCCGCCACCGGCACGAAGTCCGCGGAACGCGAGGAGGGCGAATGGCGCGTAGCGACGTGGAAAACCGAAATTCCGGTTCCCGAAGCCGGCTTCAACTTGGGCGAGTACGCCAGTAGTTCGCTGTCTTCCGAAACTCGCACCATCGAGGTCTACGCAAACAAGCAACTCGAGGAATTCTTGCGCTCGCGTCTCTCCAAACCCACGGGTTCCGATGACTCCTCCCGGCACACTTCCATTGCGCACCCTCAGATGGGCGACGACTTGCCGATGCTTCCCCCCAGTCCCGCCGGCTTTCTGAAACAGTTGGCGCGCGAAATCGATTCTTCAATCCGTTTCTATGAAATTTACTCCGGCCCGTTCCCTTTCCGGTATCTGGGGGTTTCGCAAATCCCTGGTACATTCGGCCAGGGCTGGCCCGGGCTTTTGTATCTCTCCACTCTTTCCTTCCTGCCAGACGAGGCCCAATATCGCGCGGGACTCAGCCCAACGGGCCGCGCGTTCTTCACCGACGTGGTGCCGTTCCACGAGGTCGCGCATCAGTGGTGGGGAAATGTGGTGGGCTGGTCCTCCTATCAGGACCAATGGATTGATGAAGCGATCGCCGAATATCTCGCGCTGCAATTCGCGGATTCGAAGAAGGCTCAGGACCATCCGCTGAACACCTGGCTGACCAATTACCGAAAACGCCTGATCACCAAAGCGGAGGGAGAAGATCGCGCGCCGGGGGACATCGGCCCCGTCATCGCCGGCCGCCGGCTTGTCTCCTCTCGCTCGCCCGATGCGTACAACGTGGTGGTCTACGCAAAAGGCACCTGGATCATGCACATGTTGCGCGAAATGCTACGGCAACCCAACGCCCCCGCTGGGAAAGATCCCGACGCGCGCTTCGTCGGCCTGTTGCACACGCTGGTTTCAAAATACGCGCGCAAGGCGCTGACCACCACGGACCTGCAGCGCGAAGTCGAAGCCGTGATGACTCCTCGGATGGCGTTGGAAGGCGGGCATTCGATGGAATGGTTTTTCGACGAGTATGTTCGCGGCACCGGCATCCCGCACTATAAGGTGCAGTTCACATCGCACAGCAGCGAAAAGGGATTTCAGATTCGTGGAAAGTTGCTGCAGGAAGGGGTGCCTCGCTCCTTCATCGCGCCCGTGCCCATTTACGCCACCACGGCAATTCCGGGCCATACAATTTATCTCGGCACCGTCATTGCCACCGGCGAAGAAACGAATTTCACGTTCACTTCCGGCATTCAGCCCCACAAGCTGCAGATCGACCCGCACATGACCCTTCTCTGTGTGTCGGAGTAAGTTCGCGCCTTTCTCTACTTTTTCTCTTTCATCCACTCGTCTCTCGCCGGGCTCTTCGGATTTGGTTCCGCGCGACCCAATTGACCCAGCACGTACGGGAACCCTTCCGGATCCACGGGCTGTCCGGAGAGCATTCCCGCGTCCGCCAAATCTTGGATGCTTGCGGCGCGTCGTTTTGTTTGCCGCTCGTAGTTATCCGCAATCTGGTTCAGCGCCCGCAAATCCATCAGCACCTTCACCAGTCGCAGGTGGTCATCGGCGTTCTTCCGTACTTCCTTGTTCGTTGTTGTTTGATAGAGCTCCAGCCACAGTGCGTAGGAAGTTTCCAGCGATTCGCCTTCCGCCGCGATCCTCGCCGCCATAATCTTCATGAATACCGGAGTTCCCGGCAACCGGCTGCCCGCTTCAAACGCCTGCGACGCCTTCACGTAGTCTTTTTTGTCGAAGTAATACACATTTCCGAGATCCTGGTAAAATCTCCAGTGATCCGGATTGGCCTGGATGCCGCGCTCCAGAAGCGCCACGGCCTGATCGGGATGGCCGGCCCCCCGCGGCGGAGCATCACTCAAAAACGTTGCCCCAAAGTGGTAAGCAATCTTCAGGTTAGGGTCGAGCGTGGTGGCGATATCCAGAAGCGGCCACAACTGCTCCAGATTCGAGTCATGCTCCCGGTGTTTCTCGCCGAAATATTGCACCGCGCGCGTCCAGTAGATTGCTCCCAGCAGCGGCGCATATTCCAGGCTCAATCGCTTCATCACCGCCGGGGAACGCAGCGTCAATTCATCGCTTTCCAGTTGCAGCTTCGTTCGCTCCGCATCCACTCTCTCCTGCAGCTGCCAAACGCACACGAACCCCGCCAGCAGCAGCGCGCCCAACACCGCTCCGTTGATTGAGCGCCGGTTCATTTCAGGTTCCGCTTCGAAAATACGATAGCGGCTCCCGTCAGCACAATCGCCGTGTACAGCAGGGCATACAGCGTCGCTTGCCAGACAAGCGCCCCGGGGACGCCTCGCCCGTGCACCACCCGGCCCAGCACGTTGAAATTCTCAAAATTTGGCAGCAAGTAAGAAATGCCCCGCATCCATCGCAGCGTCCCGGGATCCAGTTCCACTCCGTGGACGGTCCGCAGATCGCCCGCCAGCAAACCTGCCACGTACATTCCAGCGGTGAACAGAATGGCCAGGAACGGCGTGGTGAAGCACGAAAACAGCAGCGCCAGTGCCACGATCAACGCCAGTTTCAGCAGGATCAAGTACACCGCGGTCAGAATGTAAATATCGCTCGCCTGCCACTCTCGATTTACGCTCCACAGCGCAATGTACAATCCCGCGGCCATCGCGGCCGTGTTCACCGTCAGCGTCATCACCAGCCCGACAAATTTCCCCAGTAGGAATTCCCACCGCTTCACCGGCTTCGCCAGTAGAGCGTACAGCGTGCGCTTGTCCATCTCTTTCGAAACCAGCGCCACGCCCAAAAATATCGCGATGAGAATGCCGACCACCGAAATCGCGGAAAGCCCCAGGCTGATGATTACGTCGCGCTCGATTCCGATGGAGACCTGCCCCACCAGGATGGCCGCGCCGATCATCATCAGCGCGAAGAAAACCAGGTTGTAGAGCACCCGGTCGCGAACCGCTTCCCGGAATGTGTTCGCCGCCACCGTTGGAACGTTTCTCATTTCCCGCTCACCTCAACGGCGCTCGCCTGCGCCCGGTCGGCTTCCACCAGGTGCATGAAATATTCCTCCAGCGTCGGCTTGATCTGGGCAACCGACAAAATCCGCGCGCCCGCCGCCTTCAGCGCATCCAGCGCCGCGTACAATTCCGCCTCCGGCAATTGCACGCGATACCGGTCGCCTGTGCGAGTGGCATTCGTTAACAACTGCAAGCTCGGCGCCGCGCCCGAAAGTTCGAACAGGATTTCCATTCCCTGCGCCTTCATGTCCACCAGTTCGCCGGGCGCGCCGATACCCCGCAATTTTCCACCAACAATCACGCCCACGCGGTCACACAACATTTCCGCGTCGGACAGTACATGCGTGGAAAAAAGCACCGTTCGGCCTTCGCGCTTCAACTCCAGAATGATGTCGCGCACTTCGCGCCGACCCAGGGGGTCCAGGCCCGACATCGGCTCATCCAGCACCACCACTTTCGGTTCGTGGAGAATCGCCTGCGCCAGCCCCACGCGCTGCAGCATGCCCTTCGAATATTTTCGCAGCTGAATTTTTTTCGCCGTGTCCAGTCCCACCTTTTTCAGCATCGCCTCCACCCGCGCCGCACGGTCATTCGCCTTCAAGTTGTGAAATCTGGCGAAATAGTCCAGCACTTCGTACGCGGTCAGGTAGTCGTAAAAATAAGGCTGCTCCGGCAAATAACCGATCGAAGCATGCATTGAAACGTCATCAATCGATCTCCCGAGGATTCGCGCCGTTCCCGTGGTCGGAAAAATCAGCCGCATCAGCAGCTTGATCGTCGTGGATTTCCCCGCCCCGTTCGGCCCCAGGAAACCGAACACCTCGCCGTCTTCGACCTGCATGGTCAGGTCTTCCAACGATTTTTTCTTTTTCAGGTGAAGGAACCCGTAGGGATATTCCTTCGAGAGATTCTCAATCTCAATCGCTCCTTGTGGCATACCCATATTTTTGAAAAGCCACCGCTCGGCGTCAACGGGTGCCGCGTCAATGTGTTCGCAGCCAGCAACTTTAGATAAACAAAAAGGGCGCTCCATCCACCTGGAACGCCCTCCCAATCCTTATTGTTTGATCCCGCCTCTGTGTTCTCTGTGACCTCGGTGGTGAATTTCCCCCGCTTACTTTGCGATCTGCACCAGATCGCTCTTCCCCGGCGCCACCGCGGGCATCGGCTGCAGCGTTTGCGGCGAGCGCCAGTTATCCAGGATTCCCACCTGCTGCACGCAACTGACCGTGCACCGCGGCGCGCAGCCCTTGTGCGTCAGGTATTCCCGATGGCGCATCTCCGCCGTGTAATTTGCTAAAGGTATCCCCGGATAGCCGCGCTGCTGCGAGCACCAGTGCACCAGCCCGTCCTCGCAGATGTACAGATACCGCGAGCCGGCCCGGCACTTCCAGTCATGCTCGCGTCCCCGTGCTACATTGTGTTGAAACTGGTTAAAGCGCGAATACGAGCGCTTCCCCAGCGTCATAATCTCTTCAAAAATCTCCTGGTCCCGCTCCGCCAACGGCTTCAACTGCCCGTCATGGTCGTGGATGATCCCGACCGTGCTCGTAAATCCCAGCTCCAGCGCGCGGTGTGCGATCGTCAGCGCGTCCTCGGAGTTCTTCACCCCGCTGCCGAGCACCGAATTGATGTTCACCTGGAATTCCGCCCATTCCGAAAGCATCTCCAGCCGCCCGTCCAACGTCTTCAGGCTCTTCTTGGACACCTCGTCCGGCACGGCGTTATCGATGCTGATCTGCAGGTGCTCCAGCCCCGCGTCGTTCAACCGCTCGATGCGCTCCTTGTTCAGGAAAAATCCGTTAGTGATCAGGCCGGCGATCATTCCGCGATTGCGGATGTGCCGGATAATTTCGTCCAGGTCGGGATGCAGCAGGGGCTCGCCGCCGCTGATCGTAATCACGGAGGTTCCCATCGCCGCCAGGCTGTCCAGCCGCCGCTTCATCTCTTCCAGCGGCACCGGCTTCGACACGTCGTCAAACTCGTTGCAATACCCGCAATCCAGGTTGCAGCGCCGCATCGGGATGATGTGCACCAGCACCGGGTGCTTGGTGGACAACACCGCCTTTGCAATCATCTTCAGCTCGCGCAGCCGCGTCCGGTAAAACCGCAGCCGCCGCTTGCGCCGCGTTGCCGCCGACGCTCTCCCTTTTTGCCGTACCAAGGCCATTTTGCGGTGATTTCCCCTGCCTTCAATTATACATGATGCCTGTTTTTTGCCTGGCCGCTGCAGAGGGCACTGCCCGCGAACAGTTAACCCTCTCTGCCTGTCCGATGCCGCCCAAAAAGAACCGGGGCTCTGGTGAGCCCCGGCAAAGGGTTGTTCTAGATTTAGCGTGAGCCTGCGAGTCACTCCTCGCAGCCCGCCTCGTGGCTTAGTCCGGATATCCGAGGTACGTCCAGAAGTCGTTGAGATAGTTGTTGGTATTCGAGGTCGAGTCGAAACCCTGTCCGCCGAACACCCAGACGAACTCAAAGTTGTCCTGTTGCCAGAACGCCATGCCGCGCCGTCCGCCCGGCGTGCTGTTCGTGTACGGCACGTTATATGGCGGAGTGAACTGCGTCGGATAGTTGCCGTTCTGGTTGACGTTGCTGGAGCCCTTCCACCAGACCCATTCGCCGGTGGCTGGATGGAATTCCCACACGTCGTTCAGGAATCCGGTGCCCTGGCCAAGCGTAGAGCCATAGCCCCACCCGCCGAAGATCCAGATGTTTCCGTTGGAGTCAGACCAACCTGCGCCGCTCCACCGCGACCCGGGAACGTTACCGGCAGCAGCCGTAAGTTGTGATCCGTACGTTCCGTTCTGGTTGGCCAATCCGGTTGCGCCGCCGCCGGAGACCCATGTCCAGGTTCCCGTGGCGATGTCGAACTGCCAGAGGTCGTTCAATAGCGCTCCCTCTGCGGTTACCGTGCCGCCGCCGAGGCCATTCAGTGATCCAGGGTTGCGGGTTCCCGCGGAGTCCAGTCCCAGTCCCCCGAAGACCCAGATGCTGCCCTTATTGTCCGCCCAAACCACCGGGGTTTGACGCCCGCCTGGTCCCGCGGCATTGGCCGCGCCGGGTGTGCCCAGCGTGCCGTAAACACCGTTGTTCTGGCCCACGTTCGAGTTCGTCGGGCCCATCCATGTCCAGGTCTGCGCGGCAATGTTGTACTTCCACAGGTCATTCAGCAGCCCAAGGTTGTGGGCTGAATCGTATCCCTGCCCGCCGAACATCCACACGTTGCCGGCATTGTCCGCGGCGAATCCGGCGCCCCAACGGCCGCCGGGATATCCGCCGGAAGAAGTGCCCAAGGTGCCGTACGTGCCGGGCTGATTGACCACCGCAGCATTTTTCACCGCTGTCCAGGTTCCCGTGTACGTGTTCGATCCAGAGTAGTTAATGCCTTTTATCGAAGCGTCCAAAGAACCGGCTGTCCACATCCACTCGTCATTCAGCAACCCGATTTGGGCGCCGAATCCGCTGTTCGTAGTGATGCCCTGCCCACCAAACAGCCACAGGTTTCCAGCGGCATCTGTCCAGGTAACGCCACCCCAACGTCCGCCAGGACCCGCTCCTGGGGCGCCGCTCGTATCGGCAACCAGATCGACTGACTCAAAGTTGCCCATGTCCGCGGTACTTACGCACGTGGCGCAAGGGGGGGTCGCGGGCGCAAGACCGTCTAAGGTGGTAATCGGAGCGTTGGCCGGAATCCAGCCGCCAGAACTCTGGTCGAAGAGCCACATATCATTCAAGTATCCGGGCAGATCCGGAGGCGTCTTGCCCGTCAACTCCTCTCCATATCCTCCGAACATCCAGTGCCTGCCAAAGCCATCGGTCCAGGCAGCGGCGTAATCGCGTCCGCCCGGCGTGTTCGTATTCGGGCTGGATGGCGGGCTTACGAATTTGCCCAATTGTCCCGCGGTAAGCGGTCCGGACTTCCAGGTCCAGTCATTGTGCTGGCAATCCACCAGAACGCTGGAAACGTTGGAAATCGCAATTCCGGTGTAGAAGAAGATGAAGCAAGGCTGCGGCTGGCTGGTGGGATCCACGAAAATCTGCACGTTATACGCGCCGTTAGCCGTTACCTGCGTCGGAAAAGTCCAGGTCGTATTGTTGCCGGTAACAAAGATGTTGTCTCCACCGTTGTTGATCAACTCCACGGTATTCCCGGGGCCATCCACCAAGCCGATGAGTGTGCCTCCGATGGTGAAGGACGGCTGAGGACACACGATCGAAACCGTCGAAACGTTGCTCTGCACCGTGCCTGTGCCGTTGACAACAATGCAGGTCTGCGGCGGATTCGTTGGTTGCGTCTTGATCGTCACCGTGTAGCTGGCTCCGCTCGCTTGAGGCGTCGGGAAGGTGAAGTTAACGTTGCCCAGGCCCGTCACTGAAACACTGTCGGTGCCGTTCAGCAAAACCAGTCCGCTCCCCGCCAATCCGGAAACGCTTCCGCCGACTGTAAACACCGGTACGCAGGTCACTTGGACGCTGGTGACATTCGCGGTCGCCGTACCCGTTGGGTTGGTTACGCTGCAATTTTGCGATGGGGTCGAGGGTTGCTGCTGAATGGCCACTTTGTAATTTGTATTTCCAGGGATCGCGGTCTTGAAGGCAAAGGTAAAGGTGCCCGTCTGCGTGATGGTCAGAGCGTCGCCGCCATTATTCGTGAGAATCAATCCTGTTCCGTTCAGACCAATAATGCTGCCGCCAACAGTAAACGGCCCTCCGCCTCCTGTGCCGCCCCCGGTTCCGCCGCCCGTGCCGCCGCCGGTCCCACCACCGCCGCCCGTGGTGTTACCGCCTTTAATGCCGCTGCAGCCGCTAATGAGGAGCGCTGCGATGCCGAGCAGAGCCAGTGCCAAATTTTTCCTAGCCATCGTTTTCAACCTCTTCTTGTTGGTCAGGGTGCGCGATCCCCACCTGATCTCTCTGTCCTGCCAGGTCGCTACTCCCGCTCGGGCTCTCGATTCGCGCTTTTGTTCCGACCCATCGCCTGGGATCCACCCCACCAACCCAGTGACAAAATTGGAACCGAGTCTCCGTCAGGTATAGGAGTACTGAACCTGTATGCGTAGTTTGCTGTTGGCTCGGGCAGCTCCGCAAGATTCCAGAGAGGGGGGTGTGTTGAACTGGCTAATAACCGTGCGCGGTCAGCGGAGTATCGAGCTTTTTACGTGTAAACATCAGAAGCCGTGATTCCCCAGGTTTTTTGCGGGTGTTTGCACACACACCTCCGCGATCGCGCGGTGCTGTCCGCATCCGGTCATTACTTCTTTCGATTGTTCCGCCTAATTCGTCTGCCGGGCCACCACTGGCAAATCCACCGAACGCACTTCCGCGGTCATCTGGGTGGTGCGCCGCCAGTCAATCTGCTCCGTGCTGATCGATCCCCCGCCGCCGTTCACGTCGTAGTAGTTCAGCTGGCCGCCGTCGATCCGGTACTTGGTCACTTCCAGCACCTGGTTCGACTTCAGCACCACCGTGGTCACGCGCGCCGCAGTCTGTTCCGCCACCGGCGAAGACACTGGCGGTACAGCGCTCATGGTTATCGCTGCAGGAATGATGTTCTCGTTCGCGACGACCACTGCGGGCTCTTCCGTTATGCCGGATTGCTGCGTTGCCCCGGGCTCAGGCGTGGCCGTATATGCGCCGGGCTTGGGAATGTTGGAGGAGGCGTAAGGCGGCCGGTCCGGATGGCTGGCGGCAGCCGACAGGTTGTTCGGTGCCATGAGGGACACCGGCATGTTTCTCGGCGCCGTGACAGACCCCGATAAGTTGCGCGGCACCGCGCTCGATGCCGAAAGATTCCGCGGCACCACGATGTCGTCCATCAAACGCAGTTGCATCGGCTCTTCGCCTTTCAGCGTTGGCCGCGGCCCACGCGCCGGCAGCGACACCACCTTCCACGGCCACAGCGGCGGAATCATCCATTCGACGACGTCGCGTTTGGCGTGCCCTTTGCCCTTGATGTCTCCCTGCTTGTCCACCTTGAAGCCCTTCGCCGCGATCACTTTCGCCGGCAACGGAACATCCCCTGTCGGCACGATCACGCGGTCGAACGTAATTTTCAGGTAGCCCTTGCCCACAAAGTGGCCCGGATCCTTTTCTTCTTCCAAGTGCCCGGCCAGCATGCTGCCCCGCGGAAACACGGTGCGTCCGAACTCCTGAAAGCTCTTCAGATGGCACAACACCGGATCCCCCACCGACGCCGTCGCCGACGAGAAGTTCGGTTCACTCATAGTGCACTGCAACAGCGTCCCGGCCGGCACCAGCAGGTCCTGTGCTTGGACCCCGTTTGCCAACACCAGTAGCGTTACAGCGCTCACCAAAGAAACGATGAGACGTTTCATGACTTCCTCCAAGTTGTGGATTTCCGAAACGGCCTGGCGAGAGAGCCGTGGTTAACCCCAGGGACACCCGTGCGGGCAATAATCCATGCACACAAGGACGTCCCCTCAGTCTTGCGCCTCACAACCCAGGTTGATTGGAAAAGTCGCGCGACCTCAGGAATTATCTTCGCTCTATTTTGCGAGGGGGTACCAGGACTCTCCCGCTCTTCCGAAATGGCCCATCTAAGCCCCGTATTTCGAGCAAGCCAGCGGCACTTCAGCAAATTCGCACGCAACCCTGTTAGCCGTCAAGGCAATACTGGTACGATATCTTTTATATAACCTTAAAGTAATACTTTAAATGTCGGCGCGCCGACATTTTCTACGGCTTCCGTGGATTCCACTTCCACCAGATGGAGGATTTCAAGCCTCGACGAGGATTCACCAGCCACTAGCCGGCCCTGAGTTTACCGAACGGGTCACCAGTCACTAGTCACCTTCCTTCCTGCTACACTATCTTTCATCGCACTCAAGGAGATCGCCATGAGTGAAGCCACGCAGTTCGCCAAGTCCGTTCCCACCCGCTCCGAATCCGACAGCATGGGCAGCATTGATGTGCCGATGGACCGCTACTACGGCGCGCAGACGGCGCGTTCGCTGATTCATTTCGCGATCGGCAAAGACACCATGCCGCCGGAGTTGATTCGCGCGTTCGGCATCCTGAAAAAGGCCGCGGCGCTGGTGAACCGCGACCTCGGTAAACTTTCCGAAGAAAAAGCTAACCTGATTACGCAAGCCGCTGACGAAGTGATTTCCGGAAAACTCAACGAGCACTTCCCGCTTCGCATCTGGCAGACCGGCAGCGGCACCCAGACCAACATGAACGTGAACGAAGTGATTTCCAATCGCGCGATTCAGATTGCGCACGGCGAAATGGGCACCAAGAAGCCGATTCACCCGAATGACGACGTGAATATGTCGCAGTCGTCGAACGACACGTTTCCCGCGGCCATGCACATTGCGGCCGCGGCGGAGACTTCGCGACGGCTGCTGCCCGCGGTGAAGCGCTTGCGCGACACAATTGATGCCAAGGCAAAAGAATTCAAGGACGTGGTGAAAATCGGGCGCACCCATCTGCAGGACGCGACGCCTCTGACCGTCGGCCAGGAATTTTCCGGCTGGGTCAGCCTGCTGGATCGCGACGGCGCGCGTATTGCCATGGCGATGGATGGGTTGTTGGATCTCGCGATTGGCGGCACTGCCGTTGGCACCGGGCTGAACGCGCATCCCGAATTTGCGGAGCGCGCAGCGAAAAAGATTGCTGAGCTGACCGGGCTGCCGTTCCGTTCGCACCCCAACAAATTCGCCAGCCTTTCCGCGCACGACGAAATCGTGTTTGCCA
>DATHOY010000222.1:0-10309 GCA_035484435.1 Vulcanimicrobiaceae bacterium | reverse complement strand
GAGATTTCCGCCGCGCCGGTTCTCGACGTAACGATTCCCACGATTCTCGATCCGTCGCTCGCGCCGGAAGGCAAGCACGTGCTTTCTGCGTACTTCCAGTTCGCGCCGTACAAGTTGAAGAAGGGAACCTGGAACGAACGTCGCGGCGAACTCGCGAACAGCGTCATCAAGACGCTTTCCGCGTACGCGCCGAATCTTCCGCGTCTTGTCGAATCGGCGCACGTCATCACGCCGCTCGATCTCGAATCAACCTACGGTTTCACCGGCGGCCACATTTTCCATGGCGAATTGGCGCTCGATCAGCTCTTCACGATGCGCCCGATTCTCGACTGGGCGCGCTATCAAACGCCGGTAAAAGGCCTGTTCCTCTGCAGCAACGGAACGCATCCGGGAAACGGCTTGACCGGAGCATCCGGCGCAAACGCCGCCAAGGAAATCATCCACGAACTGCGATAGACAGGTAGCATAGGCTTCAGCCTGTGCGCCCCGAACACCGACAAATGGCCACAATCGATCGCGAAAAGCTAAAGACGCTGCAACAACGCGAAGCCAAACGCTTCGTAGCACAACATCCGCGCTCGGCGGAATTCTACAAACGCGCCCAGCAATCTCTCCTCGGCGGCGTCCCCATGAACTGGATGAAAAAGTGGGCCGGCGAATTCCCCATCTTTGTCACAACCGCAAAAGGCGCCCACTTCACCTGCGCCGACGGCAAAGACTACGTAGATTTGTGCCTCGGCGACACCGGCGCGATGACCGGCCATTCGCCCGAAGTCGTCGCCGAAGCGGTGGCCAAACGCGTAAAAGACGGCATCACGCTGATGCTGCCCACCGAAGACGCCATCTTCGTCGGCGAAGATCTAAAGAAACGCTTCGGCCTCCCTTACTGGCAGTTCACGCTCACCGCCACCGACGCCAACCGCTTTTCCATCCGCATCGCCCGCGAAATCACCCAGCGCTCAAAAATTCTCGTCTACCACTACTGCTATCACGGCACGGTGGACGAATCCTTCGCCACGCTCGAAAACGGCGCCGTCGGCCCGCGCCGCGGCAACATCGGTCCGCCGGTGAATCCCGCCGAAACCACGCGCGTCGTCGAGTTCAACGACCTCAACGCGCTCGAAGACGCCCTCAAGCACAACGACGTTGCCTGCATCCTCGCCGAGCCGGCCATGACCAACGTCGGCATCATCCTCCCCGGCGACGGCTACTGGCGGCAGGCGCAGCAACTCGCCAAACGCTATGGCTCGCTCTTCATCGCCGATGAAACGCACACCATCTGCGCCGGCCCGGGCGGCTGCACGGCCGCTTGGCGGCTGGAGCCGGACCTCGTCGTCTTCGGCAAAGCGATTGGCAGCGGCATCCCCGGCGCCACCTACGGCTGCTCCGAAGAAGTCGCCCAGCGCATCTCCGCCCGCATCCACCTGGAGGATTGCGACGTCGGCGGCATCGGCGGCACGCTCGCCGGCAACGCGCTGTCGCTCGCCGCGATGCGCGCCACGCTCGCCAATATCCTCACCGAGGAAAATTTCCAGAAGATGATGCCGCTCGCCGCCCGCTTCAACGACGGCGTCGCCGCCGAAATCAAAAAGCACGGCCTGCCCTGGAACGTCCAGCGTCTCGGCGCCCGCGCCGAGTACACCTTCTGCCAGCGCCCTCCGCGCAACGGAGGCGAATCCGCCGCCGCGGCCGACTTCGAGCTGGAGCGCTTCCTCCACCTCTACGCCCTCAACCGCGGCGTCCTCCTGACTCCATTCCACAACATGGCCCTGATGTGCCCGGACACCACCCCCGCCGACATAGACCAGCACACAAAAATCTTCGCCCAAGCAGTCGCCGAACTGTAGTGGCCGACCTTCAGGTCGGTTCTTCTCCTCATGTTTCCTCTCCGCATTTGCCTTTTCCGTCATCAAGCTTGCCCCGAGCGGAGCCGAGGGGAGCGGAAGGGCCGATTTTTTCTTCCGTTCGCGCTTCGCGAACGTCGACCCTGCAGAGAGGGACCGGGGCAACACGTCCGATTCAACCCCCATTTCAATGCGCGCGACCAAGTGCCCATCAGTGCGGAAAATCCTCGCTCAAATCGCGAAGCTCGGGGTTCATAGATCGGATCAGGGCAAGCTTTTTCTCCCGCCGCCAGCTTTTGATCTGTTTCTCCCGGTGGATCGCAGACTTGGGCTGGCCGTGCGGTTCGTAGTAAACGAACCGCGTCACGTCATATCGTTTTGTGAAGCCTTCGACGAGCTTCGCTTTATGCTCGCGCACACGGCGCTCCAGGAAGTTGGTGATGCCGGTGTACAGTACGCCGGAGGAGCTGTCAAGGATGTAAACGTGGTACACGGCCATCAGCGGCTCCTCAGGTCACGTCTGCAGTCGTGCCATTGGTTTGCGTAGGACATGGTTGGTTGCCACGGTCCCTCTCTCCGCAGCCCGACGCGCCAAGCTCCAGCGCGCAAGAAAAAATCGGGCTGCTTCGCTCGGGATGACAGAAGGTGGCAAGGGCTCGGAGCAGCGCGAAGCGCGGCAGTTTTGCCTTTTCTGTCATCCCGAGCGGAAGGGCCGGCTTTTTCTTTCGTTCGCGCTTCGCGAACGTCGGCCCTGCAGAGAGGGACCGTGGCGAGATTTCAGCAACTCTCAGGCCCCCGTGCGAGCGGCAGTAGCCGTTGAGGGAATGGATGGAGGGCACCCAGCACCCCATCCATCGGTAAAAACAAAGTTACAAAAATCATAAGGTGAACCGGCACGTTTCATTGTCATCGGCGAAGTGTATTGATAAGGTAATTAAAAGTAAAGTTACAATACCAACCCTTTAAAAACCAAAGCTCGGCACCCAGCCAGGCACCCGGCACTCCAAATGCGGTTTTACGCCGACACCGCGGCGATGCGTTCGCGGATGTCGCTGGGCAGGGGCCGCGCCTTGCGGGTCTTCAGGTCTATGCAAACGCCGGTCAAGAAAGTGCGCGCGGCAAGTTCCTGGGTTTCCTGATTTGTCATTTCGTGGGAAAAGATCAGGGCTTTTTCGCGAACCTCCTGAAACGTCGAGCGGATGGAGATGGTGTCGCCGGCCAGCAGTTCGCGTTTGTATTCGATGCGCTGTTCCACCGCCACCAGCCCAATCCCTTCCTCGCGCAGGCGAGAGGAAGGCAGCCCCACGGACGCAAAAAGCTGCCAGGTGGCCTCGTCAAATTTGCCCACGTACCACATCACGTTCATGTGGCCCATGTGATCGCAATGCCAGGGATAGATCGTCCCAAGATACGTAAGAATCGGTTCCGCCATTGTTTTTTTCATCCGCCGACTACAACTCTGCAAATAGTCGGCGATTTCTATTGGGGCATTCCATATCGAGGAGAGGGAAAACAGGAATCTGTCGCACCTACGGTACTCCGGATTCCTTGGGGATGCTTCCCAGCGCTTACGCACTGGGCCAAATTTCTGCCGCGCCTCAGGCGCTCGGGGTGAACGAAGCGGCGTAGACTGGGTAGTTCTGGAGGGCGGTGATGGAACTCTACATATTTGGACGATTCCTGGTGCTGGATGGGAAAGAGAGCGCGTTCGAGTCGGCGCTGGCGGACGTGGTGACGGCGACGCGGGCGGAGGCGGGGTGCACGGAGGTGCATGGGTACCGGTCGGTGCGGAATGCGCGGCTGTACTACCTGCATTCGCGGTGGAGGAATGTGGAAGTGTTTGAGGCGCACGCGAAGCTGCCGCATACGGAGAGGTTTTTGGAGCAGGTGGAGAAGTTGTTGGCGGAGCCGCGGGACGTGAAGCGGTGCGAGAGGATCGTTTAGAGGCAGTGGCGAGTGGCGAGCGAAAAGTGGCCGGGGACCAGTGGGGAGAGACTACAGTTTACAGCTGGGACGAAGAGGGGAATTAACGCCGAGAGCGCCCATCGCTGAATGCGTTCTGGGCAAGCAGATGTCGGAGCGGAGAAGAGCGGCCCGCCCTGGGAGGCGGGCCGTAGATCTCCTGTAGTGGCCGAACTTTAGATCGGCCGATCTGAAGTTCGGCCACTACATAGTTACTTGGAAGAGGGCGAGGTGGACGGCTGACTGGCCGTGGCTTGCTCGAGTTCGAGCGAGAAGCGCTTGCCGTTGGGGTAGATCGCGGTGAGCGTGCGCGAGCCGTTGGTGTCGGAGGCGGAGCCGTAGGCATCTTCGGTGTTGCGCGTGGTCTGCTCGCTTACGTGAGCCGCGAAGGTGGCAACGGTCTGCTTACCCTGCAGCACGGTGACCTGAACGTTGGGTCCGGAGCCGTCCCACGTGATGGTGTACTTGCCGGGGTTCAACGCCTTACCTTCGACGCTGACCTTTTCATACAAGTTGAGCGAGCCTTTGTTGATTTCGCCGGCAACGGCGGCCGAAGAAAGCAGCAGCGCCGAGCCGAAAAATGCGAGAGAAAGTTTCGAGAGTTTCATGAGATTCATTTCCTTTCAAATTACCGCCGGCACGCTGCAAAGAAGAACAGACGCACTGCCCGCGGGCGAGTTTCAAATTCGCTTGTCCATGATTTGACGCTGGAGAAAATCAGGAGTTACAAATATCAGCATCGAAAAAACAGCAAAGAACGAATCGCTTGCAGTCGATAATTCGATGTTTCCATTTGGCGAAAAGGTGCATCAGCAACAACGCCGGAAAATGGAAATAAGAGGGAAGAAGAATTTAACGCAGAGGACGCTGAGGCACAGAGGACGCAGAGTTCGGAGCGAAAAAAAGAGCTGCCCGGGATCGGACTTAATTCGCGGGTGCGTTGGACGGCCGAGCGGGGCAGGTAGCGGGGAGGATTAGGAGTTGACCGGGGCGAAGGAGATTGGCGTCGCGCAATTGGGGATTGGCCTGGGCGATGCACGGCCAGGCGGCGGCGCTGCCGAGCTGCGAAGCGGCGATTTTCCAGAGGGAGTCGCCGCTTTGGACGGTGATGCTGGGGGGCTGCACGCGGGAACGAAGTTCGGTTGCGGGGACAACCAGCACGGCGCCGGGTTGGAGATGGAGCGGATCGGAAATCGCCGGATTGGCGGCGAGGAGATCGTTCCAGCGAGAGCCGCTGCCGAGATGGCGGCGGGCGATTTTCCAGAGAGAGTCGCCGGGCTGGATGCGGATTTGACTGGCGCTGGGATGATTAACGGACGGAGCTGCGGGCGCGTTGGGCGGAGCGAGCGAGGGACGCGCGGGAACGGGTTTTGCAGGAAGCAGCAATTTGGGAGCGGCGGCGGGCGGCGGCGCGGCTGCGTGGACCGCGGGAGCGCGGGGCGCCGGATTGGCGAACGAGAGAGCCGGCTTTGCGGGCGCGGAGAAATTTGGAGCGAGCGGCGCGCGTTCGCTGGGGAGCGCGGGGAAGAAGCGCTGGCGGGAAAATGGGTCGCGGCGCGACGGCGCGATTTTTTGCAGGGGCTTCGCGGATGAACGCGGATGCTCGGTTGGTGCGGCAAGCGGCGCGACGGGTTTCACGGGCGCGGCGAAGGAAGGCTGCGCAAGATTCATCGGGAAGCGCGCGGCCGGCTGTTGCTTCGCGGCCTCTGCGGCCTGAGAAGCTTCCAGTTTCTCGCGGCGATAACGGCGAGCGACTTCGCCCAAACTTTCAGGAGCGGAATTTTTCTCGGCGTTGACGGACGGCTGAACAGGATTCGCGGGCGTTGCGGGAGAACTATTCTTGCGGGCTTCGACTTGGGCGCGATCGCGTTGCGTGAGAATTTGTGACTGCTTCAAATCTTCATTCGTATAAACGTGCGAATCTTTTTTCTGCTGCGCGGCCTTGCGGGCTTGTTCGGCGCGGGCGGCTTCGGCAACAGATTGCGAATCTGGCTGCGCATCCTGCGCTCGCAAAGGCAACGCAAGCAGGGAAGCCGACGCGCAGAGATAGAGCGCTACGCAGGAGCCGAGTGGCCGGCTGGGGGCCCATCGAGATGTGGGCGTGCGATGCATCAATTTTGAGAAACCGCCCTGGGGGACTCCAGAGCCGAGGCAACCTTAAATTCTGGGGTGATTGTACCCTTTCAGATGGGTGGAAGGGCAATAGAATTGTGCGGCGGAGGCACCCCCCAAAAGTACTGGAGCGCAGGGATAGTTGCGGGGGAGACTGCGCCGTGCTGAGGAGTTGGGGATATTAAGAGTTCCGGAGTTGAAGAGTTGAAGTTCGTGGGCTAGGCTTTGGAGCGTCGGATAGAGGATGGCGTGGCCACCTGAAGGTGGCCGCTACGGGGGAGCTGTGGCGAACTACTATTTGCTGAAGACGGAAGCGACGGTCTATTCGTTCGCGGATTTGGTGAAGGATCGCGAGACGGAGTGGGACGGGGTGACGAATCCGACGGCCGTAAGGAATTTGCGAGAGATGGAACCTGGGGCGCGGTTGATCATTTACGAAACCGGTGAAGTGAAGAGCGCGGTGGGGACGGCGACGGTGGTGTCCGTAAATGCGAAGGATCCGAAGAAGCCGGTGGTGAAGATCAAGGCGGGGAAGGCGCTGACAAAAGCGGTTTCGCTGGGAGACATCAAGCAGGAGAAAATTTTCAGGGAGTCGCCGCTGGTGAGAGTTGGGAGGCTGTCGGTGGTGCCGCTGACCGCGGAGCAGTATGAGTGGTTGACGGGGAAGTAGGGAGTATTTGAAACACAAATTTTCCTGTTCAACTAGCTTCTGACCTTTGGTACGCTGCAACGCATGCGATTTCACAAAATATTTCTTTTTTCAGTTTTTCTCACGGGTTCGGTGTTTGCCCAGGACGTCAAACCGGTTGCCGAGCGGCTGGCGGCGCAGAGCGCGCTGTTTGAGGAGCAGTACGAATCCGACCTGCGTAATTTTCCGGAGCGCGCCACTTCCTTCGGCGACTACCGCTTCAACGACAAGCTGGCCGAATACTCGCTGGCGGCGATAGCCCAGCGCAACGAGACGAATCGAACTTTCCTCGGCCGCCTGCAGGCCATTCCCACCACGGGTTTTTCCGACCAGGATCAACTCTCCCACGACCTGCTGATTCGTGTGCTGCAGCAGCGTATCGCCGACTTCGACCTGAAGGAATACGAAATGCCGGTCAACCAGATGAACGGCATTCACACGGCCCTTGCGGATCTGCCTCTGTCTGTGCCGTTTGACTCGGTGAAGCACTATGAGGATTACATCGCGCGCCTGCACCAGATTCCCCGGGTGCTCAGTCAGACCACCGAAGTGCTGCGCGCAGGGATGAAGGACAATCTGATGCCGGTGCGATTCCTGATGGAGAAATTGCCGGCGCAGTGCCAGGGCATCATCGACGCCAATCCGTATCTGACGCCGACAAAGAAGTATCCGGCCGAGATTTCCGCGGAAGACCAGAAGCGGCTGACGCAGGAAATCACCACGGCGATTGAGAAGGATGTTTTCCCCTCGTACAAGGCCTTCGCAGCTTTCGTTAGCACGGAATACGCTCCGCACGGCCGCACCGCGCTTGCGGTGACTTCGCTGGCAGACGGAGAGAAACGCTACCAGAACGACATCTACGGCCGCACCACGACGCACATGAGCGCCGACGAAATCCACAAACTGGGGCTGCGCGAAATCGAGCGCATCCAGGCGGAGATGACGGCAATTGCCAAAAAAGAGGGATTCGCGGACCTGGCTGCTTTTCGAGCCGCGCTGAAAACGAATCCCAAGTACATCCCCACTTCCACCGACCAGATTCTGGACGACTTTCGCCATTACATCGCGCAGATGGAGCCGAAGCTGCCGCAGTTGTTCACGCTGCTGCCGAAATCGCCGGTGACCGTCGAGGCGATTCCCGCATTCCAGTCGGCGGCCGCGACCCACTACGTCACGGGGACTCCGGACGGCAAGCGGCCCGGCCGCGTCGTCGTGGCGACGTCGAAGTTCGCAGAGCGCTCGCTGGTGGACGACGAAGCGATCGCCTACCACGAAGGTGTTCCCGGCCATCACATGCAGCTCTCCGTGCAACAACAACTGACCGGGTTGCCAAAGTTTCGCCTTCACGGGCTTGGATTTAACGCCTATACCGAAGGCTGGGCGCTTTACGCGGAGGAGCTTGGCAAAGAGGTTGGCTTTTACCAGGATCCCGTTTCAGACTATGGCCGGCTTTCGTCCGAACTCTTCCGCGCCGTGCGGCTGGTGGTGGACACGGGCATCCACTCCAAAGGGTGGACACGCGATCAGGTCGTGGATTTCTTCCGCAAATCAGGCGCAGTGGACGAGCCGACCATCCAATCGGAAACCGACCGCTACATCGCGTGGCCCGCCCAGGCCCTTAGCTACAAGCTGGGCCAGCTAAAGATTCGCGAGCTTCGCGAACACGCCAAAAAAGAGTTGGGCCCCAAGTTCGACATCCGCACTTTCCACGATGAAATCCTCGACGGTGGAACGCTGCCACTCGACATGCTCGAGGCCCGCACCGACAAATGGATTGCTCAACAAGAAGCCAAGTGACGCGCCAAAAATCGTCTGAGTAGGCTGAAAATCCAGATCTCATAACCGGCGGGGCCGTGGCCGTTTGGGGCCGCTTGTCGGGTTTGCGTAGGAGTCCTATAATTGAGTGTTAGCGAATCAGGAGGAAAGTGTTATGGCGACTGCCGAAGCGAAATTGCACGTGGCCGAGTTTACGAACGAGCCGTTTATTGATTTTTCGAATGCGGAGAACCGCAAGCGGATGGAAGTGGCGCTGGCCAAAGTGAAAGCCGAGTTCGGGCACGAGTACCCGATGTGGATCGCCGGGCAGAAGGTGGTGACGACGGGGAAGAAGAAATCGACGAACCCGTCGCGGCCTTCGGAAGTGATTGGCGTGTTCCAGGACGCGTCGAAAGAGCAGGCCGCGCAGGCGGTAGAGGCCGCGAACAAGTATTTTGACGTTTGGAAGAAGGTGCCGGCGGAGACGCGGGCGAAGTACCTGTTCAAGGCGGCGCAGATTGTTCGCGAGCGGAAGTTTGAGCTGGGCGCGCTGGTTTGCTTCGAAGTAGGAAAGAGCTGGATTGAGGCGGACGCGGACGTCGCGGAAACCATCGATTTCTGCGAGTACTACGGGCGCGAGATGTTGCGCCTGGCCGAACCGCAGAAGCTGACGCCGATGCGCGGCGAGCGCAACTACATGGTGTATATCCCGCTGGGCGTGGGCGCGGTGATTCCTCCCTGGAATTTCCCGATGGCGATTATGGCGGGTCTCGTGGTGTCTTCGCTGGTGACGGGAAATACCGTGGTGCTGAAGCCGGCGGCGGATTCGCCGACGATTGCGGCGAAGTTCGTGGACATTTTGCATGAAGCGGGCGTGCCCAAGGAAGCGGTGCAGTTCCTGACGGGTTCGGGCGCGGTGATCGGCGACGTGATTGTGCAGCATCCAAAGACGCGGTACATCGGGTTCACCGGCTCGAAGGAAGTGGGGCTGCGGATCGCGGAGCTGGCGAACAAGCCGCAGCCGGGTCAGATCTGGATCAAGCGCACCGTGCTGGAGATGGGCGGCAAAGACGGCATGATCGTGGACGACGAGGCCGACATTGACGCCGCGGTGGAAGGCACGGCACAGGCGGCGTTCGGATACCAGGGGCAAAAATGCTCGGCGTGTTCGCGCGTGATTGTCAGTGAGAAGATTTACGACACGTTCCTGACCAAACTGGTGGAGCGGACGAAAAAGATCAAGGTGGGGCCGAGCGACGACCCGAACAACTACATGGGGCCGGTGGTAAGCGAATCGGCGATGAAGGGAATTCTCAACTACATCGAGGTGGGGAAAAAGGAAGGGCGTTTGATGACCGGCGGCGGACGCGCGGCGGGCGACGGCTACTTTGTGGAGCCGACGATTATCGCCGACGTGGACCCGAAGGCGCGGCTGGCGCAAGAGGAAGTGTTTGGTCCGGTGCTAGCGGTGATCAAGGCGAAGAACTTCGATCATGCGATGGAGATCGCGAACAACACCGAGTTTGGATTGACGGGCGCGGTGTATTCGAAAAATCCGGAGAAGATCCGGCGCGCGGAAGAAGAGTTTTACGTGGGAAACCTGTACCTGAACCGGAAGTGCACGGGGGCGATGGTGGGGGCGCATCCGTTCGGCGGGTTCAACATGAGCGGAACGGATTCAAAGACCGGCGGGAAGGATTATTTGCTGCTCTTCCTACAGGCTAAGGCCGTGGCGGAGAAGGTGAGTTAAGGAAATTGAGGCAAATGAGGTAAAAGCCCTTCGCGAGTGGATCCAAGGTGAGATGTGAGAGGCCTGAAGAGTTCAGGATGGATCATCGCGAAGGGCTTTTTGTTTTTGTTCCTGGGCCTCCTCTCCGGGGGCCTTTTATTTTTTGAGCGCCCAACGCTCAAGACTCTCCTCCTAATGGCCATCGCGGTGTGGAGCTTT
>DATHOY010000221.1:0-3513 GCA_035484435.1 Vulcanimicrobiaceae bacterium | reverse complement strand
CGTCGACGGCACCGGCCGCCTGCAAACTGTCACCCCCGAAGCCAATCCCCGCTTCTACGCGCTCATCCAAGAATTCGAACGCCAGACCGGAGTCCCCGTCGTCCTTAACACTTCCTTCAACGACAACGAACCCATCGTCTGCCGCCCCGAAGAAGCGCTAGACTGTTTCCTGCGCACACAAATGGACGCGCTCGTCCTCGGCAATACACTAATCACACGCCCATGAAACCCTTCACTCCAAAACTTGCAACATGGGGCCCGCCTGTCCTTCTCGGCATTCCCCTCGACCACAACTCCTCATTTCTCCGCGGCGCCGCGCAAGCCCCGCCGTTGATCCGCGAAGCATTCCACTCCGAACACTGGAACAAGACCACCGAAACCCGCGTCGACCTCGGCGCTCCGGGGATCTTCGAAGACGCCGGAGATTTGGCAGTAATGGAATCGCCCGACGCTTTCCAACGGATCGAAGACGCGGTCGCAAAAATCATCGAAGACGGAAAACGCCCCGTCAGCCTCGGCGGCGACCACTCCATCACCGCGCCGATTCTCCGCGCCATCGGCAAACGCATTCCCGCCATCACGCTAGTCCATTTCGACGCCCATCCCGATCTCTACGCCGACTACGAAGGCAATCCCCACTCGCACGCCAGCCCCTTCGCGCGAATCATGGAAGAGCAACTTGTCCACCGCCTTATCCAGATCGGCGTCCGCACCATGAACACACACCAGAACGATCAAGCCGAAAAGTACGCCGTGAGAATTTTCGAAATAAAAGATCTTCCCGATCCGACGCATCTCAATCTCGCTGGCCCCATCTACGTTTCCTTCGACATGGACGCGCTCGATCCCGCCTTCGCACCCGGCGTCTCCCATTGGGAACCCGGAGGCCTCACCACGCGCGAAGCCATCAGTTATATTCACGCCCTCCCCGGCCCCATCATCGGCGCCGATCTCGTCGAATTCAATCCGGTCCACGACTCCACCGGCCTCACCGCCACAGTTGCCGCCAAAATCCTAAAAGAGCTCCTCGGCAAGATGATCGCCGCATAACAAACGCCGATGCCACGCCACGAGAAAATCTTCCTCTCGGCCGAGTGGCGCGACCTCCTGATGCTCAATTATGAAGTGGGCCCGGCAATCTTGCAGAAATACGTCCCGGCGGGCACGGAGCTCGATTCATTCGCGGGGAAAACATACGTCAGCCTGGTAGGCTTCCGATTCTGCCGCTCAAAGCTCCTCGGCGTCCTCCCGATTCCGTTCCACTCTGAATTCGAAGAGATCAATCTCCGCTTCTACGTGAAGCGCCGTGTTGGCGGCGAAATTCGCCGTGGCGTCGTCTTCATCGCAGAAATCGTGCCTAAGCAAGCGATCGCCCTCACCGCGCGCTTTTTTTACGGCGAAAACTACGTCCGCAGGCCAATGGCTCATCGCGTCCTTACTAATGGATCAAAAATGGAAGTGGAATTTTCGTGGGGAACGGAAAATCAGAGGTGCAAGCTTCAGGCGCGCGCAAGTGGAACACCTTCACTTCCCGTGGAAGGAAACCTTCAACAATTTATCACTGAACATTATTGGGGATACTCGCGACAACCAAACGGCGGGACCGTGGAATATCGCGTCTCCCACGTCCCCTGGAAAGTCTGGACCGCCAGCCACGCCGAATTTTCCGGAGACACCCGCGACCTGTATGGCGATGAACTTTCTGAGGTGTTGAAGCAGGCACCCGCCTCAGCATTTATCGCCGACGGCTCGCCAGTGAACGTTTTCTGCGGCCGAAAACTTCCACCCACGCCCAAAACATTGTCATCCTGAGCCTATCCGATAAGGATAGGCGAAGGACCTCAACGTTAAGACCTCGCAAGCCCTGTCAGCTGAGATCCTTCGCTGCGTAAACAATGCTCCGCTCAGGATGACAACGGTTGCTTGAAATCTGAGTCAACGCAGCCGCCAATGACCCCGTCATCGGAAGCCACCCATATTCTATTTTCCAATTTTCATTTTCCAAGAAAGATTATTTCGGCGCGTAGAAAAGATAGTCCGCCGAATATGCTACCCGCAATTCCTGCCCGGCATGCCCAGCATCGCAGCCCGAAGCCGGCGCTTTCCCGCCCTTGGTATTAATCCGTTGAATGCTGGTCGCGCGCGAAAGCACGCCGCTGCCCTCGTGGCCCACAATATTCACCAGCAGCCACGGAATCGAATCCGCATCCGGAGAAGCCACATTCGCAACCGCCTTGCCCTTTACCCGGCTGCCGTCGTTCGCCTCCCACGAGGGCCCGGCGAAATGCTTTCCAAAAGATTTTCCATCCTTATCAAACAGCTGCGCATCCGGAGCCTTCAGAGCCCACGCAAATTGCGTAACGCCCTCCTGGCAGATGTACACCTGGTCCCCCTTCGCATGCACCTGCAACAAAAGCTGTTCACCGGCCGGCGGCTGAATCTGATCCGGGACTTGTTGCCCACAAACGGTAAATGCGGCCAACAGGTTCGACGCGCCAATCAGCGTACTCAACGCGAAACTGCAAAAGGGTTTGCGCACGATTCCATTCCTCCCGTATAAGCCGGCTCTGCGGCCAGCACCCAATATAGCGCAACTCCCCCTCGAAGCCTCGAGCCAAGTAACGCCTTTAATCTCCAACGGGATACAATCAATTGCCCGGCTGTGCGTGGAGCCTTACTAAATCGCACGCAACCTTCTTCGCCAAAATTCATCTACTTAGACGCTTGTCTAACTATTCAGGGCTCAAATGCTAAGGAATCGAGGAACATCATGGGAAAGCTTACGAATCAGGTTGCCGTCGTAACCGGCGCTTCCAAAGGCATCGGCGCGGCCATCTCCATCGCTCTCGCCGCTGAGGGCGCTTCCGTCGTCGTCAATTACGCCTCCAGCAAGGAGGGGGCCGACCGCGTCGTGAAAGAAATCACCGCCAAGGGCGGCAAAGCCATCGCCGTGCAGGCCGACGTATCCAAGTCTGCCGACGTCACCCGGCTCTTCGCCGAAACAAAAAAAACCTACGGCAAGCTCAACATCCTGGTGAACAACGCCGGCATCTACCAGTTCGCGCCGCTCGAGGGTGTAACCGAGAAACTCTTTCACGACCACTTCAATCTAAACGTCCTTGGCCTGCTGCTGGCCACTCAGGAAGCCGTGAAGCTCATCGGCCCCGAAGGCGGCAGCATCATCAACATCGGCTCCGGCGTCAGCACCATGAATCCGCCCAACAGTTCCGTCTACACCGCCACCAAGGCCGCCGTTGACTCCATCACCGGCGTGCTCGCCAAGGAACTGGGCCCGCGCAAGATTCGCGTGAATTCCATCAATCCGGGCATGATCCAAACGGAAGGCACTCAGTCCGGCGGATTCACCGAAAGCGATTTCCGCAAATGGGTGGAGGCGCAATCGCCCCTCGGCCGCATCGGCCAGGCGGACGACATCGCCCCCACCGCGGTCTACCTGGCTTCCTCCGACTCCAAGTACCTCACCGGCGAAGTCATCCGCGTCACCGGCGGCAT
>DATHOY010000220.1:0-49998 GCA_035484435.1 Vulcanimicrobiaceae bacterium | reverse complement strand
GTCCAGTCCGAGCAAATTCTTCTGCTTCACAATTTCCACAAATGAGCTGCGGACTTCGGCATAGGAGAGGCCGCCGGAATCGGGCACGTTCACGGCGGGGAATTCTTCCTGAGCGATGACGTCAAGATCCACGTGCAGCATGAATTCGCGCGTGTCGGCGTGAAGGTGCGCGAGCGCATCGTGCGCGGATTTTTCGGCGCCGTGGAGCGAGATGTCCGCGGCGTAGACGTGGCGCAGCGGCGAGCGGGTGAGGAAATCCACTTCAGGCTGATCGACGCGCACGAGCCCATAGAGAAGAGCATCAGGTTCGCGGACCAGCGGCGGCTCTCCCCAGAAGCGGACAAGTTCCGGCGAGCCTTTGCCGATGATGCTGGCGAGAACCATGCCATCGAGGCGGCCGGAAGGCGTACTGGCGGGCGTGTTCAGATCGGCGTCGCGATCGAACCACAACAAATTAATGTGCTTGTAGTAGCGGCGGGCGCCGGTGAGCAGAGCGATGATCTGCGTGCAATCGCCACCCAGGACGAGAACGAGAGCGCCGGCTTTGAGGCCAAGCTCGGCGCGAGGCTTTAGGTCATTGAGCGAAGCGACGATCTCCGGGATGTTGCGGGCGCGCTTGTGTTCGTCGTCATCGGCAAAGAGGCGCGGGGCGCAATCACCGAGGTCGGTGATTTCGTAGCCGATGGATTGCAGGCGCTCGACGATGCCGGCGGCGCGAATGGCGGCGGGTGCTTTTTCGCTTCCAGGAAGGAAAGCGGCGGCGCTGGAGGGTGCTCCGATGATGGCAATTTTGTTCGGCTGACGAACGATCTTAACCGCCAAGGTACGCTCCTTGTGCTGCGGATAATCGCCTGGCCATTCTTGGTGGCCGCTTTCTAGGCAACTTGCCTGGCCACCCTTCCCTCGTCAGGGCAAGCTTGAAAGTGGCCGCTACGGTGGAACTGCCGGGTACTTCCCTGCCCGGCAAAGCTAAGCAAAATACTGGACGCGCGCGAACCGCGATTAGCGGCGCGGCGCGGGCGCGATCGACTGAAGTTCCGGAGGAAGCGTGAAACGCACGTCTTCGCGGATCAGGTCGAGATCGCGCTGGTCCGTAAAACCGAAATTGGCGAGGCGTTCGCTGACCTGCTCGACCAGAACTTCGGGAGCGGAGGCACCGGCGGTGAGGCCGATGCGGGAGACGCCTTCGAGCCATTGGGGGTCGATGTCGTTCGCGGAATCGATGAGCTTGGCCTTGCGATTCAGGCGCTGGGCGAGTTCCACCAAGCGGTTGGAGTTGGAACTGTTCTGCGAACCAACGACAAGAATGAGGTCGACGTCTTTGGCGACTTGCTCGACAGCTTCCTGGCGATTCTGGGTGGCATAGCAGATGTCGTCGCTGGCAGGACCGATAATTTTGGGGAAGCGCTGGCGCAGGCGGGCCACGATTTCCTGCGTGTCGTAGAGGCTGAGCGTGGTCTGCGTGAGGAAGGCAAGCTTTTCCGGATCTTCCACGTGGAGCGCATCTACAGCAGAGATAGAGTCCACGACCAACGTGCGGTCCGGGGCTTCGCCGGAGGTGCCGACGATTTCCTGGTGATCCTTGTGGCCGATCAAGATGATGGTGCGCTTTTCGCGGGCAAACTTGAGGGCTTCCAGATGGACTTTTGTTACCAAAGGGCAGGTGGCGTCAATCACGCGAAGCGAGCGGTCCTTGGCTTCCTGACGAACGGTGGGAGGAACGCCGTGGGCGCTGAAAACGAGCACGGAATTGGAAGGGACCTCTTCGATCGTTTCGACGAAAATGGCGCCGCGGCGGCGAAGTTGTTCGACGACGTACGTGTTGTGCACAATTTCGTGGTGAACGTAGACAGGGGCGCCATATGCTTCGAGAGCAAGCTCCACAATGTCGACTGCGCGGACGACCCCGGCGCAGAAGCCGCGGGGACGCACACGGAGCAAAGTTTTGGTTTCCGTTTGGGTTGCCATCTGGCTCCTAAACTACTGAAAGTTCAAGACTCCATCATATCAAAGTCACGTTTCCTGTGCATCGGGTGGTGTAGCGGCAGAAAAAAAGCCCGGATAGACTGTCATTTCGGACAGTTCCAGGGGTACTAGAGGGGCGTAGAATAGAGAGTAAGAGAATCCTTATGGCGGAAACGCAAGCAGCCCAAAACCGGCGGCGCAGCGAACGTGTGATGCTGAACTTGGCGGTCCACGTTCTGGCGGAAAACGAAGAGCGCCGGCAGATTCGCGTGGAAGCAAAAACACTGGTGGTGAACGCGCACGGCGGGCTGATGGAGATGAAGGATCACCTCCATGTGGGGCAGTCGTTTCTGCTGACGAATCCTGCGACAGGGTCGGAGATGAGCTGCCGGGTGGTGCGAGTGGACGAGACCGGCATGGAGCACTTTCATATTGCGTTCGAGTTTGACCGGCCGGCACCGAAATTCTGGCCGGTGACGTTTCCGCCCGCCGATTGGGGCGTACCTTCCTGAGCCTGATCTGCAGGCTTTGAGACTACCGTACTGAAAAACCACTAAAATTGGGCGTGGGCGCATCCAACTTTTTGCTGGATGGCGTGTTAGATGGAATGTGGAGGTACGTTCCGTGGACTTAGGCAAACGAGCAGCGACCGTAGTTTTGATGGCCGGCCTTGTGGCTGGCGGAGTTTTTCTTTCCGGATGCGATGATAACGTTGAGATTCTACGCGACCCGGATATTCGCGTGGCGAAGGGCATGACGTGGGCGTGGCGGCCGGTGAATGAGCCGGAAGGGGGAAGGCGCGCGGCCGAGGGAGGCCAAGGCGCGGTTTCGCGCGATGTGATTACACCGGAGAGCCAGGGGCAACCTCAGGCGGCACCTCGGCAGCGCCTGGAGAGCAACCGCGACTGGAATACCGAAGCAAACCGAGACACGTTGAAGGCGGCGATCGCGAAGAATCTGCATTCGAAGGGATTGACGCAAGTGATGGATCCCAGAGCGGCTGATTTCCTAGTGGATTACCACGTGGCGGTGAGGACACAAAGTGCGACGGTGGGACGTGTATATCCGGGCTACCCTGGTGTGGCTTGCGGGCCGTATGGATGCTGGTCCGGATGGGGTTGGGGACCGCCGGAAGTGGCGTACCAGAATGTACGGTATCACGAAGGGACTTTTGTGATCGACGTGGCGTTGCGTGAACCGAGGAAGTTGGCGTATCGCGCGATCAGCCGGAAAGAATTGAACAACAAGCAGACGATTACGCCGTATCTGGCGGACGAAGCGGTGAAGCATTTGTTGAAGGGATTGAAGGCGAAGTAGCGATCGGCTTCGCGTTTGCGGTTCTTTTTTTCGCGGCGCGATTCAACCGCCCTCTCGAATTAATCCAGACATTGTCATCCTGAGCGGAGCGCTGTTTGCGCCGCGAAGGATCTCAGCTTTAAATTTATTGCAGAAATTGACGTTGAGATCCTTCGGCTATCCTCGTCGGATAGCCTCAGGATGACAGTGGCTGCTTGGTGTTCGTTGGGTAGAGAGTTTGAGACCGTAAAAGCGGCGGCTTCGCAGCCACACTCAAAAGTGCACTTATTTGCGGCCTTTTGCTAGTTCGGCGGCGGGCTTTTGGGCGCGGGCCTGAAAGTCTTCGTAGGTGCCCTTGAAGTCTTCGATTTTGCCGCCCTGGAAATGCCAGACGCGGGTGGCGACTTCGTCGAGGACATCTTCGTCGTGGGTGACGAGGAGGACTGTGCCTTCGTATTTTTGCAGGGAGATGTTGAGCGCGTTGTTGGATTCGAGATCCAGGTTGTTGGTCGGCTCATCGAGAACCAGGAAGTTCGGCTTCTGGATCATCAGCTTGCAGAAGATCAGGCGCGCGCATTCGCCGCCGGAGAGACCGGATGTTGGCTTCAACGCGTCTTCACCACTGAAGAGCATCTGGCCGAGGGCCGCGCGAATTTCCTCCTGCGGAGCCTGGGGCTTGAACTGCCAGAGCCAATCGAGCGCGGAAATCCCTTTTGATTTGTCGATGGTGTAGCCGAAGTCCTGCGGAAAATAGCCGACGGTGACTTCGTGTCCCCAGATGACGTTGCCGGAGTCGATTTTGAATTTGTGCTCGTCTGCACCGATGAATTGGCCGGCATTGCGTATGATGGAACGCAGCATGGTGGTCTTGCCGGCGCCGTTGCGGCCGGTGAGGGCGATTTTCTCGCCGCGAGTGATGTTGGCGGAAAAATTCGAGATGACTTTCAGGTCGTCGTAGGACTTGGAGAGATGTTTGATCTCCAGCGGGGCGCGGCCTGAGGGAATTTCAAATTGGAAGCGGATGTACGGGCGCTGGATGTTGGAGCGGGCCAGTTCGGAAACCTGCAGGCGCTCGACTTCTTTTTTGCGCGAGGTGGCTTGCGCGGAACGCGTGCCGGCGGAGAAGCGGGCGATGAAATCGTTGAGCTGGGAGATTTTCTTTTCACGGACGGCGTTTTCGGCTTCCATGCGCGAGCGGATCTGCGTCTTGGCGATGACCATGTCGTCGTACCCGCCGGGATACATGATGATGGTCTGGTAGTCGATGTCGGCGGTGTGGGTGCAGACGCTGTTGAGGAAATGGCGATCGTGGGAGATGACGATCAGCACGCCGTGATATTCGAGGAGATATTCTTTCAGCCAGTGGACGGAATCGAGGTCGAGGTTATTGGTCGGCTCGTCGAGCAGCAGAGCCGAGGGATTGCCGAAGAGGGCTTGCGCGAGGAGCACGCGGACTTTCTGTCCGCCCTGGAGTTCTCCCATTTTGCGTTCGTGGAGATCGGCTTCGATGCCGAGGCCGTCGAGGAGCACGCCCGCGTCGGCTTCGGCGGTGTAGCCGTTTTCTTCGCCGACGATGCCTTCGAGCTCACCGAGGCGCATGCCGTCCGCGTCGGTCAACTCGTCATGTGGCTTGGCGTAGAGGGCTTCGCGCTCCTGGAGAGCTTTCCAGAGCGTGCCGTTGCCCATGATGACCGTGTCAATTACGCGGAATTTATCGAAGGCGAACTGGTCCTGGCGGAGGATGCCGATTTTCTTGGGGCGCGTGATGGTGCCGTGGGTGGCATCCTGCTCGCCCGTCAGGATCTTCATGAAGGTGGACTTGCCCGCGCCGTTGGGGCCGGAGATGGCGTAGCGGCGGCCCGACATGAAAGTGGTGGTGACGTCCTCAAAGAGGACGCGGGCGCCGAAGCGCATAGTGACATTTTCAACAGAGATCATAACCCTACAATTTTACCGTAGAACGCCACATTCGCAACAAATCAAAGAATCGATGCTTGGGAGCGCTTGACAGCACTTCCGGAGCGCCATAAGGTGCTCGAACGGAGCCCTTCATGAAAAGACGCGGAACGCTTGTTGCGATTGCGGGATCGATCCTTCTGGCTTCATCGGCGTTGCTCTTTGGCGGAAAGGCAGCGACTCCGCCAGCGAAGGAAATCCCTTGGCCGACCAACGGCTGGGCGACAGCGACGCCAGCGAGTGTTGGGGTGGATGAGCAGGTTCTCCTTCGGCTGGACAAGGACATGGCCTCGGGAAAATATTCGCAGATGATGGACAGCTTTGCGATTTTTCGCTGCGGCAAGAAAGTTTTCGAACGCACGTACGCACACGACTACGCAAAGATCTATGGGAAGGAAGCTGGGGAACGCGGGCCGCTGAACGCTCGCCTGATGGGGCGGTACAACTACTTTGATCCTTACTGGCACCCGTATTATCACGGCACGGATCTGCACTCGATGCAGTCGGTCAGCAAAACTGTCACTTCGATCATCATCGGCGCGGCCATGCAGCGCGGTGACTTCAAGGCCGGACTGGATACGCCGATACTTAAATACTTCGACGTTGCCAAAGTTAAAAATGTGGACGACCGCAAACGGCGGATTACTTTGCGCAATGTGCTGACCATGACTCCAGGTTTGGAATGGCATGAGGAAGACGTGCCGTACGACGACCCGCGCAGCGATTCCAGCTTGATGGAAGCGACGGATGACTGGGTGCAGTACGTGATCGACAAGCCCATGGCGGCGGAGCCGGGGAAAGTGTGGAACTACAGCAGCGGAGCGACGGAACTGCTTGCGTATATCTTTCAGAAAGAAACCGGGCAGGATATTGACGATTACGGCCAGAAATACCTGTTCGCGCCGTTGGGGATCCGGCATGAATGGAAGCGCACGTATCTGGGAGTGGTGGACACCGAAGGCGGATTGTATTTGAACGGGAGTGACCTGGCAAAGATCGGTTACTTGTACCTGCAGGATGGCGTGTGGGAAGGGCAGCGGATTGTATCCAGCGAATGGGTGAAAGAGTCGGTGACGCCTTACTTCCAGACCGATGAGTCTCCGTTCATGTACGGCTTCAAGTGGTGGTTGGCCAAATTGCCGAATTCGCCGGAGTACGTGTGGGTGTGCCGCGGGTTCGGGGGGCAGAACCTGCAGGTGTTTCCGAAGGAGGGGCTGATTGTGACCTTCACGGGGTGGGACATTCTGGCCAACTCCACGGGGAAGGAGCCCAGCCCGTCCGATTTTCTTGCTGCCGTGAAAGGCGGGAGTTGCGGAGGCGAGGCTCACTGACACAGGCTGAAGCCTGTACTACTTGGGGTCATTGAGGGACAGATGCTGCTGGAAAACAAAGTTGCGTTGATTACGGGATCGGGACGCGGGATTGGGCGGGCGATGGCGCTGTTGTTTGCGAAAGAAGGGGCGGCGGTGTTTCTGACGGCGCGAACGGAGAAAGAGATTGCGGCAGTCGCGAAAGAGATTGTGGCGGAGGGTGGCAAGGCAGGTTTTGCGATGGCCGATCTGACGCAGGTGGCGGATTGCGAGGGGGTGTTTGCGGCGGCGGTGAAACAGTTTGGGCGCGTGGACATTCTGGTGAACAACGCGGGGCACTATGGGCCGGTGGTGCCGGTGGAGGAATATCCGCTGGAAGAGTTTGAGAAGGTGATCAACGTACATCTGCGGGCAGCGTTTGTCCTGAGCAAGCTGGCGCTGCCGGGGATGTATTCTCGGAAATCCGGCGTGATTCTGAATATTTCGAGCTTGTCGGCGAAGGCAGCGTTTTCGTGGGGGTCGGCTTATGCGGCGGCGAAGGCAGGGCTGTTGGGGCTGACGCGCTACATGGCGGCGGAGGCGGCGCGAAATGGCGTGCGGGTGAATGCGATCTGCCCGGGGCCGGTGACGGAAACGGTGATGAGCAAGGAGCTTGGTGACACGTTGGCTAAGAAGCTAAACGTGAGCCCTGAGGATCAACTCAAAGGATTTCTAAGTTCGATTTTGCAGGGCCGCGGGCAAACGGCGATGGAAATCGCGCAAGCGGCGCTGTTCTTGTGTTCAGATATGTCGAGCGCCGTGGTTGGGCAGTCGATCAATGTTGACGGCGGCGCTGCATTTTTCTGAATTCGGCCAGGTGGATTTGCGGAAAATGAAAAAAATATTGCTAACCGTCTTGCTGATTTCGCTCGTGCTCGTAGAGCTGGTTATTTGCACCGCGTTTCTGCCCGTTGAATGGCAACACTCGATCCACGAGCGAATCGCAAATGTCTTCTCAAATCCAGCTCACGATTGGTCGCGTGTAACTCACCCACGCATGGACTTGGAGATGGACGAAGTGTTCCGCCAGCGTCTTTGGCTAAGAATTGCATCATACGTTTTTGCGGCGCTAATGGTAGCGGTGAATACAGCCCTCATTCGTCTCGTCTGGCAACGCCTGCGCGGTCTCAAGAAGCCTATTGCAGCTCGTTCTTGAAGACGGAACCGGATTTCATGACGAATTTTACGTGTTGGAGTTCGGTGATGTCTTTCAACGGGTCGCCGGAGACGGCTACGATGTCAGCCCACTTGCCGGGTTCGATGGCGCCCATTTTGTCGGACCAGCCCAATAGTTCGGCGGCGGTGGTTGTTGCGGTGCGGATGGCCTGCATGGGCGTCATGCCGTATTTCACGTAGTAGTCGAATTCGAGGGCTTGGTTGAGACCGCGCCAGTCGAAGCCGCCGGCGTCGGTGCCGAGGACGATCTTCACGCCTTTTTTCAGCGCGAGTTGGAATGCGGCTTTTTCGGTGTCGACCATCTTCGTCCAGTTCCCTGCGCGGCCGGGAGCGACGTAGGCGCCGACCATGATTGTCGGGACCCAATAGATGCCGCGGCGGGCCATCTCTTCCATTTGCGGCTCGGTGAGGCCGTCACCGTGTTCGATCGAGTCGACACCCGCCTTCAGCGCGGCGGCAATGCCGTCACTGCCGATGGCGTGGGCGGCGACTCTGTGGCCGAGGCGATGGGTTTCGTCGACGATCGCTTTCGCTTCTTCATCGGTGAAATTCACGTGACTGTGCAGGACGACGCCGTCGGGACCGTAGAAATAGCCGTGGTCGGAGTAATACTTGATCCAGTCGGCGCCGTAGCGGATCTGCTCGCGGACGGCTTTGCGGGCCTCGTCGACTCCGTCCACATATTGCACGCCCTGGGGAATGGTGATTTCCCAGGAATAGCCGTAGGGGCCGTACGCCCCGGTGGGAGTCATGGCGCGCGTGGAGACCTGCATGTGCGGGCCGGGGACTTCGCCGTTGTTGATGGCGTGCTTCACGTCGACGTCGGCGTACATGGCGCCTTCGGTTTCGAGGTCGCGTATGGATGTGAAACCGTGGCCGAGGGCGATCTGCGCGTTGCGTGCCCCCAGAATCGCGCGGTAGGGGATGGATTGTTTGAGGAGTTGCGCGTCGTACTCCTCCTGCGTGATATCGCCTTGCAACAGCACGTGAGTGTGAGCGTCCACGAAGCCCGGCAGGACCGTGGCTTTCGAAAGATCAATTACTTCCACGCCCGCTGGCGCGGATCCGCCCGGCGTGACGCTGACTATTTTGTCGCCTTCGACGAGGATTAGGGCGTTGAGGATGGGCGTCTCGCTTTTGCCGTCGATCAAGCGGCCGGCGCGAATGGCAATTTTCTTTGGCGCGGGCGCAGTCTTTTCCTGCGCTTTACAAATCGGAAGGCAAATCATTGTCGCGAAAAATGTGAAGCGAACGAACCGCGAGAAAATGGAATCCATTGCAGCCTCCAGGGCGCGGCAACGATAACAGAATTGAGGTCGGGAAAAAAGGCGGGTGTTCAGAAGGGTGAGAGAAGAAGCCGCACAAAAAAGAGCGGGCCAGCCGCTCTCTCAGGACGGCTGGCCCTTTGCTTCACGATACAGATTTGGGAACCACCCAAGTCTATATACAGTTCCCGAATCTGTGTGCTCAGCGAAGCAGAAGCAGAAACAAGCTGTCAGGAAACCGGTTGTGAATCGGGACGCCGAATCGGCCGGCGTGCAAGATCCTCAACGGAAGCAACGCTGCGCCGCACGGCCAACAGCACCGGGTTCCGGCTGGCAGCCAACTGCGCAACACCCGCTTCCCAAGTCTTCTGGGCCATGTACAGCGTGGCGATGGCAATACCGATCACCGCGAACCCAAGAATGAAAATCGCGAAAGCCGCCAGCAGTTCCCGCACAAAATACAGCTGCATCGCGGCGATGATCCCCAGAAACCACCAAATCCATTTGCGACCCTTGTCCTGTTTGCTCATCCTGACCCGCCCCCTCTTCCTTGCACAGCCGATGAAAGTTGAACCACGGCTTTGAAACGACCTACGCAGGTTGGATGACTGTCCTTGACCAAAGGGTCCAATCTGCTGACCTGTCCTATTAGACAGGAGGGGGGCCTAGAGGGAAATGGTACAGTAGCACCAAAATTGGTGGTAAACGAAAATCCTAGTACGTCCATACCCTTCGAAGAATGGCCGTAACATGCAGATTATGCACATGTTACTCGCGCCAGAAAGATAGGGCTAATTTTCGCCTCAGGTTCGGGTACTGTCCTGTGGAAAAACCTGCCCCTTAGGACAGGGGACAGGTGGGTGTCCTGACCGAATCCAGCTCGATTCACTGGTTCAAAATGAGCGATGGGCAGATACAAAACTACCCCGGACGCCCAGGTGGGGGGCCGCCGGGGTCGGATGAAAGGCACTCTCTGTTCGAGCTAGGCCTTCTTGATGAGGCGGGTGATCCAGACCAGGATGACAGCGCCGACGAAGGCAACAATGATTGCTCCGATCATCCCGCCCCCCGGCCAAATCCCGATGATGCCAAACAGCCAACCACCGACCAATCCGCCCAGCAACCCAAGAATGATGTCTACGATGACGCCGTAGCCACCGCCCTTCATAACTTTGCCCGCCAACCAGCCGGCGATCAGACCCGTTATGATCCACGCGAGAAAGCCCATGCGAAGTTCCTCCTTGGCTCCGATAGGAGCGACATTGATGACCCAATAGGCTGGATTGCTACTGTTTTCCCTTACCCCAAATAACACGCAAACCGGTGGAGAGCAACAAATCGTTTGCTTTCAAACCTACCGGGGGGTAGCTGATATATCGGTCACTGAGGGTGGACTGCCAGCTCAGCCATTTCTTCACTTGGGTACTGAGGGTGGAATCCAGCTGGAAGCGGTAGTCACCGGTGTGGGACAGATTCGGATAGAAGGAAAAGCGCTCGGTGAGAGCGGTGCGCTTAGAAAGTTTGGCGTCGAATTCCTCGCCGACGACGGCTTCGGCGCTGTTCTGAACAGACGAGGGCACCAGAAGCAAAACCGGTGGAGGAGCAGGGTTAGTCGTGTTGTAAGCGCCAAAAGAATCGCGGTCGTAAGTAATGCCGCCGAAGAGATCGAATGTCGTGTTGGCAGTTTTGATGAGATGGTAGCCAAAGCCACCGCCGAAGACGCTGCGGAGGTCGAGGTGCTGGAGTTGGTTAGTCTGGAAATCGGCCAACGCGAACACGAAGGTGCGGCCGGAATGGATATTCAAGTCGCCGCGAATGCCTGCATCAAGGGCGTTGGCGGTGGTCACGCTGGGCGGAATCGAGCTGTTGTTGGCGAAGATGTAATCGCCGTAGACGGTGAGTTTGTCGCGAGGCGTTTCGCGGACAGCTTTTGCAGCGAGAGTGAAGTTAACGGTTTCAGAGTTGCCGCGGGTAAGGGCAAGGCCGGTGTCCACCGTGCCATTCCAGAAATAAGTGAAGCGAGGATGGGCCATCCTTTCGGTTTCGACGTCGAAGGCGTGCTGCACAGCGTCGTTGCGGACCGCCGAGATGGTTTCCTTGGCAGCTACAGAAGGCGTGGGGGCAGCTGGAGCTCCTGCAACAACGAACTTTCCGTCCTGGGTGGTGACTTTGCCAGAGAGGTGGGTTCCGTCCTTGAGCGTGATGTGGATGTTGTCGGAAGACTCGAGATCCGTGATGGCGTCCCACTGGATGGTGACGTCACCGGCAAACTCGGACTTAAGCAGCAACGTTTTTCCGTCGCCGGATACGATTTTCCCGGTTAACCGGTCGCCATTCTTCAGCACGACCTGGTCGGCGCGTACCGAGCAGGCTGCCAGCAGCAGCGAAAGGACAGTAAGCAGAGTGTGACGCATGGGCGTCCTCCTGATCATTGCAATTACGTAAAACCGGCTGGCTTCACGCGGGCGGCGAAAAGCGATGTTCTTGTTCAAACTCGGGCAGGTGCTGGAAGTCTAATGAAAATGCCGGAGGGCTGCAATTCGTTGATTGGGAAAGGAATGCTGGCCAGCGGTTTGGGCTATCTCGTATACTAATTTGCGTACGGGGTGAGCCTGGGTCGCGCATTCCGCGTGCGCGAGATTGGCTGCGACGTCCGGGGGGACGCGGCCTTCCCAACTCCAACAAACTAAGTGAGAGCGGCATCTTGCCGGGCTTCGCGCTATTCCAATTACGGAGATGTGTTGGATGAGGACATTGCGTTTAGGAGTAGTCCACAAATTTCTGGCCCTGGCCCTTTCCTGCGGGCTGTTGATTGCCGCGGGGTGTTCCAAAACGGAACCAACGGCGGGTGGGCCCGCGACGGCTGGGCAACGGGTAGGCTCTCGCCCGGTGCTGGTGTTCATGACCGATTTCGGGACCGCCAACGACGCGGTGGCCATTTGCAAGGCCGTGATGTTGGGAATCGCGCCCGAGGTCCGGATTATGGATATCACGCACCAGGTGACGCCATTTTCCATCGAAGAGGGCGCAAGGTTTCTGGCGGGAGTGACGCCTTACTATCCCTCCGGGACGGTGTTCGTTTCAGTGATCGATCCCGGTGTGGGCACAAACCGCAAGGCGGTGGTGGTGAAGTCGAAGAAGGGCCAGTATTTTGTCTTGCCGGACAACGGGCTGATCTCGCCAGTGCTTGACCGCGATGGGCTGGACTCCGCACGGGAAATTACCAACACCAGTTGGATGATAGGCGACGCGATTTCCTCTACATTTCATGGGCGGGACATTTTTTCGCCGGTTGGAGCGCATCTGGCGGCGGGATGGGATTACACGCTGGTTGGGGCAGAGGTGCAGCAACTGGTGCGGTTGACTCCAAAGAGCGCGACTGTTACGGACAAAGGGATCGAAGGCGAGGTAATCGCGCTGGATGATCCATTTGGTTCACTGATTACCGACATTCCGGGAGATGAGTTCAAGAATCTTGGATACAAAGTGGGCGACCGGGTAACAATCCTGCTGAACAAAAAGCCGTTCACCGCGCCGTATACGAAGACATTTATGGACGTGCCCGTCGGCGATCCGCTGTTGTACGTTGATTCGCGGGGGCGAGTGGGACTGGCGCTAAACGAGCGCAGTTTTTCCGCGGTGAACAAGATTACGCCTCCAGCGCCGCTTTTCATTCCGAAAAAGGGTGCGCCGGTTGGAGGAAAGTGATGCAAGTTAATTTGCGAATGCGTCGTGACGCTGCGCTTTCGCTGCAACAGGGCGTTCGTCTAAACGGACGATGTAGCGGGATGCGGTGGTGTCGCCGCACGGGCTGGGCCGGCTGAATCCTTCCGCCGGAGGGGGAAATACCACGGGTCAATTCAAGCTGCAGGGGCTTCTGCCTCTGCATGGATTCCATCTACTCGAGGATGGATCAAGAAAGATAAAGGAACAGGTCATGAGCTTACGGAGCGGGGTTGTTTCGGGGTTGCGGTTGGGTTTGGGTTTGGTGTTTTTATTCGTACTTCTACTCAATGGAAATTTCGCGGAAGTGGCGGCACAATCTTTCCGCGGCGCGATCCGCGGCGAAATTACGGATGCTCACGGACTGCCGGTGCCCGGGGCAAAGGTGACGGCGCGGAATCTGGGCACTTCAGAGACGCGCGAAGTAACAGCCGATGCGGAAGGCCAGTATCGATTTGTGGAACTTCCCGCGGGAGAGTACGAAGTTTCGGCAATGGCACCGGGGTTGCAGGAAGCGCGTGCCGCGCGAGTTCGCGTGGAAGTGGGGGCGGAAACGGTAATCGGGGTGGCACTGAGCCAGGTGAAAGACCGCCAGGATACGGTGACCGTGGTTGAGACGGTGCCGCTGGTGGAAACCTCGAGCACGACCCTTTCGCAGGTAGTTGACCGGCAGCTTGTGCAGGAGTTGCCGCTGAACGGGCGCGATTTCGGGAAGTTGGTTGCCCTGACTCCCGGCGTGACCGTCGAAGGTTCCGGTGTGGCTGGCAGCGAGAAAGGCTTTGGGCAGTTCAACATAAACGGAAATCGCGACCGATCGAACAATTACAACCTCGATGGAACGGACAACAATGATCCGTTCTTCAACAATTCGGCGTTAAACCAGGTGGGCATTACGGGCGCTCCAGCGACGCTGTTGCCGCTTGACGCGATTCAGGAATTCAGCATCCAGTCGCAGTTCGGGTCCGAATACGGGCGCAATTCCGGAGCTGTGGTGAATATCGTCACCCGCTCGGGAACGAATGTTTTGCACGGTTCGCTTTATGAGTACAACCGCAACTCTGCCTTTGATGCGCGCAATTATTTCAACACGGCGTTGCAAGGGGACGGCGCGCCGAATCCGCAGTCACGCTTTAACAACAACAATTTTGGCGGTTCGCTTGGCGGTCCCGTCCTTAAGGATCGCGCATTCTTTTTCTTTGCCTATGAAGGGCAGAGGGAACGCGTGGGCTCCGATTTCACGTTGACGGTTCCTTCCGCCGCGCAGATCGCGGCGGCGCAGACGCTGGCTGTGACCAATCCCGTTCAGGCAGTGCCAAGCGTCAACCCGGCGCTGATCAAGATCACGGATCTGTTCCCCACCAGCGATTCGAATTCGCTGGCGTATTCGGTGCGCGACAAAAACGACAGCAACAATCTGATCGGCAAAATCGATTACCGTCTCAACGACAACAACTCGCTCAGCGGCCGCTATGCGTTCGGGCAGAGCGATCAGATGTTTCCGCTGGGCTCGCTGGGCGGATTCGGCAGCGGATCGCGACTGGCAAACTTTGCGCAGATTTCGCCGACGCGCGTGCAGGTCGTCTCGGTGAACTTGCTCACGACAATTTCGGCGACGAAGCTCAATGAGGTGCGCTTCGGTTATTCGCGCTTCCGCACCGGGTTTAATTCTGCGGATGCAACGCCGGGGAATCCCAATTTCATCGATCCGACGGCTCTGGGCCTGGACATGGGTACGGCCCATGTGGGATTGCCTGAAATCGACTTTAACGGCGACCTGGAGAATCTGGGGGCGACTGGGTTCAGCGTGCCACGCGGACGGGTCAGCGAAACGTTTCAGATTCTGGACAATTTCACCTGGATTCACGGCCACCACACGATCAAGTTCGGCGGCGAGTATCACCGCTACGATGTGCAGAGCTTCAATGACAATCTCGAGCGCGGCTTACTTCAAGTAAACACGTGCGTTTTCATCGACGACAATACTTGCCCCACACTATCGGATGATCGCATCGTGAACGAGCTGGCAAACTTTTACATTGGCAACATTTTTGCCCTGGGGAATGCCGGCAACACGCAGCGCTTCACCTTTAACAACAATTTTGGCTTATTCGGCCAGGATGAATTCCGCCTGCGCCCTAACCTGACGGTTACCGCGGGTCTTCGATGGGAATACATCGGACCACTTGGCGAAAAACACAACCTGCTTTCGAATTTCGACGCCAGCGGCAATCTTGTGCAGGTTGGATCGCCAACCCTCCCGAACGTTTATCGCCGCGACCTGAACAACTTCGCCCCACGCCTTGGGATTTCCTGGAATCCGCTCCGGAATACTGTGGTTCGGGCGGGCTACGGTCTTTATTACGACTACACACCGCAGAACAATCTCATCGCCAATTTCACAAACTCGGCGGGAATCGCGACCAACCCCGTTCCCTCCCTTTCGAACAGCCCTTTTTTTGTGGGCGCCCTGGATTTCAATTCCGGGTCATTTAATGGAACCTCGGCGGGCGCCGTATTCACGCCGACCGTATTTCCGCAATCCATTTTCATTACGGATCTAAATCTCCGCACTCCCTATGTTCAGAGCTGGAGCCTGAACGTGCAGCAGGAACTTGGAAAAGCCGTGGCCCTCGAACTCGGTTATGTGGGAACAAAGGGCACCAAGTTGACCCGCCTGTATGACCAGAACCAGGACTTCACGAACGATCAGTGGAGCACCATCGATGTTTTCTCCGGCGGCGCAAATTCGACCTACCACGCGCTGCAAACTACCGTGCGCCTGGCACAGTTCCATGGATTTTCCGGGTTCTCCACTTACGCCTGGGGGAAATCGATTGACGGAGCCTCCGACGGAATTGATTTCAACTTCGCCAGCGCTGCCTTTCCGCAGAATTCGGACAATCTCCGCGCGGAAAAAGGGCCGTCCACGTTCGACACGCGTCATCGGTGGACTTCGGCCATCACCTATCGCGTTCCGACCTTGCCGCACGTGCCGAATCTGCTTGGAGTTGGTTGGCAACTGAACACCATCCTTACAATCCAGTCCGGACGGCCGATCCCCATCGTCAACTCAAATGACACCAGCGGAACTTTTAATTTTCACCAGCGCCCGAACGTGGTCGCCGGCGTGAATCCCATTCTATCCAACTGGTCGCCAACCAGCGGATATCTGAACCCTGCCGCATTCAGCCAGCCGGCGGACAATACTTTTGGCAACCTGGGGCGTAACGCGATTTATGGGCCGGGTTTCCGCAACCTGGATTTTTCGGCGACGAAGGACTTCCGGATCAGAGAACCCTTGGCATTGCAATTCCGGGCGGAGTTTTTCAATCTGTTCAACCATCCGAATTTTGCTCTTCCTCAGGGATCTTTCGGGTCACCTTCCTTCGGGCAGATTACGCAGACTCCAGATGTGGCACAGGGGAATCCGGGGCTAGGCGGTGGCGGTCCACGTGTCGTGCAGTTCGGGCTGCGGTTGCAGTTCTAATGGTGCACTTGCAGTCTTAGAGTGGCGCGATTCAATTCTCACCGCGCACAAAAAATAAACTGTCATCTTGATGGGCACGTCGTATGTGCCCCGAAGGATCTCAGCTGAACAGCCTGCTGGAATTTAACGTTGAGGTCCTTCGGCTATCCTCGTCGGATAGCCTCAGGATGACAAAATTCTTGCGGCTGCGCGGCGGAAAATTGCCGATTTGCTTTTTTGGGCGCAGCGGCCGACAATCGGGAGAATTGAGCATGAAAGAGGTTGGCCATGGCTGATGCTGTTATTGTTTCTTCCGTACGTACTCCAGTCGGACGCGGTTTCAAGGGATCGCTGCGCACGACGCGACCCGATGATCTGGCTGCGCTGGTTATCAAGGAAGCGCTGGCGCGTGTGCCGGGGCTGGATCCCAAAGAGATTGACGACGTGATTCTGGGCTGCGCGATGCCCGAAGGCGAGCAGGGCATGAACGTGGCGCGAATCGCGGCGTTGCGCGCTGGGCTTCCGGTCGAAACTTCGGCGATGACCATAAACCGATTCTGCTCCAGCGGCCTCCAGGCCATTGCCCTGGGTGCGGAGCGCATCCGAGGCGGCGGGGCGCAGGTGATTGTCGCCGGGGGAACGGAGTCGATGTCGCTGGTGCCGATGGGCGGAAACAAGATTTCGCCGAATCCCTGGCTGGTGGACCATTATCCAGACGCGTACATCAATATGGGGCTGGGCACGGAGAATATCGCCCGGAAATTCGGGATTTCGCGCGAGCAGGCGGATCAGTTCGCAGCGGATTCCCACAAGAAAGCAGTCGCGGCGCTGGCGGAAGGCAAGTTCAAGGATGAAACGGTGGCGGTTGAAGTAAGGATCACTTCCCTGCCCAATGGCAACGGGGCGAAGAGTAAAGGGCCGGCGAAAACGGCCACGCAAAGTTTCAGTTTTGACAAAGATGAGATGCCGCGGCCGGAAACTTCGATGGAAGTGCTTGCAGGGTTGAAGCCGGCGTTCCATGTAAAGGGCACGGTGACAGCGGGAAACAGTTCGCCGATGAGCGACGGCGCGGCGGCGGTTGTGTTGATGAGCGATGCAAAGGCCGCGCAATTGGGACTGGAGCCGCAACTGCGGTTTATTTCGTACGCTACCGCCGGTTGCCCCCCGGAAGAGTTCGGCATCGGGCCCGTCTATGCGATTCCGAAGGCGCTGAAGCTGGCGGGGCTGTCGCTGAGTGATGTGGCAGTGATCGAATTAAACGAAGCTTTCGCGGCGCAATCGCTGTCCGTGATTCAGCAGGCCAACCTCGATCCAACGCGGGTCAATCCCAATGGCGGCGCGATTGCACTCGGCCATCCGCTTGGCTGCACCGGCGCGAAGCTCACGACGTCGTTGGCCCGCGAACTCGAACGCCGCAACGCCCGCTACGGCATGGTGACCATGTGCATCGGCGGCGGCATGGGCGCGGCTGGCATCTTCGAACGGGTGTAGCTTTTTAGTCGCCCGACTTCCACAGGCCGACGGTGTTGCCTTCGGGATCTTGCATCCAGGCGAAGGTGCCGGTGGGGATTTTCACCGGGGGGACGATGGTTTTGCCGCCCAGCGCTTCTGCCTTTTTCAGATACGCACCGACGTCGTCCACTTCGACATAGAAAATTGTGTAGTGATGCGGTTCGTGGCCCAAGGCGGACATGTGGCCTCCAATCCCGCCAGTTTCAGCCGCAATCATCGCTGCCGGGCCCATGGGCTGCGGATTCCAATCGAACATCTGGGAGTAAAAGTCCTGCGTCTTCTGCAAGTTGCGGCAGCCTATTTCGAAATGCACAACGGGACGTCCCATGGTTCCTCCTCCTGAAAAATTCGGGGTTCGGGCGGTTGGCGGCAGTCTGCCACAGGTGGCCTTCGGGAGTCGCCTCATTTTTTGCCGGGCGAAGCGGCTATCCCTGCGGGCGGGCCGGGTTAAATTCCGCAGGCTGGCCCAAGAGGCTATTGCGAAAATCAGGGCGCTATGGTTAAAATTTGAGGTCTGGAATATTCAAACGGTTGTTTGAATTTTACACGCGGCCCAGAGCCGGCAAGGAGCATCACCAATGGCCACCTCCGTTTTGACCAAACCCGCAGCCAAGGGCGGCAGCTTTCTGCTGGAGTCTCCCGCGCCCGCGGACATCTTCACCCCGGCGGATCTTACGGATGATCAGAAATTGATCGGGCAGACCGCGGAAGAGTTTGTGATCAAGGAAGTGTTGCCTCTGGCGAAAGACCTGGAAAACAAGAAGCCTGGGCTGATGGCGGAGCTGGTGCGCAAGGCGGCGGAACTCGGATTGATGAGCGGCGGGACGCCGGAAGAATATGGCGGCGCGGGGTTGGACAAGATCGCGACGACTGTCCTCACAGAAAAGATCTCCATCTATGGCGGTTTCGCGGTGACGCATGGAGCGCACGCCGGGATCGGCACGCTGCCCATCGTTTATTTCGGGACGGAAGAACAGAAGAAAAAATACCTGCCGAAGCTGGCGAGCGGCGAACTGATCGGCGCGTATTGCCTTTCGGAGCCGCAAGCCGGAAGCGACGCGCAGAATTCGCTGACACGCGCGGAACTGAACAAGGAAGGCACGCACTACATCCTGAACGGGCAAAAGATGTGGATCACCAACGGTGGATTCGCGGATCTCTACGTGGTGTTCGCCAAGGTGGATGGGGAGAAGTTCACCGCGTTCATCGTGGAGCGGAAATTCCCCGGCTGCAAACCCGGCAACGAAGAACACAAGATGGGAATTCACGGCAGCTCGACTACGCCGATTTTCCTGGAAAACTGCGCAGTACCGAAAGAAAACGTGCTGCACGAAATCGGCCGCGGGCACATCGTCGCGTTCAACGTATTGAACGCGGGGCGGTTTACGCTGGGCGCATCTGGCGTGGGCGGATCGAAGTACGTGCTGATGACTGCTTCAAAATATTCTAAGGAGCGCAAGGCGTTCGGCAAGCAGATCGGCGAATTCGGCTTGATGCGGGAAAAACTGGCGGAGATGGCGATTCAGATTTTTGCGGTGGAATCGATGATTTACCGGACCGCGGGCAACATCGAGGCGGCGATGCACGCAGCGTCGGGATCCGGCGACAAAGCGCAGAACACGATGAAGGTGCTGGAAGAATACGCCATCGAAAGCTCCATTTCGAAAGTGTACGGCAGCGAGATGCTGGACTATGTGGTGGACGAAGGCGTGCAGATTTTTGGCGGCTACGGTTTCCATGAAGACTATCCCGTTTGCCGGGCGTACCGCGACTCGCGCGTCAATCGCATCTTCGAGGGCACCAACGAAATCAACCGCATGCTGATCATCCAGATGCTTATGAAGCGCGCCATGGGTGGGCAACTGGCGCTGATCCCGGCGGCGATGAAACTCGCCGACGAAATTCTGGCCGGACCGTCGTTCGAGGAAACACCGGAAGGCGTGCTGGCCGAAGAAGCGCGGACCATCGCCAACTGCAAGAAGATGTTCCTGCAGGCAGCAGGTGGAGCGGTGCAGAAATTCCGCGAAAAGCTGGCGGACGAACAGGAACTGATCGGGGCGCTGGCCAATATCGTGATGGAAGTGTACGCGATGGAGTCGACGCTGCTTCGCGCACAGAAGGCCGCTGCAAGCAAGGGCGAAGCCGCCTGCTCCGCGATGATCGACGCCACGCGCGTTTTCGTTGCCGACGCTGCAGAGCGCGTGGATCATGAAGCGAAGCGCGCCATCGCCGCCGTGCATGAAGGCGACATGCTGACCACACAGATGGCCGTGCTGAAACGCTTCGGAAAGCGTCCCGCCGTGGACACGATTGCCCTGCGCCGGCGCGTCGCGGCAGCCGTGCAGTCGCAGGATCGGTATCCGTTCGAAGGCCGCTGAGGCGTCAGACTGGCAAGAAAGGCCCGGGCCAAGGCGTTCCAAATTAGGAATGACCAACCGGGCACAGTTCGAGCTAGCAACCCCTACCTCAAGCGGAACTCCCCTAAACTATCTGATAGCACAGTACTAGGACTGTATTTTGAGTTTACGTCGCTTTCCCCGGTCCCTGGCCGTGGTTGCCCTGAGCGTACTCGCTCTGCACGCGTTGGCCGTGGTGTTTCTGGGCACTTCTCCGTTGGGTTCCCTGTTCGGCAATGGACTGCAGATTTTTGCAAGCTTTCTGGCCGCGGCGATGTGTTTCCAGGCCGGCCGGCGCACCTCTGGTTTCTCCCGGTCGTTCTGGGTGCTGGTCAGCTTCGGGATGTGTGCCTGGGGACTGGCGGACTTCGGGTGGACCTACTACGAGTTATTTCTGCATCGAGAGCCGCCGCCGGGATCGCTGATCCGCTTCTTGTTCGACACGCACGGGATGTTCTTCGTAATGGCCATTTTTCTCAATCAGGATAAGGACGACTCACAAGTGGATTTGCCGGAACTATTGGACTTCGTACAAATCGGCATCCTGTTTTTCCTGGTGTATTTCGGCGCGTACTATCTGCCGGCGATCAATCTCGGATACCGGGAAGCATTGGCGCGGGAATTCCGGGTGATGACGATGGGGACCTCTGGGATATTTCTGCTCGCGTTGCTGCAATGGAGGCGCAGCGCCCGGGGAGAGGCCAAGCGGCTGTATGGGGGGCTGGCGTCGTACGTACTGATTTACGGAATCCTGGCGACAATCGTTTCGTGGATTCAGGTGTCACACGAAACACCGACTGGAACCTGGTTTGACCTGTGCTGGACGACGCCGCTGCTGTATGGCGCGTTCTGGGCGGCGACGTGGCAGCAGGTGCCTGAATCTGCAGCCCACACAAGACGGCGCAATCACACGCTGTCGGAAGTCCTGATCAACAATGGAATGTTTTTCTTTGCGCCGATGATCATTCTGATCCAGGTGGCGCAACTTGGCCCCGGAATGAAAACCGTCCGCTTCACACTGCTAGGAATTTCCTTCTGCTGTTATGCGGTGCGTATCGGCTTGACGCAATACCGCCAACAGTTGGGAGAAGAAACGGTGCGGCGGCAAAGCCTGGCGATGGATTCCTCCATTGAAGGGATCGGGATATTGAATGAAAAGGGCGTGCACAGTTACGCCAATTCCGCGCTGGCCGCGATGCTGGGTTTTGATTCGCCGCAGAAGATTGTGGGCCAACCGTGGCAGGTGGTTTACGCGTTCCAGCCGATTGCGGAGATTGAATCACAGGTTCGCAAGGGACTGCGGGAAACCGGCAAATGGTCAGGGAATCTGCAACTGAGGCGGCCGGATGCCAGCCGGATTCCGGTGGAGTTTCACGTGGGGCGCATGCCGGACGGCGGCACCGTGTGCGTGTGCCGCGATCTTTCCCAGCACCAGGAAGCGGAGAAGGCGCGCGCCGAAGCGGAAACCAAATATCGCATGCTGGTGGAGCACGTCAACGCGATCACCTACATCGCGGACATCGGCCTCAACGGGAAGTGGTTTTACATCAGCCCGCAGGTGGAAAATATTCTGGGATTCACGCCAGGAGAATGGCTGGCCTTATCCACCAACTGGGATCAGCTTATCCATCCGGATGATCTACCCGTGGTGATCGCGGCGGAAGAGCAAAGCCAGAATGGGTATCCCTTCCAGGCGGAATTTCGCGTGCGGCGCAAAGATGGGCGCGAGGTGTGGCTGAGCGACACGGCGGTGATTGTGCAGGGCAGCGATTCGCATCCAGTGATGGAAGGCATCATGGTGGACATCACGGAGCGGAAAGCGCTGGAAACGCAGCTGCAGCAATCGCGCAAAATGGAGGCGGTGGGACGGTTGGCCGGCGGCATCGCACACGACTTCAATAATCTGCTGACGATCATTTCGGGCTACACCGAGCTGGCGATGAGCCGGCAAAACCTGCCGAGCGAGGCCCACGCGGACATCGAGCGGATTGAAAACGCGTCCGGGCGCGCGGCGGCGCTGGTGCGGCAGTTGCTGGCGTTCAGCCGCAAACAAGTGTTGCAGCCGAAGATTCTGGACCTGAACAAAATTGTGCTGAACCTGGATTCGCTGCTGCGGCGGCTGATGGACGAGCGCATCGAAATGGTCACGCGGGTGAAGGACGATCTGGGCAAAGTGAAGGCCGACCCGGCGCAGGTGGAGCAGGTGATTATGAACCTGGTGGTGAACGCGCGCGACGCCATGCCTGAAGGCGGACGGTTGGTGGTTGAAACCTGTAATACCGATCTCGATGCAAATTATGCCCTGGACCACGTCCCGGTAAAGCCTGGAAAATACGTGATGCTGGCCGTATCGGACACGGGCGTAGGCATGGATCGCCAGACGGTGGCGCATATTTTCGAGCCGTTTTTCACGACGAAGGAGAGCGGGCGCGGCACGGGCCTGGGCCTTTCGACGGTGTACGGAATTGTGAAGCAGAGCGGGGGCTACATCTGGGTCTACAGCGAGCCGGGCAAAGGGAGCACGTTCAAGATTTATCTTCCGCGCGTGGATGAGGTTTCCGAAGGGACTTCCATCGCGCAGGCCGCACCCCGTTCGCAACGCGGAACCGAGACGATATTGATTGTCGAAGATGAGGAAGCTGTGCGGGAACTGATTCAGACGGTTCTGACGGAGAAGGGCTTCGACGTTATTGTATCGCTTGATCCGCAGCACGCCGAAAAGATTGCCTCGGAGTTCGCGGGAGAAATTCACCTTCTGCTGACGGACATGGTCATGCCAGGCATGAGCGGGCGCGAACTCGCCGAGCGCATCTCCGCGAAGCGCAGGGATATTCGGGTGCTCTTCATGTCGGGCTACACGGACAACGTGATCACCAGCGGGGGCATGCTGCAGGAAGGTCTGGCATTCCTCCAGAAACCTTTTTCCCCGGCGGCGCTGGTGCAGAAAGTGCGCGAGGTGCTGAGCCAGACTACCGCGGCTTAGCTATCTCTCCTGGAATCGCTGTCTGGAATGTGTTTCACTGCGGATTTGTTGGCGCCGGATCCGGAGTTGGAGTTGGTGAGGGGTTTGGAATCGGTGGGGGCTCGGTTGTCGCTGGCGGAGCGGGGACTGCCGGAGGCGCTCCCTTGGGCTTGCCGATGTTGTTCAGGGTTTCCACATTGAAGCGCTTGTAATCGGAGTAGCGGGTAATCGCGTTCAGCTTGAAACCCTTCACCAGCAACACGCGCGCGCCGACATGGGCTTCTTCATAGGTCGGCAGCCACACCTCGTTGTTCAGGTAAGCCTGTTCAAAGACAAAACTGGTGCCCTGCTGAATGCTGGCGAGAATTCCTCCCCCAAGATGGAAGTCGCCGACAAAATAGGCCTCCAGTCTCGCAACGTCGTTGGCTTTTTCGTCCACCCAGACGACGCCGGCCAATTCTTTGACGAGGCGCTCGACGAGGTTCTTGGGTTTGTACTCAGGGTTTGGTTCAAAATCGAAGACCAGCACGTCCTGTCCGCGAAAGCGTTCGCGGCGGGGATTCACGAATTGCGAAGTTCGCAGAAAGACTTCGATGCCGGGCTCATCCTTCTCTTTCTCGTCTTTCCCCTCTTCTTTTGCCTTTTCGGCTTTTGCTTCCTTCTTCTTGCTTTGTTTCTGGACTTCTTCGATATGCTTCTGGGTCTGCTCGTTTTCCTTCTTCTGTTCGCCTTCTGTGAGTTCGGAGCCGTCTTTCTTCACCAGCGTGGAGATTTCCTCGCCGTCGAGATAGAAAAAAGTGAATTCCTTGGCTTCTTTCTTGGTTACGCGGCCGGTTTTGTCGTACTCGGTCTCTTCTTCACTTCGCGTTCCGGCATAGTTCTCTTTGAGCTTGTCGATCTGCTTCTGGTTGGCGTCGAGCTGTTCGAAGAGCTTTTTCAGGTCGGGCAGCTTCACCTGCGACTTCATCGGAAAATCAAAGACGCGTTCGCCGATGGTTTCGTTGACACCAACACGAGTGACGTTGATCGAATAGTGCTCGGTTCCGCGAGTCAGCTCGATCTTGTAGGGGACTTTAACGCCGTTCACGGAGCGGTAGTCTTCGTAAGTGATTTCCCGCGGAATTCCCGCGATTTGCGCTTTTTCTTCCGTGATCAGGTGGGTTTGAGGATCGAAAAAAACGTGCCACTGCACGCCGGCTGGATAGGTTAGTTCAAGTTCCTGCAAGGAGCGGCCGCGCAACTGAGTTTCACCTTTGTAGGCAGCGCCCACCTTGCGTTTGGCGAGCGATTCGAGGCGTGCGTTGTAATACTGCGCGGCGATTTCCATTTCTACACCGTCGCGGCCGAGAAGTGTGCCGATTTGCCCGTCGGCCGCTTCATGCCAGGCGGATTTGCCGTTGTAGGACTCGATCAGGGTTTCGCCGTTGGCGCGCAGTTCGATGTACACGCGGTTGGGCCGCTTCACCTTGAATGTGTAGGTCCCCGGTGGGGCGTCGCCGATGACTGCGACACTTCCGTCGATGGAGAGGGTTTGCAAACGGGAGATGGCTTTGCTGCCGCCGACGGCTTTCAGGTACTGGTCGATTATTTTTTGCGCTTCGTCGGCACGCGCCCCTGCGCTGAAAAAGCTTCCGAGAAGAAGTGGAAGAGCAATGAGGACGGGTTTGCGCATGGCTTTGCACTCTTAGATACGCGGAACCCGTGAAAAAGTTGCGAGGCCGCGGGCTACTATTTTTGGGCCGGTCTAGTCAGTGGGCTGCCTTCGGGCGATTCAGGTACTTTTCGTACAAGGCCTTTTGTTTGTTGTCCGTGGATGCGAGCTGGCCTTTTATAAAGACGTAGCGCACGTCGGTGGTGACGTCGAGCGGATCGCCGTTGGTGACGATGAGATTGGCGGTCTTGCCGGTTTCCACCGTGCCAAGCTGCGCGTCGAGCCCAAACATTTGCGCGGGATAGAGCGTGACCGTCTTGAGGCCCTCTTCGTAGGGTAGGCCATGGGCGACGGCATTGGCGGCGTTTTGGCCGAGGCGGCGCGCGAAGCTGTTGTCAAAACTTCCGAAGGCTATCTTGATGCCGGCAGCGCGCAACTCTTCCGGCTGGGTCAGCAGGCGGTCGTAGACGTCGTCTTCCTCGGCCGGCTCGGCGAGGGTTGGTTTCAGGATGACGGGGACGCCCTTTGAGCGAAGGAGGTCTTTTTCTTTCCACGCTTCGGTGCCGCCCGCGAGGATGATTTTTAATTTTTGCTTGTCGCAGAATTCAACGGCGTCGCGGATTTGCCGGGCCTTATCCGCAAAGACGAGCAACGGCATTTCCCCGCGGATCACGGGCGCCATGGCTTCGAGCTTGACGTCGCGTTGGAAGCCGCCGGCGCCAGGGCTTTGCAAAGCTTGGGCATAGTGGCGCGCTTGTTCGATGAAGTCGGCGAGCTCGTTGACCTTTGTGTCGTACTCTTTTTTTGCGTCGGCGAAGGCCTTTTCTTTGTTTGAAAGGGTGGAGAAATCGAAGGAACGCGTTTCGATGCCGGGCCAGTCGACGACCATGGCTGCGCGCTTGTTGATAAGCATTTCTTCGGCGGTCCAACCGGCAAGGTGAATCGCCGATGCCTGCCCACCCACGAGATTCGTGGCGTTGCGGCTGTCGAAACCGCCGCTGGCGGGCGCTGCGATCACTTCCGTGATGCCCGAGGCGCGGGTGACGGGAATGTGGGCGCTGGAGGGAAGAACAGCGGTGGCGGCGGTGACATCGGGATTGAACAATCCGGTTTCGGTGGTGTCCACGGTAGCGCTGACGGCGCCGATTTCGCTCAGGCCCATTTGTGTGACTGGATCGAAGAGGCCGGGATAAACCTGCAAGCCCTTCGCGTCGATTACTTGCGCGCCCGTGGGGATCGCGATACCTGCGCCGACGGCGGCAATTTTTCCGTCATGAATCACCACTGTGCCGTCTTCGATCGGTGCTCCAGCAAGGGTGAAGATTTTTGCGTGCGTGATGGCCACGTCAGCCGCGGAGTTTTGCGCGTTGGAAATGCCGGCGCCAAGCAAAGTGGCGGCGACGATTATGGCGAGGAACCTCAGGGAATGGCGTTTCACAGCGCACCTCCTTCACCGGCATCGTTTTGCCGGGGCTTGGGTTTGTCTTCCGGTTTCTTTTCTTCGGTTTTCTTATCTTCGGGCTTTTTTTCGTCCGGCTTCTTTGCGTTGGCTTTCTTTTCCTCGTCTTGTTTTCTCTTCGCCTTCTCGAGGAGATCTTTCTTTTCCTTTTCGAGCGCCGCGCGGCCGGCCAGATCTTTCTCGCGGTCGAAATAGACTCGGCCATCGATGAGAGTCTTTTGCACGACGGCATAGGCGCTGAGCGGATCATGGTTGTAAATGGCCAGGTCCGCGTCCTTGCCGACGTCGATGGAGCCGACGTGCTTGTCGATGCCCAACTGGATGGCGGGATTCAGGGTGACCAGCTTCAGCGCTTCATCGTGAGTCAACCCGCCGTAGTGGATGCTTTTCGCGGCTTCCTGGTTGAGGTGAGTGGCTTCCGCTGCGTCGTCGGAATTGATGGAAACAAGGACGCCGCGTTTCGTCATCAGCGCCGCGTTGTACGGAATGGCGTCGTATGCTTCCGCTTTGTAGCCCCACCAGTCGGAAAAGGTGGAGGCGCCGGTGCCCGCAGCGACAATTTCGTCGGCGACCTTGTAGCCCTCCAGCACGTGCTGGAGGGTCTGCACGTGGAAGCCGAATTCCTTCGCCACTCGGAGCAGCATCAGGATTTCGTCTTCGCGGTAACAATGCGCGTGGACGTAGCGCTTGCCTTCCAAGACTTCCACCAGCGGATCGAGCTTCAGATTGCGGCGGGGGGGGAGGGCATTTTTCTCCTCGGCAGAAACGCGCTTGTTGTAGTCGTCCCAGGATTTCTTGTAGTCGCGCGCTTCGGTGAAGGCGCCGCGAATGGTTTCTTCAACGCCCATGCGCGTAGTGGGATAGCGATCCGGCACGCCGGGAGTGCGGAAATTCGAGCGCTTGGGATTTTCGCCGAGGGCAAATTTGATGCCGGGCAGCGCGCCTTCAAACGGCAGCTTTGCGGCGGGCTGTCCCCAGCGTAGCTTAATGACAACGGTCTGGCCACCGATGGAATTGGCGGAGCCATGCAGAATGTTGGCGGTTGTGACGCCGCCGGCGAGGTCACGAAAAATGGAAATGTCGTCGGAGTCCAGCACGTCGGCGATGTTCACCATGGAAGAGACGGAGACGGAGCCTTCGTTGACGCTGCCGTCGACGGCGATGTGCGAGTGGCAATCGATGATGCCGGGGGTGACGAACTGGCCCGTGGCGTCGATTACTACGGCGTCCGCTGGAGCCTTCAGCGTGCCGCCCATCGCGGCGATCTTACCGTCTTTGATCAGGATGTCGCCCTTGTCGATCGTGCCATGAGAAACGGTGAGGATGGTGGCATTGCGAATCAGGATCACCGGCGCGGCAGCATCAATTGTGACGGAATGTTCTTTTTCCCTGGCGCTGATGGATCCTGGAATGCCGAGAGCAAGCGCGGCGGCGAAACACAAAATGTTTATGCGGAATCTCATTGCGCACCCCCTGCCTGCACTGCTGCCATTCGTGAGGGCTTGGTGCCTGTGAACTCAAGGTTGTAGCCCGCCGCCTGAATCGAACCTTTCATGGAAGTTCCCTCAAAGGTGCCGGTGAAAACAACATCGCTCGAACTGCCCTCGATGGAGATGTTGATCACAAAGCGGAATTTCTCGCCGCTGACCCAGCCACTGAAGACGCTGCCAGTACCGTGGTCGCTGGCCACGCTGCCGGTCAATGTGCCGTCGGGCTGCATGGCGAGATCCGCGGTTGCTTCTTCCTGCCCCTGCGGCGTGGTGAAGCTCAATTTCCATTTGCCAGTCAGGTCGCCCTTTGGCGGTTCGGTGGGACGCAGGGTTTCGCGTACTTCATATTTTCGGCCGTCGACGAAGACGATTTTCACTTTGGTTTTCTTGTCGAACAGGTCCCCATCGGTGACAACGAGATTGGCGATCTTGCCGGTTTCGATTGACCCGAGCGTTTCCGCAACGCCAAAAATCTCGGCAGGCGAGAGAGTGAGGGCGCGGAGCGCGGCGTCGGGGCTTAATCCCGCATCGATCGACTTTTTCACCGCGGGAAGAATATCTTTGGGCGCGGTGATGCCGCCGGAATAAAACGCGAATTTCACGCCGGCCTTGCCGAGGGCCGATGGCGAGGAGGGCGCACGGTCGCGGAATCGCAGGGTGCGGAGCGAAGGCACCGCCTCCGGATCGCTGTCTTTTTCCGCCTCGGGCCATTTCAGGTCCACCAGCACCGACAATCTCTTATTGGCCGCGATTTCGGGCGCGACGTCATAGCTCATCTGTGCGCCGTACAGCACCGCCGGCAATTTCCATTCATCGATCAGCCGCAACGACCTGCGAATCTGCAAGGAAGTATTCCCCGGAATCAGGAACACTGCAAGTTTTGAATACGCGGCAGCCAGTGCGGCGTCGCTGCGGTCGTACTTCGGCCGCTCAACACCGCGCGGATGATTTTCGTATGCAGCCTCGGCTTCCACGTCCCATTTCGTGTCCAACCACACCTGGCGAACGTAGGCGATGCCACCCATCACCGAGCCGGGGAAGCTTCGGAATCCCCCGGGAGCTTGCAGCGAAACCGGAATGGCAACGGGTGATTTGACAACGAAATCTCCGGCGCGTTCGCCGCCAAGGTCGAGGACAGACGCCTGGCCCGGAAACATTCCGCCCTTGGGTGCGGCGATTACGGTCGTGAAGCCCGCCGCGCGCCAGGTTTCCACTCGTGGATCGCTGGGATTTACTTCGTCCGCGGCAATTCGCCACGGCGTAGTTGCGGGGCGGTCTTCGGGCCCGCGCGAAATGGCCGCTTGCGGCCGGGCGCTACCGTCTCCGGTCGAGGCAGGCGCAGGCGCGGCGGCAACGCCGACGTCCGTGAATCCATCAATCAGGCCGGGATAAACGGTAAGTCCTTTACCGTCGATGACCCATGCGTCCGGGGGAATGGTGACGTTCGTTCCCACTGCGGTGATGATTCCGCGCGAGACGACGACCGTTGCGTTTTCGATCGGCGCTGAAGAGACCGGAACAACCTTCGCGCCGCGAATGGCGAAGGTGCGCGGCTCGCCGCCCTGTCCGCGCGCGCCCGGGACCGTCAGCAATCCAAGTGACACTCCAAGAAGCACAATTCTTCGCAGGGGCAGATGAACGCTCCTCAAACTCATGGGTTGCTCCTTGTCCTGATGGCGTTATTGCTTCAGCGAAGTCCCCGTCGGACTTGCATCCTTCGCAGGGTATTGAGGCTAGTGGCAATGAGAAGGAACGTCAAGAGCTAGCGCAGATTGTAGCTCAGGCCTTTTAGACCTGAGGGTTTTCCCTCCATCTACACTACTTCGCCATGCCTTTGGAAGGCCCCACCCCTGAAGGGGTGAGCTACAGTCCACTAAATGGGGTTACGGCTTCTTTTTCCCGAAGAGGCCGCCGAGCTGGTTGATGGTGTCCGTGGCTCCGCCCTTGCTGCCACCAGCGAGCGCACCTGCCGCGTTGGTGATTCCGCCCGCACCGCCGCTGCCGACGCAGGAGAATTCGGACTTGAGCAGGCTGGCCGCTGCGCCGCCGATGTCCGGCACAAATTGGGGACTCGCCGTGGTGCCGTGAATCTGCAGCGGCACCTTGATGCCGCCGTTTTTGCAGGACGCCGCGCCGCCGCCGAGCATTTTGCCGACTGTGCCACCCATGCCCCCGGCCGCGGAACCCGCCGCTGCGGTCGCGACGTTGTTGTTCACCGTGGCGACAAGCTTGAAGTCGAGATTATTTTTCGCGTCCACCGTGCCGTTACCAACCATCGAGCCAAGCGCCGGAACCACCGCGTTCAGATTGTCCGCGCGGAGCCCCGTCGTGGCCATGTGCAAATCGGTGGTGAATTTTTCAATGATCAGGTCGCCGCCGGATTTAATTCCTGCCAGCGCGCCAATGCCGGACAATTTCTTGCCCAGGTCAAAGCCAGCGAGCTTTCCGTTGAACAAGCCGATGTTGCCATCGGTGACCAATTTGTCGGTTGGGCCGGAGACGTGCAGGTTCGTATTCATCGTGCCGGCGCTAAGCCGCGACTTGTCCGGCAGATTGATGCCCAGCGCAGGGAGGAAAGATTCAAGGTCAGTGGCGGGCAGGCCCTCACCGGCGATTTTCAGGTCCACGGCAAAGACATCGCCCTCCGACTTATAAGTGCCGTTCAGATTGGATTTGGCGTTTCCGATGTTGATGGTGGAGGGATGCAGTATGCCGGTGCCTTTGACAAGGTCGTATTTCGTATCGAAATTGACGATCAAAGGAACGCCGGCGGGGCTTCCTCCGGCAACGAGCACGGCCTTCGAAAGTTTCAGCTGGCCCTTCGTGGCCATTTGGCCTTTTTCGCTGACCAGATTCGCGTCCATGTCCACCAGTCCACCGAGACCAAGCGAAGGATCAAGGAACCCCGTGCTTGCCAGATTGAGGTTGTTGATAGTGAGCTTCACGTTCTGCGGCGTGAGCGCGGCGTCTTCGGCATCCACCGGGCCGATTTTGCCGTCAATCTTCATGGTGCCGCCACCCGGCCCCTGCAGGGAAAAGAGCACCGGGAAATTATTTTTCATCGCTACGTCGGTGGCGGTCAGGTTCACCTTGGTGTAGACGGTGCGCTTGCGCGAGTTGGTGTTGCCCAGCGTGATTTGCCCGTCTTCGAGACGCAACTTACCGATGGAGAGTGAGTCCGCCGAAGTGCTTGCGGAATTGGCGGGGGTTTTCTGGGCAGGCTTGCTGGAGCCGCCGCCAATGGAAGAAAAATTCCAGCGGCCGCTGGGATCCTTGAGCATGGTGACCTGGGGATCGACGACGGTGATTTCAGTGACGTTCAATTTCTGGGAGAAAATCAGAGGGATGAGTTCGACGCCCACTTTCACGGTCTTGGCCGTCAGAAAGGGGCCGGAATTGAATTTCGGATCATCGCTGACGGAAACATCGTCGATTCCGACCGAGCCGGTCAGGAGAGACAGACTCAAATTCCCGAGTTGCACCTTGCGGCCCAGCGCGTCGGAGGCATTGGATTCGATGGTGGGCTTGAATTTGTTGATGGGGATCAGGAAAGGCACGATGATCAGAATCAGAAGAATCGCCACAACGGCGATGGCAAGCCATTTCAGTTTGCTGCTCATGGAAACCTCCAAGGTAGCCTGGGAAGGCGTAGGCGGGCGGTGCACTCAAATGCTGGGGGGATAATATCACAGAGCGAAGGTGTTAACGGGGATAGGGCAGGAGGATGAAGGTGTCGCGGCGGCGCGGCGAGTCATACTACAATGAGGTGGCCGGGGCTGTAGCTCAGATGGATAGAGCGTCGGTTTCCTAATAGGAATGCTTTCCCCTGTGCCAATTGTTTTCAGTGATTTGCGGTAGGGCCACTTGTGGCAATTTGTGGCGTTTTGCGAAGGAAATCGCGGATAATGTTATACGGTTGTTATACCCGGTGGGGCTGTAGCTCAGCTGGATAGAGCGAGGGGTTCCTAACCTCTAGGTCGCCGGTTCAACTCCGGCCAGCCCCACCATTACACTGCATCTAGCGCCGCGAGCACGGGAATGACAATACCTCTTGAAGTTTTGTTTGACAGATATTTCCGCAGCGGCGAGTGCCACCCTGACAACAAGCGCTATTATAAGGGCAAGCAGAACCTGAGCAATCTGTCACCACAGCTCGCGTCTTTCCTAACCGACATTCAGGCAGCCCTGAATGAATCACTTAACAACGAGAAACAAAATGTCCCCGGACATGTGGAGCATCCACCATTCCATTTTGATTACGTCATTTCCGCAGTACCAAACGCCATTGCATTCACCTTTGCGAACACATCCTTTATTGGCATTACGATGCCGCTTATCAACACGTTGTGGGACGCGTGTGTTGAGCTGAGCAAATCAACAGGTATCGGGGCGCTTCTTGATCTTGATATCCCAGAAACGGCCAAACGAGAAGAAGCAATACTCACAGTAATGTTTCAAACGCAGCTCATTTTTGTGGTTCTGCACGAATGGACACATCATGTTCACGGGCATTGTTCGCGATATGCTCCACGATCGGAGTTCTTCAATGAGGTTGTAAGTAGTGATACCGATGGCAATTTGGAAGAACAGGCACTTGAAATGGACGCTGACTCTTACGCCGTCTACTACGTGCTGGCACACCTGTTTAAAGGCCCAAGGAGAGAACAAGCTAGCGAGCTTTTGAACTGCAAACACGCTCGGGCCAGCGTGCAGGACGAAATATTATTTTCCTCGTTTTTCATGGCAATGGGGGCCTTTCTATATTCCCTGTCTCCCGTGCCAGTAGACCTCTCTAAGGTTTACACTCGCACCCACCCACTTCCAGCAACTAGGATGGCTTGGATCGTCGGACACGCAAAGAGTTGGTGTACGCAAAATAATAGGTCCGAGCTTGCGGCCAGTATGACTCGAGAAAAATATCAAACGCTGATGGTCGTCGTAGCGAGGGCAATAGCTGGAATGGGGGTAGAACCAGACTGGAGCGAACAAACTGCTTTTCTACAGTCTGAACCTGGGTCCAAATACCGCAATAAACTAGAGGAACTGTTCAAAGCCCATGTGGAGGCTTTGTATCTACGTAGCTCCTAGCAAGGCTGCCACACTGGTCCGCGCTACACTGTCGGTCAGAAATGTTATGCGCGGTCATACGTCCATGATAAAAGTATAGGCTATGTGGGAACGACTTAAACGCCGCCACCCGCGCTTGTTTTTCATCGTCGGAGGCTTTTTATTAATTGTTGACCAGATAGGCCGAATACAAACTGTTAAGGACCTGTATACGGAGGGAAAGAACTGGTTTGCGAGCAGAAGCGACATTCAACTAACGTGGCCACCGCACACCTTGCTGGCCGTCGGGGTGTTCTTTCTTTTACTGGGTTTGATTTCGTTTCTCTTGCCTGAACGAAAGAAAGCATCAAGTCCCCCACCGCCACTCGAGGCACACACCCCCAAATATCTTGCAGAGCAGCCGGTGGGGGAGGCGCCGCACGTTGACCTAATTTTTGAACTCCCCAAAAACCACGGAACGAGCCCCGGACAGCTCGTGCGGGATGAAAAGATAAAGGTTGTGAACACAAGCGACATAATTGCTTACGATGTCAGCATCCAACCAAAGGAATCGCATTTATATGAGGCGGAATTTGAAACTATAGCGCGGCTAGAAAAAGGCCATCCCGCATTTGCCGTCATGAAGCTGCGGGCAAAATCAAGCGGTGTGTATTACAGTCAATTTGAGGAGCTGCTCAGCTTTGAGTTAGAAACGTCAAGTGATGAAGAAAACTTCAAGGTGCGCGTCCCGATGGTTGTTCAGTTTTACGACGACAAGAAAAAGGTCTTGTATCAGACAACGCATGAGGTCATCTACGACGGTTTTTGGCGAGAAGCACACACCTACCTTGTTCAAGGGACGGCCCCGGTTCAGGTGACCCCGCCGCTCCCCGATGTCGCGGCTCTAGTGAACACTGGTCCCTCTGCAAACAAGCTCTTGATAAAACTTATAATGAGGGGCACAGAAAAGCTCATGGCATGGGAAATAATCAGAGAGGGTCTTCCCAATTGCTATTTCGTAGAATTCGCCATGCGCGATCAGGTACCTAAAGCGTATATCACCTCAAGCAACAAAGAGGCCAATGAGCAATGGCACGAGTGGTACAAGGTGTGGAAACAACAGCCGGGGGGATTTGGCGGGTCGTTCGGCACTGGTTTGGATGGCACACTCCCTTGGTAAGCAGGCAAGAACAGAAGGAGCGCGGCCAGCACGTCAACCGCGCCCGGCGCGGGTCAGAGCTATCGGCGCGCTACGCTCCGTAATTACTTCGAGTCTCTAAACAGGATTGCGTCCTTCGGGTCTTGCAGCGCGGATAGGATGTTCTCAGCCACCTTCTCAATCAGCTTCTGCCCCCAGAACGGATCATTTCTGTCGTAATAGATGACGCGCACGTGCTGCACATCAAAGGGAACGTCATCCTTATTCGAGGAGACCAACACCACGGGCTTCTTCAACGCATGTGCCAGACCAAGCTCATACAGAACATTTGGATTCCGTCCAGTAAGCTCAGCCACCAGCACGCGGGCGGAGTTGATCCCGCGCCATATTTGGTCAATGATTTTTCCCGTACCGTAGATGTCAGCATCGGCGCGATTCGGTTTCAGTTTGGCTCGCTCAATCGCGGGCTGATAGATGGTCTCGTAATATCCGCCAATTGGGTCCGCGAACGGCATCACCACGAAGCATGTATCGGTAGCTTGAACCGTGACACCCTTTGAGAGTTTCCTGATCTGTTCTTCACCGACCTCACTGCTGGGAGCTCCACTGGTGGGCGTAGTGACATCCAGAACCCGAGTCTTGCCGTCGCCAATGTCTTGCAGAAGTTCCGCATCCCCCAGAGTCTGGAGAAAGATACCGATGAACCCATCCGCCTGATCTTCAGCGACGCCGAAGGAGTTGATGGCGGTGTTGCGGAGGAACTCTTTATCCGGCAGGTATTCGCCCCGGTATCGCTTGTACATGTCAGAAATGACAGGTGCCGTCAGAACGGCTTGACGCAGAGCCTCCAATCTATCTTTTGGGTCCTCCGGTCGCGCGATTTTCCGCACGAGTTCCGTGGGCTTCACCTTCCCAGGTGATGGACGCTCAAGCAATCCGTACTTCGTGGCAGAGCTAATTTCGACGCCAATCTCACCAGTCAAGCCAATACGTGCGAATCCGGCTGCCTCCTTTGGAGTGCACGGGTTGCCAGCGTTCTGTTCGAGAATGGCCTGTGGGATGCGAAGCGATTTGGCAAGGGAGTCCTTGGGATATGCGACTTGTCCTGCCGCACCACGGCGTTTACCCGCAGCCGCTGCACGCTTGCCTCTTGCGGCTTTCTTTGCCCGTTTGCCTTTGGGCCGCTTTTCTTCTTTAATTTCTTCTACAGCAGTCGTAGATTCGTCAACCATTCGAGGAACTCCATTACCACTCTTGCGGGAATGAGGCCATTGTAGCACCAGATTCCCGAGGGGGTAATTGAAGAGTTTAGTTATCGAAAGCCTACAGACCCGGTGCTCGAAGCCATGCTCGTCATTCAGTTTCACGATACACACTCGCCCGTCTGACGACTTCCCTTTGGCAATTCGGGGGATTGCACAGCGGGCAGGATTCGCTATGGACGCCGCGCTGGACGCCACCTATATACGTCCTATCCAGATTACAGGCGAGGGCAAGCAGTCTGGCAATATGTGTTACACGCGGTCAGCGTCTGCTCGCGGACCGTTTTCGAAGACCGTCAATGACGAATACATTCGGCACTTTCTTGCCAGCTTTGACGGCCTGCTCGTGGAGCTTCTGAACCCTTTTGATAGACGACCGCGACTGGGAAACTTGAATAATAACGTAGGCGCCACGATCCGTTCCTTCGGACTTCTGATAAGAGGGTAGTTGCTTCTGATACCCGTGAACAACTTGCTTGTTCGATGAGAGCTTTATCTCCGCCAGCACGCGATAGTGATATCCCTTGCTAAACTTAAAGTCGACCGGCCCACTCCCCGCGTTCGGCTCCGGAGTCAAATCAATGTTGTTTGCTTTGCAATAAGAATCTGCCACAGAGAAAAATAATCGCTGGCTGTAGCGCTCATGTAATGGCTTACCGTTAGCGGCGTCGTACAAATGAATATTCAGGCCATTGTTCTCAATCATGTCTTTGAATTGCCGAATTATTGTTCCGACCACGCCCTCAATCTCATCGAGCGTCGGTGTTTTGACCAAATGGAGGGCTAATGGGTACTCCGTCGCAAAATCCTTTCCCAGTTCGAACCAACTCAACATTCCTTGGGGATCAGACGTTAAGTCGTACGGTTTACCTTTGTATTTCTTATATCCTTTGAGGAGTTCCCCTAACTCCTTGGGATTGCCGAGGAAGGTAGCTCTTAGATTTTGCTTCAAAGTGGTCAGACCCTTTTTCCAATACGCGCTGATAATGTGGTTCAATTTCCGGCGAAGCACATCATTGAACCAAACAACGTCGCCAATTTCATCCCAACTTTGTGCAACCGGAAGACACCGCAATAGCTTGCTCGGCACGAACACCAGAGGTTTTGTGGGGTCGGGACCCTTCGGAAGTTTGTACGTTCCCTCTTGTGTTCTCACCGTTACTAATTTTCTCAAGCCCAGATCTCGAGCGACGCGGGCTGAATATTTGAACAGGTCGTCCTTGATGATCGAAATGGTCATGTCGCTCAGACGGTCGGGGCCAAAATCCTTCTCAAAAAGTCCCAAGAGTTCAAATATGGCAGGATCGGTGATCCCCATTTCGACGATTTCGGAGGCAGTTTGAAGAAGGCGACGGCCCAAGACGGCTCCTATTCCGCTCCCGTCGCTGGTGGAAGTCCCGTAGCCGAGGGATACTCCTTGCGTTTCTTTGAAAACTAAACGCCTCTCGGCCTCTCTCCACGCAATGTCGTTTGGTTTCTTAGATTTCGCCAATAGAAAAAGGATTTGTTGAAAGTACTTTTCAAAGTGCGCCCTTGAATTCTTTAGCTCCGTGATTTTCAACCGTTTAAGCAGGATAGGGTCAATAAAAAGCCTACTATCAATACCAATAAGGGCGTTAAAGACTCCGTATCTTTTGAGAGTAGACGGCCTGACTCCCAAAAATGAACTTAGGCGTGTTGGCATATCGCTAAATGTAGCTTACATGAAACTGCCAGTTGTATTCCGACATTTCGACAGGATTTCAGGCAGCGCGCACAATTCCACCCCTACCTAGGCGCGTAATCTGCACCGACAAACCATTATGACGGCGGGCACGGCGCTTGGCCCACGAATCGCGGGCACGCTGACTTTGGGCTTCGCTGAATTGTTTCAAGTCGTCGCCCATCATCCGGGGCTTATAGTGGCGGGCCTCCCAGAACGTTGCCTTCTGGCGGCGAGTCTGAAGGCGGTCAAATGGCCAACCGCTGCGCTTGCCCTTCGCTTCGTAGACGCCAAAGAGGTCAAGCGATACTTTTTTTTTCTGCTCTTCCAAAAAGACTTCCAGCGCCGCCTTGAACGGTACACTGGCGATCTCGGCAACGTCCGTGCCGTAGTATTTCGCAAGCTCTTTGAGCTTCTCGTAGGCTTCGTCCGATATGGCGATGCGAACAAAATTCTTCGTCCGGTTAATGTCGCCTTCGCTTGCGTTCTCGCCTTCCTCGCGGGCAATCAGTTCGCAAAGCCAGTTGACGCTATGCGGGCGCTGGCCTTCCGGCACATCTAGGCAGGCTTTAAGGTATTCGTACCGCCGGTCGTAGGAGCACGCGAACATGTGATGTGACCAGCCAAGACCCGTGATACGTTTCTTCGGATAGGCGCGGGCCACTTGCACGTACTGCTTGAGCGTCGATACGGCAAGCCCGATAACGTCGCTAATATCCTTCCAGAAGTTCGGAACTTTGAGGGCCTTGTGCTCGGTTTCTCCATCAGCCCCGATTCGGGCGCGGCCAATGAGCATGTGCCGGGGAATGTCGATTAAATTCTTGGCGTTGAAAAACTCGTCGCCTTCCACAAGCCAGTCGCCAATCTTCCATTGATAGCCGCTGTGCTTATCCGCGAGTTTTTGGCCTCGTGCCAACCATGTGTCATAGTCGGGCGCGGGCTTCGACTTCTTTCCCTTCCCGGTAGTCACTTTGTCAAAATCAGTTTCAAACGGTGAGGTCAATTTTCGCTCGCTTCGGAGGATTTACGACAAGATTGCAGCGCGGCCCCGCGATGGTCAAACAACCTATGGCAAGGCCGCGCCGCTGTTCGCAGTACTTCGCCAATCTTCGGCCCGGATGTTTTGAGGTCTTAGCTACTTGTCTCAGAACTCGAGCCCGTTCATTCGCTCCAACGGATTTTCCCTTGCTATCCTTCCTGCTTCTAGCGTATGTTTCCAGCCCTTCATCATGCTGGAGAAAATCATTCGACGCCCCGAGGCTCTTAGACGACATCAGGCTGCCCCATTACGAAGGCAGCGTGAAGAATTTCTGGCACACCTCGCTCGTGCCGGACGGAGCCGAGCAAAACTCCGGGATGCGTCAACCTACATCGTCCAATTTGTCGTGAGGGCGAATTTCCGAAGGATGCGTCGCATTAACCTGTCCGAAATTCGGTGCTCTGCCGAGAAGTGGCGCAAGAGAAATCCCACGCGTCATGCAGGTGCCCAAGCAAGAAAACATTACTTGCGATACGCAAAAGCGTGGCTGAAGTACCACAACAAATTGATCGAGCCTCTCAAATGGAACGATCCCAAGGATCGTAGAGTGGCTGCCTTCGCAAAGCATCTGCGTGTTGAATTGGGATTCGCCAGCCGGACGATTCAGAGCAGAATCTGGGAGCTGAACTGCTTTCTAAAATGGTTGGAAGAGAGACAGCTTCTTCTTACTCAAATCACGACAGCCGACGTTGAGAGATATATTGACTCGAAAGCAGCCATCGGATGGTGCGGAAGCACAATTGCCGCACATACTCAGAACCTGAAAGTGTTCTTTCGCTTCGCTGAGCGACGAAGATGGTGCCGAAAGAGACTGAGCCCGGGAATATTCGGGCCTATCCTGGATCGCCGGAACAACGTGAGAAAAGGCCCTTCGTGGGTCGATGTTCGGCGACTCATAGATAGCGTCGGTACAGACAATCCGAACGATCTCAGGGCTCGTGCGGTGCTGCTCTTACTTTCCATGTACGCCCTTCGAGCAAGCGAGGTCTACAAACTGAATCTGGCAGATGTGAACCTAGACGAAAACCTACTGACCATTCGGCGTAGCAAGAATCGATTGGTTCAGCGCTTTAACATATTGCCCGAAGTATATGTCGCACTGGAGGCATACATTCGGAAAGGTCGCCCGAACAGCCGGTGTCCTCGACTCTTCCTAACCTTGAAGCGTCCCTATGGGCCAATACAGCAGGCGTCTCTCTACAACATTACAAAGCACCGGATGCTGAAACTTGGCATCGTTTCCGTAACTTACGGACCACACAGCCTTCGCCATGCGTGCGCGACTCATTTGTTAGTTTCGGGAACTCCGGTTGGAAAGGTTGCGAGTTTATTGGGACACAACACGACAAGATATATTGGACAGTATGTCAAACACTCTATCGACCAATTAAGGGTAGTGTCCAATTTTAGTTTGAAGGGCCTGCATGCTGCTATCTGAGGGGGCTGAGGCGTACATTCGCAGAAAACAGTTAATGGGACGGAAGTACGACCACTGCGGAAAAGAGTTGCGAGCTTTTGTGCGACTGTATCCAACGCTACATCTTTCGGATTTGCGCACTCGGCACGTACAACACTTTTTGAACTACCGGCCGCTTTGCCGGGGGACTTGGATAGGTAGATATAAGAGATTGCGCGCATTCTTTTCCTACTGGATTTCGAGAGGGCAGATGATTGCGCTTCCACTGCCTGCTCCTCGTAGACCCGGACACCGAAGCTTCGCCCCGTATATCTTTACGCCTCTTCAGATGCGAAATCTGTTGGCGAAAGCGCCGCAAATCCAGTCACGCAAACTTTCCGAGGTGACGCCAGAGATGTTTCGGACTTTGGTCGTTTTTATTTACGCCACGGGCTGCTGGATAGGCGAGGCCCTTGTCTTGAAATGGTCCGATCTTGACTTTAAGGATGACAAAATCGCCATCAATTCTCGCGTCGGGGCTAGTAGAGAAATCACCATTGGAACTGACCTGAAACGGCTACTGGTCCGTCATCGAAAGCTTTCAAGTACGGAGTTCGTCTTCGCCACCAAGAGTGGCCGTCAAGTCAGTTACCAGCGAGCCAAAATTCACTTTCGACGTGTGCGCCAACTTGTTGGCATACGGCGAACGGACAACTTCCGGTACGAGCCGGGCTTTAACGACTTGCGTCATACATTCGCAGTAGAACGGATCGTCGAGTGGTATCGGAAAGGGATCGATATCGAGTTAATGCTCCCCCGTCTTGCCCACTACATGGGGCTTTTCACCTGCACGATAACGGAACGATATCTGCCACTCGTTCCCCAGCACTTCAGCAAGCAGCTCGACCGGCTCTCAAAGGTATGAACACTTAGACAAGCCGGTTCTGATACCTGAATCGTGGACTCCTCGAGTGCCGCGTTTTTCTTTTCGGCGGCGTCGAACCGCTTGCAAAGCTCCGCGACTTGAGCGACCAGTTTGTTGATATGCGCGGGCGACATTAGCGTCGTCCGTGTGAGATCCCCGCCGCTGCCTGCAATCGGTTCTTCAATTCGGCGTCGGCCTGAAGCTTGCGGGCATCTTCCGCGATTTGCGTTTCAATCTGGGCGGCCTTGGCGCGGCGGTCCGCATCCGTGACTACTGTGGACGCGGGCGCTGGCGTCCCTATTGCCATAGCAGCGGCGGCCCGGCGAAGCACGTTGCTGGTTTCCACCTTTCGGGCGATGTATTCCGGGCATCCCATAGTGCGAAGATTCACGGGACCGGTGCCCGGCAAGACGGTGCCATTCGCATTGATCTCGATTCGCTGCCCGCGACAAGTTCTGTACTCAAGGTTCATTCCAATTCTCCACAACTCGAATTTACAACTGGGCCTACTTTGAAGCCGTGGCGTGCCACGGGGTAAAACCTGAGCGTGGCGGCGGGTCCGGGGAAAGGAGGCATGTCGGGCCTTCGCTGATTTCTACCGCCGCCACTACGCCGCCCGCATGTATCAGCGAACCCACATGCCGAGGGTGGAATCTCAAAATGTCAGCGAAAGGGCCAGAGTTTGCTAAGGAGGTGAGTTTGGGAAATCCAGTACCCCCGCTCGGCCAGCCCTTCCGCATTGCCCCACATCGGCCCCAAGCTCATCGGCCACAGGTGGGAAAACCGTTCACGAATTTTGTATGTTGAACTTCTTGTCGATTTCTTCGCGCTGCTCATCGGTTTTCACGATGCGGGCGAGAATAATGTGCTTCTTTTTCGTAATCACCCAAAGTTCAAATGCCGAAAGAATGCGCCCGTAGTTGTGGCCGCACCACGGAACGGGTTTCTTCTCGTTCGCCACTTAATCAAGCCTTGGCAGGATGCCCAGCGATTGCGCTAGGCCGACCGCCGCCCCGACTACCTTGCTGACTGGGTTGTGTGCCACTTGCCCGGTGCGAAGATGGTAGTTCGCTGCATCCAACATCGACTTCATTGTTTCATTGCCCGCGTGCGGGCCGGGCTTCACTTCGCCGTATGGGTCACGGTGATTCGGATTGTCGTTCCACTGCTCCGTGTACAATTTCAAGATGCTCTCGGGGATTTCGCGCCCAAAGCCGTTGACGTAGCGCCCGCCGCCATCCCAAACGGCCTTCGCGTTGGCGTGCTCCGGCTGACCGGTATAGTTGTAAACCGCGCGTCCCAAAGTCATCCGAATGGCCAGCACTTTTTGGTCATGGTCGCCCAGCACGGTTACTTCCCACGCTGGGTCAAGCTTGACAAAGTTGGCAGCATTGAATTTTGGCGGAAGCTTGGACACGCCTTCCCCCTCGGGCGCATTCGTATCCGCTTCAAGGGCTTCGCAAAGACCTTGGCGAATCAGCGCCCGCGCTATGTCGGCGCGTTCGTTTGACACAACTCCGGTAAATAGATTCTTGATTTTCACTTCAGAACTCCAGTGCGGCAGAGCCTTTTGGATTTCGCGGCGGCCATAGTCAAGCAGGCCGTGTTGAAAGGCTTCAGGATTCCCCGGCCCGTGTTAGGGCGGTTCTGTCCCGGTTCTCGCGTGGACTAATGGATCGGAATCGAAGCGGAATGGATCGGAATCTGGCAGGAAGGAAAACTAATCGCGGCCAAAGGAGGGGAGAAAGTCCACGATTCGTCGCTCATCGTTTGGACCCTCAACTCTTGAAACATTTTGCGCTGAATTTCGCGGGAGTGTGTGCAAAAACTGGCGCGTGGTTTGCAGACTTTGGTACTTGCAACGTCCCTCCCCCATACCCCATCCGCACTACTGTCAATAAGTTGCGTTCACTTTCGTGGATCAAGTGCGCGGCCAGCATCCGCCCGCGCTATGCGCCCCATGCTTGGCGGGCTAAGGTATTGCAAACTCGCAAAAATAGTACTCCGCTCGATTGGGCCAAAGCGGGCGAAAAGGCAGGCGAAACCGTGCAAGCTTGCAGGCCCGCCAGATGCCTGCCTCATCGCAAGGTCAAGCCCGGTCAGCGTACATCCGGGCACTAGGCACACATATCAGCTTCCCTACCGGCCAAAGCCTGCTTTGCCTTACTTGCGCTCTATGATGATTCGCCTTCCGCCGAGTGGTTTTGGCTTTTCTTCTGACGGACTTTCTTCATTTGCTGGCAGGGATGGCGGGGGAAGCTGATTCCAGTATGTCGCAGCCACAGCGGAGGCCGTGGCTTCCTTCTGAGTGGCCACGATTGGATTGTGATCGAAGACGCTGCTGCGATTCTGCCGCGCCCACGATACGCCAGCATCAAACGCGGCGCGGATCGCCAGATCGAATTCGCGCTGTGTGATTGTAGTCATCATGGATTGCCTGCCTTCTATGCTTTCCTGATTTGCCTTCGGGATTTGTCCAGCGACGAGTGAGTTATTTTCTGTTCCGAATGATGCCCACGCTCAAGCGAATTGCTTCGCCTTCTGCTTGCGCTGCATCTGCTTCCAGCCGGGCGGCCCGGAACCCTAGCTCCATGCAAGCAGTCCGGTTTCCTTGGCATCCGCGCCGCCGTGCCAACCTTCTTAGGCGCTGGGCTTCGGCGCGTAATCTTCCCCACGCGGTTGAAGGTTTCCGATTGCCACGCTTACGGGCGTTGATGATTTCTTGCTGGACTAGGTCGATCATTCCCACACTCCATTTTCCCATTGACCGAATTTCCGAGCCTCATCCCTGAGTTTATCCAGCGGATCAATCGCTTCAACATCCACGAGGCCACTTTCCAGCGCGGCAGCCACTCGGTGCTTGCCATCGAGTATCAGACCGTTCTTGTCAATCACGATTGGCGGCGGCGCTGTCCGTGCGTTCATGCGAATGTACCGCTCGACCGTTGGCCGGTCTGCGAGCTTGACCAGCTTCCGATTCTCCGGATTCTGCAAGAGCACTTCTAACGAAATTGTAATGCTGCTCATTCGGCTTCCACCCATCGCTGAAAACTTCGCGCCACTTGTTTTGCTGGTGGCGGCCCTTCTAGCTCCACGATGAAATGAGATCCGCCGCATTGACAGTTGTCGAATGAGTTTGAAACCTTGTGCGCGGCAAAGTAGCTGGCGAATCGCCGGGCACGATTCCGGCAGGGCTTGAACACAAGCCAGCGACCGTCCCCGTCAATTTCGACGCCGGGATGCTGCGCTGCCCATGATTGGAGTGGTTGTGCCATCTGTACTTTGCGGGCGCGTGTTTTGGCAAACGTACCTTCCTGTAACCTTACGTGCGCCTACGTACTTCTACGTATTGCCGCGTAATTCTACGCGCTGGCCGGTAGGGTTACGCGGGGATACGCTTTATCAATCGGACTGACGGCTATGGTGTCCAATAGCTGCTTGAACTTTTCGAGATTTTCCGCCGCGCCCAGCCTTTCTAGCTCGTAGACACTTACTACCACTTGCCGGGGTATTTCCTTTGTTGCTGGCTCGCCCACGATGAACGTAGCCGTTTGAAGATATCCGGCTGTGTACCCGAATTCTCGAATTCGCTGCTTTGCTTTTTCAACGTCGATTGGTTTTGTGTTCACTGGTACCGATTGAATTGCCATTTCCTTTTTTCCTTTCAAAAGATTTTGGGAAGGCAGGCCAGCAGGGGCCGTCGCCAAAGCGCTCCGCGTGCCGTGCGGTTACGTAACCTTGTACGTACATGGTTACGTGAAAAATCCTCTTACTCTTACTCTGCCTCTTCATCTACCTTCTTTCTCTTTTTCTCTGTCTTAATCTTCGTCTCAGTCTTTGGGGCGCGGGGGTTCGTGCCTATTCAGGCGTGCCCATGCCGGAAAATCGCACCTTGCCATTGGCGGGCGTATCTTCCGATTTCTTGTTGCGGTTCTTCAGATCGTGCCACTCCGCCCACTGCTTCATGCCTTTTACAGTGATGACGTGCGGACGCTGCTCCCCTACCACATGCGCCCCGCCCTTGAGGGAATCATATCGGCGGATGTGGTACTCACACTCCTGCTCGATACTCACAAATCCGGCTTGCTCAAAATCCCGGATTACTTCTACCGCCAGTTCTTCGCTGGGGCATCGAAGATCACTTTGCCCGGTTTGCTCATCAAGGTAGTAACAACCAATTTCGATGGCCAGCCAGCGCCAATCGTAAGGCGGATTCAGCGTGAGCGTGGGCTCAAATGGCTTTCTCTTACCCGCGATCTCAGCAATCACCTCCATGAATTTCAGGGCATAGGCGTAGCCCGCCGCGCCGTGCTTGCGTTCGAGCAGTTTTATAGCTGCGCTGTTTCGGAATTCTTTGCCGTGCTTGAACCATTGCATACGTTTACCTCCGCGCCTTCGGTGCCGCTGTGCTAGTGGATTTCAGCCATGCGGATACTTCGGCCCAATCGAACCGAAGGTAACGGCCTATCCGCATCGTCGGGATTGGATTTTTGTGCTTTGGGCGTTGCTTTTCGTACACCCATGTCAAAGAGACTTTGAGGCGCTTTGCCAGTTCTTCAGGAGTAAGGATATCCGAAGGGGATACTACGGAAGGTGTTGCTTCGGGCATAGAGCACTTCGGCGGATGGTGTCCGCTACTTCTGCTCTACGCCTAGCGGCTTGCGCGGCCTTGGCAGGGATGGTAGTACGTAACCCGTTACCAGCGGGATTCACCGAAGGGCATCCGGCCCGGCTCATCGCACGGCCCGAAATCGGGGCTGTCTTTGTCAGCAAAATCCAAAGCCAGCGAAGCAGATGCTAGCACAAATAAACACTAAAAGTATAGTTAATTTGTTGGTTTACAAACCCGGCTTGCCGGATTTAGGCTTTCTTCCGGGCCAGCGATTTGCCCAGTGCCCGCTCAAGTTTGGTCATCGCCTTCCGGGTTTGGTCAAGGGTAGGCTTGATATAGAAATCCATCGTCAATCGCTGGTCACTGTGCCGGAGGATTTGCTGGACAAGTTTAATGTCCACACCTAGCTCCTTCAGGGTGGTCCCTACGCCGTACCGGAAGGGATGCCAGCCACGCCAGTCAATACCTGCCTTAGCCATCGGCTTTCGCATCTGTCGGCGCAAGAGATTTTCGACCCGCAACGGCTTGCCCGTACCGCCTTGAAATACGTAGCCAGTACTCGTGTCGCGGCGCTTGTGTGCAGTCAAGACTTCCTGAAGCTGGGGCACAATCGGGATGAAGGCTTTTGACGCAAGGGTCTTCGTATCGGCTACCTTCCCCGACCACACTGACCGCTGAATCAAGAGCGAATCGCCGTCGAAGTCTTCCCAGCGGAGGCCCTTCAGTTCTGATACGCGCAAGCCGGTTAACGCCGCAGTGAAAACCACCGTCCGCGAAGGTTCCGGCAAGACCTCGAGCATTTCGGATATTTCGTCCAGCGTGTAGGCCGCACGCTCGCCCTTCGCTTTACCCCGTGGGATCTCCGCGTCGCGCACAGGATTCTCGCTGACCACGCCTGTTCGCTTGGCGTACTTGAAGGCCCCGGATAGAAACGACTTCAGGTTTCGGTGGGTAGTATGCGCCCGCTGCTTGTCACTTGTGGCGGCCTTCATTAGCTTGTCGGCTTCAGGCGTGTGGAAGTTGCGGAGCACAATGTCGCCAAGGTGTGGTTCGACCAGCCGGAACATATCGCGGTAGCCCTGACAAGTGCTGGGGCGCAGACGTGTATCGCAGACTGCCAGATAGTGCTCCAAGAACTGCTTGACCGTCTGTGTGGATTCAGGCCGGATAGTGCCCGCATTGATCGGGCCAAGGATTTCCTCGGCCAGCGGGCGAACGCTGGATTCGCTTCGATACTGGTCAGAACACGGCGCAAGCTTCTTTACGACCTGTTTCATCCGGCGCTTGCCGCCTTCCACAATCGGCGTCCGGTACATCAAAAACCAACTGGAACCCTTCCTGAAAATCCTGCCGCGCTGTGCCATTACGCCGCCCCTTTCACGGCCAGCGATTCCAGCCACACTAGCGCCCTGTGTTCCTCGGCCAACGCACGCTGAAGGGCGGGTAATTCTTCCGCCCGGCACACACCCAGGCGTGCAATTAATTGTTCAATGGCTTCGTGCGATTGCTGCTTGAAGGATGCCTTCCGCCTTGCCGGTATCACGGTCGAAGTTGTTAGCATGTTCCTACCCCGTTAGCTGCCGGATTGGTAACGCAAGGCCAGTATAACAGGGCTTGACGGTCAATGGTATACCAATGTTATACGATTTCTCAGAAGATCACAAATCGCCTTTGTTTATGCGGATAACAGGCATTAGCGTTTTGGCTACACGCGGTTTCCTAAACCGTAGGTCGGGAGTTCGAACCTCCCCAGCCCCACCATAATAAGCTTCAAGATTATTGCTGGTGGAGAAGTTTTCCTATGAAAATGAAACTTTTGACAGGAGGGCGTGTGGTGCTTCCGGTTCAGATCCGGCGGAAGCTTGGGCTTCGGGCTGGAGATTCGCTAGACACGCGTGTGGAGGATGGACGAATCGTGTTGACGCCACGAAGAGATCGCTCCCGGAAGGCGAGCATTGTGGTGGACCCCGTCGCCCGCCATCCCGTGCTAAGTGCTGACTCTGATGCTCCCCTGCTGAGTAGCAAGCAGGTCCGGGCGATCTTGTCCGAATTTCCGTGAAGTCTGGTCTCTTCAGGGGCTAAAGCCCACTAAATCCATGCACTTTACGCCAGGGCTGAAGCCCCGGCCTCCTGACGAAAGAGGCGCTTACTTCTGAGAGCGCAGTGCTTCAAGAGCAGGCATAGACACAGGAATCGTGAGGGCCTTTTCCGGCTGGTTTTTCCCGTGCCGCAGGGCGTCTACCAGCATGTCGATGGCTTGCCCTGTGTTTGGCGGGCTGAAGATTGTGGCGCGCAGGAGGCCGCTGCGCACCCAGGCTTGACCGGTTTTCGGCAAGCCGTCAATACCGAGGAACGGCACGGAAAGCCAGCGCTCGCGCTCGACTTCGTTCGGCACTTCCTGAAATGCTTTGCGGATGCCGATGGCCATGGCGTCATCCTGGGCGGCCACCAGGTCGATAACTGTCTTACGCGTGGTGGTCAGCTTCAGCCAGGAGCGCACGGCGCGCTGGGCGCTCTCCTCTGTCCACTGCGCTTTCAAGTTGATCAGGTGAAGGTTTGCCGGTTTTTTGTCCAGCAGACCCTTCGCGCGGTCCTTGGCTGCAGAATTTTCGGAAGGGCCCTGCATATACAGGACCGCTCCACCTCGCGGCAGAAGCGCGGCGCATTGCTGCGCCTGGATGCGGCCAATCTCGACGTGATCCACAGTTACGATAAACACCGGCGCTTTGCCCAGGCCGCGCAGTTCCGGCACGTAGGTGGCTTCACGGTTGAGGACCACCCACGCGATGCCCTGATTGACGGCCGCGCGCGCCACTTGCGGCAATGCGGTGCCGCCCACCGGTTCGAAAATAATAGCGTTGGGGCGGTCGGCTTCTTCCGCTTCCTGGATGACTTTCAGAATTTGCGTGCTTTGATTGATGGCGTCGTTGTCTGAATAAATGATCTTGAGGTCGATGCCGTGCCTTTGCGCCGCCTGCTCCGCGGCACTGGCTTGTTCGACCTGGTAGTCGTTGTCGTTCGTCGTCAGAGAAATCAGTATGCGCAAGTTTCCCATGGCCTCATCCGATGGAGCTTACACTTTAACAATACACGTGTGCGCGGAGTTCGGCACGCGAAGGTGGGGCCGAGTTTCGTCTCCGAAAACGACAGGGATTCGGATCGAAACCGCGAAGTAGCGCTGCGGGATTGAGAACCGAGGGTTTTAGGGCTTTTCCCAGTGGACTGAAGTGAATTGCTTGGGGTCGAAGACCGCCGGGTCCAGCTTCACGTCGCCGTTGATTTCGGTATATTCCTCGCTGAACACTTTTTTGCCGTCCACGTGAACCTCCACCAGCGCGGCGATCCAGCCGCCGCCCAGTTTGCGGTAATCGGCGAACCGGATGTCCTGCACCTTGTTGGGATCGGCGCGGTCGGGCTCCAGCAAACGCACGAAAAGCATGCGGTCTTTCTCTACCCAGAACTGCTTGGATTTCAGATCGCCCTTATCCGCGCCAAAAACGTAGACGGGCTTCCCTTCCCAGGTGTCTTCATGAAATTTAGCGGCGTCGAATCCTTCTTTCTTGGCGATTGCGAGGGTTGCCTCCGGCGTCTGCTTGTAAACGTCGAATCCCAGCACTAGGAGCATGTTTACCTGCGGCACGTTTTTCTTCAGCTGCCCTCCTTGGAACACAGAAACATTTCCGTCCACCAGCAGGTAGCCGTTGCCGTCTTTGGGCGGGCCGATATCAATGCGAAGTTTCCCCGGCAGCGAGGCAGCTTCGTACCACGTTTCCACTTTCGTCGTTCCGTCGGGATTGTAAGTGGTGCTCTTCTGCGTGAATGTCACCGCCGGATACCACGAAGCGGCGTAGCGTCCATGCATCTCTTTCACCAGCGATTCCCCGCTGTTCACCGCGGCCGGATACCCCGCCGCCAGTCCGATTGTTGCTAGAAACAAACTCATCGCCACTAACAACAACTTCGAAGTTTTCATGGTCCCCTCCCCGGGCAACCCAAGATTCCGCCGGTGGCATCCCACCGGTTCCAGCCCCATGGCACTGTACCCGCTTAGACGCGCGATTCGCCAGAAAATCTCAATCCAATCCGGGGTGGCCCTTGCCGGGAGCGGTATGGAACGGTGAAAACTTGCTGGAAGCCAGCGGGAAGGCTGTAAAATAATAACTGTGATTTCCACAAGAATGGTCCCCTGCAGGAAATCTACCGGCGGAAACTTCCGCAGTTCTTCCCCGGGCCCTGTGTTCCTGGTTCGGCTAACGCTATTTGCCCTGCTTTTCGCGCTGCCGGCTCATGCCCAGACTGCGCAAGTTTCCCCGAGCGCACAGCCTGGCGATTCGCCAGTGCCCGGGAGCATCCACGGAACGATAGTCGATCCGAATGGAACGGCCGTAGCCGGGGCGAAGGTAAAGCTCTCCCAGCAGGACCAGTCGCCCAGCCAGGAAGCCCAAGCGGGAGATGACGGGCAATATTCCTTCACCAACGTCGCTCCAGGGCCGTTCCAAGTTTCGATTTCGGCTGAGGGCTTCGCAACACAGAGTTCCTCGGGTGTTCTGCATTCCGGAGAAAACGTAACCGTCCCGCAAATCACGCTGGCGCTGACGACGGAAGTCACCGAGGTGCGCGTCGAGCTGTCGCCCATTGAACTCGCGCAGGAACAGATCAAGGATGAGGAAAAACAGCGCGTATTGGGTTTCATCCCGAATTTCTATGTCACGTACGTGCCGAATGCAGCGCCGCTGAATACCCGGCAAAAATTCGAGCTGGCTTGGAAGTCCACGTTTGATCCCGTCACCTTTGGAATCACCGGCGCGATTGCGGGCATTCAGCAAGCGAACAACCAGTTCAGCGGCTACGGGCAAGGCGCGCAGGGCTACGCCAAGCGCTATGGAGCATCGTATGCCGACATCGTGACAAACACGTTCATCGGCGGCGCGATTCTGCCTGCGCTCTTTAAGCAGGATCCGCGTTATTTTTACAAAGGCACTGGTAGCAAGCGCTCGCGACTGCTCTATGCCATCGCCAATTCCGTGATCTGCAAGGGCGACAATGGGCACTGGCAGACAAATTATTCGGCAATCCTTGGCGGACTTGCGGCAGGCGGCATCTCCAACCTGTATTATCCTTCGACCGATCGCGGTGCAGGATTAACGTTTGAAAACGCAGCGATCGGCATCGGCGCCACCGCCGCGGCGAA
>DATHOY010000219.1:0-12690 GCA_035484435.1 Vulcanimicrobiaceae bacterium | reverse complement strand
ATCGGCGAGGAATAGCAGCTAGTTCGGAGCGGTAGTGGATGCGGCGGCTTGCGAATTAGTCTTGGCGGCTTGCTCGCGAATGAGCAGCGGGAAGCGCGGGAAAGAGAAACTACCGGCGACATCGTCGATTACGTTTACCTGGCAGAGATAGAGGCCCGGCTTCAGGGATTGCAGCGGGACGTCAATCTGGAAGATTACGGCTTTGCGGTCTGGGGCGTTAATTTCGTTGGCAACGACGGGCTTGGATTCGTAGACTTTTGTTGGGCCCTGGAGAAATTCGATGCTGGTGAGGACGCGAACGGAATTGCCGGCTGGTTTTGCAGGCTCCGGAGATTTTGCGGCTTCGGCTTGACCAATTGCTTGGGGCGGAGTTGCTTGCGGGGCGCTCTTCCCTTTTGCCGCGTCGTAGACTTCGTACTGCAGGTAGAGATGTTGGTCTGGCGTGAAGACGTGGGTGATGTTGGGGACGAGTTCCATCTGGTCGCGCACCAGCGGATTGGCGGCTGATTTTTTCCCGTTGGCAGGGACACGCAGACTGCTGAGAACTACGGAGCTCATCTTTAACGGAGATTTGCGCAGGTCTGGAATGTGAACGTCGGTTTCGAAGGAACCCATGCGGCCGGTCTGATTTTCCCGAACCACAAACTTCAGATGATAATTTCCAGGGGCTAGAAGGAAACCCGTGTTGTACTGGACATTTTTGCGGCGGACTTCGCGCGAGCTTTCGACGGTGAGCTTCACGGTGTCGCGGAGATGGCCGACGGGAAATTTGCCGCCTTCGAGGGCCTGGCCGATGATATCGATGGTGGCGTTGTCCTTGTCTTTTTCGGTGACGAAGGGAATCTGTGAACCGGGGATGACCAGCGAGACGGCGAGATAGTAATGGGAATCGTCTTTCCGGAAATAGGATTCGCCGGCGTAGACAGGGACATCAACGCTGGGCAACTGGGCGGCTAGCTCGTCCTGGAGTTGCTGCTCGCGGTCGGCGCGATCCAAATGGACGAAGTCGCGGCCTGCATAGTAGCCAGAGCGGAAATCGAGCTTCAGATCGGGGCGATTGATGGTGACTTTCAGATGGCGGAAGCGGCCGTCTTTTGCGGGATTGCTGCTGGTGAAGCCGAGAACGTAGTAGACGGAACTGCCTTTCTGGACTTGCGAGAAAATGCCGCTGAAATCGTTGGAGTCGAAGAAGGCCTTTCCGCCGGTGTCGGAGGATAGCGTGGCTAGCGTGTCTTGCGATGCGGCGTTGCCGTTCAGGTCGTTCAGGATCGATGCGCCGGAATAAGCGGATTGGCCATGCAGGCTGGCATTCTGCGCTTCTCCCCCCGGAGGAAAAGCCTGGAGGCCACGGACATCGAGCGAATAAATAGACGCGTTGGCTTTAACGGCGGCGGCGGTGGCGGCGCGCAGAGCGGATTGGTTGTCCACGCCGGTTTGCGTGATGCCATTGCTGAAATACACGATGCTTTTTTTCTGGGGGAGCTTGCCGAGCGCTTGCATGAGGGATTGCAGAGCGAGAAGTTTGCGGTCGGCCGTGAACGTGTTGAGGTCGGTGTCGTCTTCGGTGAAGGAACCGCTGGTTTCGGCGCTGCCTTCAGCGCTGCCGGTCGTGCCGTTGTCGAAGCCCTGGCCCTGGCCGGAGTTGTAGCTGGAGAGTAGGGTTAGCAATTTGTCTTTGTCGTCGGTGAAATCGCAATCGACGTGCATGTTGGTGGCGAGGGAGACGAGCGCGAGCAGGTCGGCGGGCTGCATTTTCGTGCTGACGAATTTTTTGGCGGCGTCGACGGAGCGGTCGATCTGTTCGGGCTCCATGGCGGAGAAATCGAAAAAGAGGACGATCAGGCGGCGGTCGCGGGCGTCGAGCGTTGGAGGAGCCTTTTTGCTTGAGCGAAGCAGAGTGCCGGGGGCAGCGCCGGTGACAGTTGCGCCGGCGGTCATCGGCAACTGATCCACATCCTCAAAATCGAAGGTGGAGATCTGCTGCTTTTTGCCGTCTTCGTAGAGGGTGAAGTCCGCCTGCTTCAGATCACGGACAGGGTTGCCTTTTTTGTCGCGGGCCACGACGTTGACGAGGACGAGTTCGGTGGAAACGCGGATGTGGGCCGGGCCGGAGTCGGGCTTCTGCGGTTCCTGGGCCGCGAGAGGCCACACCGGAAAAAGCAGCGCCGTCGCCATGAGGATCGCGATGAGTTTGTGCGTTGCTCGCATAATCGTCAGTTCTCAGAAACGAAAACGGGCTTGTACCGTGACGCGGCGCATGTTGCCGACGGATGTCACTTCGCCGAATGCCTGGGAATTCACGGCAGTGTTGATGGACGCGAAATTCACATGATTGAAGACGTTGTTGGCCGTGAAGCGCAAATCGAGGTTGCGGGATTCCTTGATGGGAATCGAGCGATTGATGCTCATGTCGAAAATAATGCTGCCGGGGCCTTCGATGGTGTTCCGTCCAGCGTCGCCGAAGCTGGAGCCGGTGGGATTGACGCAGGTCGCACCCGGAAGGCAAAACGCGGCGGTGTTGAACCATTCGAGCGCAGAAGGATTCGGGAGTGAGATGGATTGGCCGGGAACGACATTGGCGCGCTGCGAGCCGGTGACGCCGCGGGCGATGTCCACGGAACCGCCGAGGACGCTGGGAGTGAAATAGAGCCCGGAAGCGACGGTGAAATCGCCGCTCCACTGCCAGTTGGAAAGCAGGTGCGCCAATGCTCCTTTTTGGGCGAAGCGGTGATTTTCGCCGAACGGGAGATCGTAGATCCAGTTGCCGGTGAATTTGTGGGTCTGGTTAAAACTGGATAAGCCACGGTCGGCGGGAAGATCGAAAGGATTTTGGGCGACGATCACGCCGCCACCGCCGATGGAAGAAGCATCGTCGAGGGATTTCGAAAAAACATATTGTGCACCTAGCCCAAGGCCCTTGGACATGCGGCGACGGACGCGAACCGAGGCCGCGTGGAGAGTGGAATCTCCTTCGGAGGATTCGTAGATGAAAGGCTGATTGCCGGCGACGAGCAAGGCGCGTTCGGAGTCGAGGCGGGTGCCCTTGGCTCCGTTGTAGCCGACGTTGAGAACAACGTTGCCGCGGAATTCGTGCTGGATATCCAGATTCCAGATCTGGACGTAGCCGAGGGCGTAATCGGGATTGACCGCGAAATTGTTCCGCACAGTGGTCTGCGAGGCCGTCGGAAAACCATTGATGAGAGTAAGGGGAGCTGGGCTGGTGAGGCCGGTGACGTCGGTGGAATTCGTTGCGGTGTTGGCAAAGGGCGGCTGAAAGGCGAAATTCTGAATGATCGCGCCGTACTGGGCGAGGTTGTAGTTGATGCCGTAGCCGGCGCGGACGACGGTTTTGGGGGCGGGTTTCCAGGCGATGCCAATGCGCGGCGCGAAATTGTTGCGATCAGGATTGACGAGAGCGGGATTGGAGGAAGTCAGGAACGTGCCGGAACCCGTGGGGAACACAGCGCCGGTTGGAACGACGGGCACGGCCGTTGTGAAACCCGGGCCGACTTCCAGGTTGGCGATACGGTCCTGCGCTTCGGTGTAGGGGCCGATGTATTCGTAGCGAAGGCCTAGATTCAGCGAGAGGCTTGGAAGGATGCGCCAGTCGTCCTGTGCGAAGAAGTCGAAGGAGTTGGCGCGAAAGTTGTAAGCGTTGGCACCGAATTGCAATGAAGTCTGCTGGGGAAAGCCGAGAAGGAAGTCGGCAAAATCGTAGCCGGTATTGGCAACGGGTTGCGTGTTGCCTGTGGCGTATTGCGAAGTGGCGAATCCAGTGAAAACAAAGCTCCCTTCCGCGTTTCTGGCGGACTGAAAGCTTTGAAAAATGCGGCGATAGTCTCCGCCGAACCGCCAATTGTGTTTGCCGAGGTTCCAGTTGATGGTGTCGGAAATGGTGTAGGTCTGATCGAGCTCACGGTGAGGCTTGGGATCGTTGAAGCCGCCGAACGAAGTGAAGCTGATGCCGGGTAAGCCCCAGTCGAAGGGGGCATTGGAGATGCCGGTGATTCCGGCGCCGCCGGGGCCGGCCACGTCGGTCACGTTGGAAAAGAGGTTGGTTGTGGAAACGTGATTGTGGTTGTAGTTGAAGCGAAGATTATTCGTGGCGCGGTTTTCTCCGTAAACCCAGCCCGCGCTGGCGTTCAAGCCCTGGGTGCTGGTGCCGCCGGCGAGGGAAGGAAAAGGATTCACGATAGCGGTGGAATTGCGCGACCAGTTGAGACCGAAATTGATGTTGTTCTGGCGGCGGCCTCCACCACGGCCTCCCCCTCCGCCGCCACCACCCCCGGGGAAGAGGCCTGGACCGGTGCTGGAACCGAAATTGTGGACGAGCCGGAAGATGACCGAGTCGGAGTTGCTTGCGTCGGAGGTGACGAAGTGGAAGTTCTGTCCCGTGGAGGTCAGCGGAATATTGGGCAACGGAATAAATTGCAGAAGTGATTTCGATGCGGTGCTGAACAGCGTTGGATCGATCGCGTTAGGAACGCCGTTGAATTGATATTGCTGCCCGGTGGCGGGATTGAAAATCTGGACGGGCGCGCCATTGTTGTAGGTGGCGTTTGAGAAATTACCGTTGCGTTCATCGAGCGTCGGGACGGTGGAGAAGGCGTCGTAAGGAGTATCACCGCGCGAGCCGTTCCAGCCGGCAAAGAAAAACCATTTGTTGCCGCCATCGAAGAGTTTGGGGATTTTCAAGGGGCCGCCGACGTTCGCGCCGAAATGGGCCTGGTTGTATTGCGATTTCGCGATGGGAAATCCGCTGAGCGAAAAAGGGGTGGCATCGAGAGTGGAAGTGTCGTCGGAAAAATAGAGAACGCCGTGGGGCTGGTTGATGTTGAAACCGCGGCCGCCCATGCGGCCGATCGCGATGGGGCCACCACCAAATCCACCACCCTGGCCACCACCACCGCCGGGGCCACCGCCCTGGCCGCCGAAGCCTTCGCGCTGCATGCGGTCGCGGAATTCCGAGATGCGATCCTGGAGATCCTGTTCACTGCCGCCGCCGAAATCCTGGGTGCGGCCTTGGGCGCCGCTGACACTGATGGATTCTGTTGCGCCTTCGGCGCCTGCACCGTTCAGAGGCAGAGAGGAAAAATCCGCGGAATTTTGCGAGGCTCCACTGCTGCCAAGCCCGGCATTGCCTCCCGCAAGCGAGGATAGAGCACTATCGAGGGCGAGGCTTTGAAATCCGCGACCCGCGGCAATATTGGCGTTATTGGCGTTGTTTGATTGCTGCTGTTCGCGGGAGGCCAAGATTAATTCGGCGTCAATTTTTCCAGAGGGATTTGTGGGATTGAGAACGAGTTCCTGGGTGAAGAGAGAAAAGCCCATGAATTCGACGCGAAGGACGTAGCGGCCACGAACGACGCCTTTAAAGGTGAATTTGCCCTCCGCGTCGGTGACAGCGGAATACTTCTTGCCGGTAAGAGTGTTCGAAGCGCTTACAGTGGCGCCGGGCAGTGGAGTCTTGCCGCTGCGAGCCGTGCCAATGATTTCGTAAGAAGGCGGAGGAGGGGTTTGCGCCTCGGCTTGTGGTGCGGCGGCGGGCAGTGGGCTGGGCGGTGTCGCAGCGGGCGCGGCGTCTTGCGCCTGCGCGCGCACGACGAGGAGCAGCGCGAGAAGGAGAAGTGTATGAACGCCGCGAAGCATTGGCTTCAACTAACAATCCCTCCGTGGGCTATTGCTGCGGCGGATTTCCGGCGGGCGTGGCGGCCGGCGCGCTGCCAGCCTGAGCCGCGCGGCCTTGCGCGAATTGTTGCATACGCTCCCACTGCTCTGCGGAAAGAAGAATGACGGCTTTCGGAACGAAAGCGTTATTTTGCAAGCCGCCCCGGACGACGATGTGATCGCCGGGTTGGATATCGGCCATGGTGATGCTTTCGCGGCCACGATGCAGCGATGTGTCTTCGTTGAGCTCCAGAGTCTGTGTGATATTGTCGGCGCGAAGCACGGTCAGCTTTGGCGCGTCGACGGATTTCACGACGCCGGCGATAAAGTCCTTGCCCATTTCACCGAATGCCACGCCGCCACCGGGACCTGCGCCACTTCCACCAGGGCCGCCGTTTGCGGAGCGGCCCCTGAGCGACTGCGCGATTATGGAGTGGTCGGGACTTTCATCGCCGGTGGCCATTACAAAATCGCCAATCTTGAAATCGGAAAGTTTGGCGGGCTGTCGGTCTTTGCGAAATTCGGTCTTGTCAGTGAGGTTGACGGTGACGGTGGAGCCGTCGGGCTTGGTAAGTTGGAGCGAGTTGCCGTGAATGGCAGCGATTTTGCCGGGGATGCCGTGGCCTTCGCGAGGGCCGCCGTGACGCGGGCCGCGATCACCGGCGGGAGGCTGACCATGGGTCTGATCCTGGGGCGTGGAAGCGGAATCGGGAGTCTGTGCCGGGCTGACAACTCCGATGGACAGAAAAGAAAGGCACAACAAATAAAGACGGAAACGATTCATGGTTATAGATTCCTCGATGAAACTGAACATTTATAAAGACGCAAGCCCGGCGGCCAAAGTAACGCGAAGTTAACGCGTGGGGCGGGGAAACGGACTCTGCCTCGACCCTATTAATTCCGGAAAACCGGGCGGAAAGTTCCCCGCGAGGACCGGCTGCGGCCAGCGAAGCCGCGTCTTGATCCTCAATTCCAGTGTAATCCGTGTTAAGCACAATGCGTGTTTCTTCTCCACAACATACTGATAAGCAATATCTTATTTGTGGATGTCGAAAGCATGGCTACCGGCCGCGCGGAATTTCCTGAGGCAGACGTGCTCTCGCGCGCAGGACAGAGCTCTGAAAAGGAATGATCTTCAGTTTCACGCCTATTTTGCGGCGTTAATCGCGGGGCTTCCCTTTGTGGCGGTTTTTTGCGCTTTGCCGGCGGTGTAGGTGACGCGCCAGATGGAGTTCGATCCGTCATCGGTGATGAGCAATGAACCATCGTGAGCGACCGCGACGCCCACCGGGCGGCCCCAGACGTGGCCGTTGTCCACCACAAAGCCGGTGATGAAATCTTCGTACTCGCCGCTGGCCCGGCCGGTTTTGTGCAGCGGGACGCGGATCACTTCGTAGCCGGTGCGGACGGAGCGGTTCCAGGAGCCGTGTTCGGAAGCGAAAATGTCGCCTTGATATTCTGCTGGAAATTGAGAGCCTTCATAAAAAGTAAGTTGGAGCGAAGCGTTGTGAGGCTGGAGGAGAACATCGGGAACGATGGCCTTGTCTTTCAGCTCCGGATGCTTGCCATTGTGGCGGGGATCCTGGTGAGCGCCGATGTACCACCAGGGCCAACCATAAAAGCCGCCTTCCTGAACATGGGTGATGTAGTCGGGGACGAGATTGTCGCCCAGTCCGTCGCGTTCGTTGACGGAACACCACAGTTCACCGGTTTTGGGGCTGATGGCCAGGCCGCCGCCGGCATTGCGGATTCCGTAAGCATAGACGCGTATTCCAGAGCCATCGGGGTTGAGCTGCAGAATATCGGCGCGGTTTTTTTCTTCAGAGGTAGTGTCGGGGTCGTCGACGTTTGACTCCGAACCGACGGCGACGAACAGTTTTTTCCCGTCGGCAGAGAACTGGATATCACGGGTCCAATGGCCACCGCTGGGAAGATCGGCGATGTGTTCGGTCGGAGCGGATGCTTTCAGATCGCCAGGTTTGTAAGGGATACGTACGATGGCGTCCGTATTGCCGATATAGATCCACTGGGGATTGTTTCCCGGCGGATAGAAGGCGATGCCGTAAGGACGGTGGAGCCCCTCGGCGAAGACAGAAGTTTCCACAGGCTTGCCGTCACTGTTGATTCCGCGGAAGATCCGGATTTTGCCGCTGCTGCTTTCCGCCAGGAATAAATCGCCGTTGGGGGCGGTGCGGATCAGGCGCGGATTGTCGAGTCCTGTCGCAAACAGCTGAACGGTGAAGCCGTCCGGAGCTTTCGGCCAGGCATCCGAGGGGCGAGCCACAAGTTTGGGGCCATTGCTTGCGGAATCGGTGCCGTAGGGAGCGGGAAGATCGCTGGGGGAAATTTTGCGGACCTTCCCGGGCTGCTCAACGCGAAAGTCAGTGTAGGGAGGTTCAGGCAAGGGAGCGTTGGTTTTCACCGGAGCAATGCTCGCAGGCGCCGCCTCCGGCTTGTTTGCCGCGGCAGACTTGAGCGATTTCAGATAGGCGACGATTTGCCAGCGCTGCTGCTCGGAGAGACTGCCCCAGGCGGGCATGCCGTTGGCGACGGAGCCGGTGGTGATAAACCAGAAGACTTCGCCGTCGGCGGCCGATTGGGTTGGGCCCTCGGAGAGAGCGGGGACGTTGCCGCTTCCGCGCCCCGCTGCGCCATGGCAGGCCACGCAGTTCGCGACGTAGAGTTTTGCGCCGGCATCAATGGCCGCCTGTTGACCCGCAAGCGGATTCTTCTGGTGCATCGTGGCCGCGGGGGCATCGTGGAAGTGGGCGTCCTGCGCCGGGGAAATTGCCGGAATAAGGCCAAGCGTGGCGACAAAAAAACGGGAGCGAGTTCTGACGTTCAAGCGAACCTCCAGGAACTATTATTTTCGGTCGCGCACCGGAAAACAACTCTGAAGAAAGCCCCGGCTGGGGAAAAACCACAGCCGACAGCAATAATCACGCAGGACAAGGCCTTTCCATTAGACCCGATGGGGAGTCATATTGGCGCTGTGGCAATTCCCTGACGTGTCATACCGCGACACGGGACATTTCACGGTTTTTGAACTGTTAACCCGCTTGTTTGCGGCGGATTCTGATCACTCAAAAATGCATCAACTGGGAGGCCGATTGCATCCATTTTTTATGGCGAGCCATGAGCACAAGTTTTGAGTTGGAGTCCGATCTTCGCAAATCCTCGGGGGCGCTCGACGCTTCCCGCGGAGTGCATTCGATGTGGGCAAGAAATGGCCGTAGTTGGGCATCGCGCACAGCGGCCCAAGCGATCCATGCCTTAAAATCTTCGACTTGGTGGGCGTTCCTGGTGGTGGCACTGGCGATCGGCTGCGTCGCGTATGCCGACAGCCGGGTGGAAGAAGTGTCGCTTGGCTACCTGTATATATTGCCTCTTTCCTTCAGTGCGGTCCTGCTGTCGGCGCGGTTTACGTATGCCATTGTGGTTGTGTGCATTTTTTTTCATGACCTTTTTGGGCCGCCGATCCATCACATTCAAGCGCGCATTTTCCACAATCTGGCAGCGCTGGTTGGATTCGTGTTCGTGGTAGCCATCCTGAGGTGGTTTGTAGCCCAACGGAACGCGCTGAATGAATTGACGCGCCACCAGCGAGACGAGTTACTGAAAGAGGTGGAGCTGGCGGCCGAAGTTCAAAGGCTGTTTCTGCCGCGAAGCGACCCAGAGACGGTGGAATTTGAGATTTCGGGCGCCATGCATCCGGCGCGAGTGGTGGGCGGCGATTATTACGATTTCCTTCCGCGGCCAGATGGACGGATGAGACTCGTGATTGCGGACGTTTCCGGGAAAGGAGTAGCGGCCGCGCTTCTGATGTCGGCGACCGCGGCAGCGGTGCAGTTGGAAACGAACGAACCGCGAAAGTTGTGCGACGTTGTCAGCCACCTCAACAAGGAGTTGTATGCCCTGCAAGACGACGGGCGATTTGTGACGGTGCTGGTTGGAGAACTGGATCCACGTTCCGGCGCGTTGAAATATATCAACTGCGGGCATAATCCCGCCCTGCTGCTTCGGGGAGATGGTAGAGAGGTAGAGTGGCTGGGCGCTTCGTGCACACCCGTGGGAATGACGCCGGAAATGGATTGTTCGCTGGAAGAAATCAGGCTTGCGCCGGGCGACATTATGGTTTGGTACACGGATGGGCTGACGGAAGCGAGCAATCGAAACGCGAAAGAGTTTGGGACCGGGCGATTGCTGGAGTCGGTTCGGCTGCACTCGGGCGACACTGCGCGAGAGATCTGCGAGCAGTTGTGGCAAGACGCCGCAGCGTTCACGCAACGGGATTCCCTGGACGATGACCTGACGCTCATGGTGGTCAAGATGAAAAGCGCGTCGGAGCCGGTGACTTTCCCCGCCTTCTCCGATTGATTGAGCGTCGGCGGCCAGAAATCGCATCTGGTGATGCGTTCAGCAACCGTACGGGAGTGTTGGCGGGTCGCGGACTCTTTTGGGGACGGAAATGCCCCGTAAGTGAATGGCAGTAGTCAGGGCAGCCTTGACGTTAGTTTTTGTAGCGGAGTCAAAATGAATTCATTCTCAGCGAGCACCACGAAACTTGGCTTTATCGGGCTTGGCGGCATGGGCAGTCGCATCGCCGCGAGGCTACTGGCCGCCGGGTACGACGTGTCCGTATTTGACCGAAATCCGGCAAAGCGGGATGCCCTGAAAGCGAAAGGCGCACGGGCGGCCGAATCGCTCGCGGAGCTCGCTGGATCAGTTCATGTGGTCCTTTCGTGCCTCACCAATGATCAGTCCGTGAGGGACGTTTATTTTGGCGGGGACGGAGTCCTGGAGAACATCAGGCCGGAAACGACCGTGATTGAGATGAGCACGATTTTGCCGGCGACTTCGCGCGAACTGGCAAGCAAAGGAGTGCAGGCCGGCGTGCAGGTGCTGGACGTGGCGATATCGGGAAGCACCCCGGCGGCGGAACAAGGCACTGTTACGCTGCTTGCGGGCGGCAATCCGGATGTATTCCAGGCGTCTTTGCCGATTTTTCAGGCGATTGCCGCAAAATACTTTCACCTGGGCCCAAGCGGTGCGGGAACCACTATGAAAATGGTGGTGAACGCGATCCTTGGCGTCGAGATGCAGGCGATTGCCGAAGCGGCGGCGCTGGGAGAAAAAGCGGGATTGTCGCGCGAAATTCTGTTGCAGGTTTTGGCGCAGACGGCGGTGATCGCGCCGGCTCATGTGGGAAAACTTGCCCGGGCGGCGCGCGGCGAGTATGCCCCTCAGTTTCCATTGGCGTTGATGAACAAAGATTTCCGGCTAATCCTGCGGTTGGCCGATGAAGTCGGCGCCATGATGCCAACGACGGCCGCGGCGTTTCAGGTGAGCACCGAGACGCTGGCGACGCACGGTGATTCGGATTTTTCGGCAGTGGTGGAACGTATGAAGCACCTTTCGACGAAGAAAGCCTCGGGCCAATCGGCGGGTATCTAAGGCGGCTAAGACCAAATTCGCGGGAACCTGGCGAAGCCCCGGGCCATCTAAAGTGAACCCTACCGGCGGAAAGCAGGCCGACTTTTATGATCAAAGTGAGCGTAAACGGGATTGAGCAAACATTTGACGGCGACCCGAGCATGCCGCTGCTGTGGTATCTCCGCGACATCCTGGGGCTGACCGGGACGAAATTCGGCTGCGGAATGGCGCTTTGTGGGGCGTGCACCGTACACAAGGATGGCACGGCGATTCGGTCGTGCATAACGCCGATGAGTGCCGCGGCTGGGAGCAAGATTCGGACGATCGAGGACGTCGGAGCGAACGGATTGCATCCAGTGCAGAGTGCGTGGATGGAAGTGAACGTGCCGCAGTGCGGATACTGTCAGTCCGGGCAGATCATGCAGGCGATCGCCCTGTTGAAGAGCAAACCGCACCCGACCGATCAAGATATTGAAGAAGGGATGGCCGGCAACATCTGCCGGTGCGGTACTTACCAGCGAATTCGAGCGGCGATCAAGCTGGCAGCGGAGAAGAGCGCATGAAAAACATAGAAAATGTCAGCCGCCGCGGGTTTCTGAAGGGAGTTGCCAGCGCGGGAGCGTTTGTGCTGGCCGTGCGATACGTGCCCCCGGTTTTTGCGGGTGAGCCAGTTCCGGTAGGACAGACCGAAGCAGACCGGGCGCCGTTGCACCCCAATGTATTTGTGGGAATCGAAACTGACGGGACAGTGCACATCGTGGCGCACCGCTCGGAGATGGGCACGGCGATACGCACGACGCTTCCACTGGTTTTGGCGGATGAGATGGATGCCGACTGGGACCGGGTGAAGATAGATCAGGCGATCGGCGACAAGAGATACGGAGATCAGAACACGGACGGCTCGCATTCCATTCGGAGTTTTTTCGACACAATGCGGGAGTGCGGCGCTTCGGCACGATGGATGCTGGTGCAGGCCGCGGCGCAACAGTGGAACGTGCCTGCTTCAGAGTGCTCGACCGAGCCGCATGCCGTGGTTCATGCGAAGAGCGGGCGGAAGTTGGGCTATGGAGAGCTGGCAACGGCGGCGGCGAAACTCGACGTGCCGAAGAAGGATCAGCTTACGTTCAAGAAGCCTGCGGAATGGCGTTATATCGGCAAGGGGAAAACAAGTTACGACCTGGAAAAACTCTGTACTGGAAAAGCGATTTATGGAATGGACGCGAAGATGGAAGGAATGATTTACGCGTCGATCGAGCATCCCCCGGTTTATGGCGGGATAGTCAGGAGTTACGACGAGCAGGACGCGCTGAAGGTCTGGGGTGTCCGCCAGACATTGCTGGTCGATCCGTTCAAGCCACCGGCTGCGTTCCAACCGCTCGGCGGAGTGGCTGTGCTGGCGGACAACTCGTGGTCCGCGTTTCAAGGGCGGAAAAAGCTGAAAATCACCTGGGACAACGGCGCGAATGCAGGCTACGACTCGGCGGAGTACAAGAAAGCGCTGTTGGAAACGGCGCGCAAACCGGCCAAGGTGGTTCGAAGCGTCGGCGACGCGAACGCCGCACTGGCGGCAGCTTCCGGTCCCAGCCTGGT
>DATHOY010000218.1:0-17229 GCA_035484435.1 Vulcanimicrobiaceae bacterium | reverse complement strand
CCCGTGAAGGGCCAGGTGGACGATTTGCTGGAAGAAATACGAATCCGCGCGGCGAAAAACGAACGCGTGCTGGTCACCACGCTCACCAAACGAATGGCCGAAGACCTCAGCGAGTATTTTTCGGAAATTGGAGTCCGCTGCCGCTATCTTCACTCGGAAGTGGAAACGCTGGACCGCATCAAGATCCTTCGCGATCTCCGCCGCGGTGAATTCGATGTGCTCATCGGCATCAACCTGCTCCGTGAAGGCCTCGACCTTCCCGAAGTCTCTCTCGTCGCCATTCTCGACGCGGATAAGGAAGGGTTTCTCCGCAGCACGACTTCGCTAATTCAGACTATTGGCCGCTGCGCCAGGCACATCGAGGGCCGCGCGATTCTCTACGCGGACCGGCGCACCGACTCCATGAACCAGGCCATCGGTGAAACCAACCGACGGCGCGCCAAGCAGGTCGCCTACAACAAGGAAAACAACATCACGCCGCAATCCATCATTAAGGGCGTGGACATGGAACTCGCGCACATCGTTGAAGCTGATTACGTTACTGTGCCGCTCGACATTGTCGGCCTGGATGCCGCCGTCTCCAACGTAAAATCCGAAGCCCAACTGGCGGAATTGCTGACGCAACTCGAATCCCAGATGGGCGAGGCCGCCAAGAAATTTGAATTTGAAAAGGCCGCGCAGATTCGCGACCGCATCCGCTCCCTCAAACAGCAAGACCTCGCCGGCCTATTCGGAAAAGAATCCGCCGAAGGCGCAGCCGCCGCGTCGTAAAAACAAACGCGCGCGTCTAAACCAATCCTCGGCGAAGCTCTTCCAGGTTGTAAAAAGTTTCGCGCCAATAAATGCCGCCCTGGCGCAGCGTAATTACCGTCGAGCGCAACAAAATGTAGCTGAACAGCACCGCTCCTAGCGGCAGCGTGAGGCAATATAGCGGCGAAACCCGCATCACCAGGTCTCCGCCGAGGTGAAAGCCGAGCGCCGCCACCACCGCGATCCCCGCGAGCACCCGCACCCAGCCGCCGCCAAACGCGAATCCAAAAAAAGGCGCGACGTTGAACAACAGCATGCTCACAATCTGCAGCGCCACCATCCCCACGCGGAATCCCGCCGCCGCAAAGAAATTCTTTTCCAGTCCGCGAATCAGATTCCGCAGTCCCAAATGCCATTCCACGCTGACCGCATCCTGGGCTACCGCCACGCCAGAGCGAAATCCCGCCTGCTTCACCAACTTCCCGAGTTTCATGTCGTCGATCACTTCCATCGCCAGGCGGCGGTGCGTGCCGCAAGCTTCGTATGCGCTGCGCTTCAACATTTGGAACGCGCCCACGCCGACGTACGCGCGCGAATTCGGATTGCTCACCGCGGGCAAATCCGCCGCTAACTGAAAGCCCATCACAAAAAAAGAAATAACGACCGTATCCCAGAAGCCGCTGCGCGCCACGTCGCCAACCAGCGCAAGATGATCCCATCCACGAGCACGCGCCAGCGCTACCACCCGCCGCAACGCATCGGCCTGAAACTTCACATCCGCGTCCGTAAACACCAGCCAATCGCCGCTGGAAGCTTCATAGGCCTTCTGCAGAGCGTGCGGTTTTCCCAGCCACCCCGCCGGCAATTCACGCACGTGCACCACGCGAAGCTGCGGATGGTTCAGCGCAAACTGGTCCAGTATCCGCGCGGTCGAATCACTCGAACGGTCGTCCACCGCCACGATTTCCAGGTTGGGATAATCCACTGCCACCAACGTCGCGAGTGCTCCGGGCAACTTTTCCTCTTCATCGCGCGCCGCAAACAGCACCGAAAGCCGAGGGCAATCGGCGTCGGCCGCGGGAGCGCAGTCCTTCAGCCACGGCAGCCGAAGCGCGCCATACGCCACTTTTAATCCGTAGGTCGACCAGAAGAGAGCGATCAGTCCGAAGAGAACGAGCCAGAAGAGATGCATGCGGATTGGAGTCGAATGCCAGCCTCAGGGTATCCTAGCATGGATGCCAAAGACCCTGGCCATTCTTGGTGCCGGCCGCGTGGGACGCGGGCTCGGGCGCTTGCTGCACGAACGAGGCTGGCGTGTGCTTGTTGTCGCCGCGCGATCCGAGGCCACTGCCCGCAAAGCCGCGAAATTTATCCGCGCCGGGCGTCCGTTCGCTGGTATGAGTCATCATGCTCTGGCGGCCAGAACTATTCTGCTGAGCGTCCCCGACGACGCGATCCCCGAAGTTGCCGCCGAGCTCGCTCGCGTCGGCGGACAACAACTTCGCGGTAAAATCGTGCTACACACCAGCGGCGCCTGCGATGCCGGCGCGTTACAAGCTGTCCGCGAGTTCGGCGCTGCCGCCGGATCGATGCATCCCTTGCAAACTTTCAACGGTGTCAGCGTTCCGCCGCTTGAAGGCAAGATCTTCGCGATCGAAGGCGACGCCCCCGCTGTCCGCGTCGCCCGTTCCATTGCACGTTCGCTCGGCGGCGTCCCGGTAAACATCGACGCAGAAAAAAAACCTCTCTACCATGCAGCGGGCGCGTTCGCCGCCGGCCTCGTTCTCGCTCTCGAGGAGGCGGGCGTACAGATGCTTAGAACTTCCGGCTTGCCGCATCGCGAAGCGCTGCAGGCCCTGCTGTCGTTGTCGCGGCAGGTTCTGGATAATTACGAGAAGCTTGGGCCCCACAAAGCGTGGACCGGCCCGCTGTCGCGCGGGGATTATGGCGTCGTGGCCGCAAACGAAGAAGCCATTGCGCACTACCACCCCGAATTTCTGGAAGCCTACGCCGCCGCCAGCCGCCTTTCCGGCCATGTCCTCGCCGCCGATCCCGCTGTTGTTCTCGGTCAGCTCGACAAACTTCCGCGCCATTCTCCGTTGCTTTCCAAATCCAAAGGGGGCTCCGCTTGAGTTCATTGCAAATTCCCATTCAGCACACCACGTTGAAAAATGGACTGCGTGTGATTATCGCGCCGGACGCGACCGCGCCTGTAGTCACCGTCGGCGTCTATTACAAGATCGGCTTCCGCCTGGAGCCGCAGGGCCGCAGCGGGTTTGCGCATCTTTTCGAGCACATGATGTTTCAAGGCTCCGAAAACGCGGCCAAGATGCAGCACATCAAGCTGATAAATTCGAGCGGCGGCGTGTTGAACGGGTCGACGATGTACGACGTTACAAATTATTACGAAGCGGTTCCCTCGAATGGTTTGGAGCGGGTTCTGTGGCTCGAAGCCGACCGCATGCGCGCGCTGAAAGTTGATGACGAAAATCTTCGCAACCAGCGCGACGTCGTGAAAGAAGAAGTCCGCGTCAACGTTCTGAACCAGCCCTATGGCGGTTTCCCGTGGCTCGATATGCCGCCCGTCGCTTTCAGGAACTGGGCCAATGCCCACAATTTTTATGGGGATTTTCACGACCTGGACGCCGCGGACCTTGCCGACGTACAAAAATTCTTTAAAACTTATTACGTCCCCAACAACGCTGTTCTCCTGATGCTTGGTGACGTCACGCCAAAAGACGGGCTGGCCTTCGCGGAAAAATATTTCGGCTCCATCCCCGCCGGGGCGGAGCCGCCGTTTGCTGACCCCACCGAACCGCCGCAAACCGAAGAGCGCCGCGGCCGCGTGGATGAAAAATTCGGCACGCTTCCGGCCATCGCGATCGCTTACGTGATGCCCGCCCGCCGCACGCCCGACTGGTACGCGATGGCGCTGCTCGATCAGGCGCTGCACGGCGGACGCGCCGGACGCACTCACCGCGAACTCGTCCTTGAAAAACAGATCGCCGTCGAAGCGGATGGCGGCGTGGACGACATCTTTGGCTTTAATGGCCCGGCGCAGATGACCACGCGCATCCTGCACAAACCGGAATATTCGGACAGAGCGACGCTCGACGCATTCGATGCCACCATCCGCGAAGTTCAACAGAACGGCATACCCGAAGACGAACTTCAACAGCTGAAGGTGAAATGGCGCTCCGACTATTACTCCACGCTCGAAGGCGGCCGTGGCGGCTACATGCCGCGCTACGGCTTGATGCATCTCCTCGCGTGCTTCACGCTCTTCGACAACGAACCCGAACTCGTCAATTCCATACTCGACGGATTCCTAGCCGTAAAGCGTGAAGACATCCAGCGCGTCGCGAAAAAATATCTTGTCCCCGAAAATCGCGCCATCGTCTTCCGCGCACCGGTGAACACCGAAGCTAAGGAGGCTGCATAATGGCTTCCCGCGCCACGGAAATTTCCGCCGCCGTCCCAGCGCTCACCGCAGAGCGCCCCGTCACGTGGCCCAAGCGCACGCGGGCGCGCCTGGCCAACGGCCTTGAGGTGGTGCTGGCCGAAGCGCATTCCATTCCAAAATTTCACGGTGAACTTTATTTCCGCGCGGGCAATGCGCTCGTCTCCGATCGCTCCACGGGGTTGGCGGAGATGACCGCCACGCTGGTTCGCACCGGGACGTCCAAACGCGCCAGCCGCCAGATCGAAGAAGATCTTCGCCGACTCGGGGCGGATCTGGGGAGCAGCGCAGGGCAGGACACGAGCGCCATCGGCTTCGCCGGGCTTAGCGAGTTTGCCGAGCCGATTCTGCAGCTTGTGAATGAACTCGCGCGGGAAGCTTCTTTCCCCGAAAACGAATTCGAACGCGAACGCCGTCAGAAACTTGAGGAAGTGAAACTCGAGCGCACCTCGCCGGGGTTCCTGGCCGGCGAACGCCTGCGCAAAATTCTCTTTGGCGCGCATCCCTACGCGCGCGTTTCGCCCACGGAAACGCAAGTCGCAGCCTATAAACGCGACGATTTGCAATCCGTCTACCGCGAGATTTATACACCGGAAAATGCGTTACTGATGCTGGTGGGCGATTTCGATCCGCAGTCCATGCTGAAAACCATCGAAAAAACGTTTGGCAACTGGTCCGGCAAGAAACCCGCGGCGAAGGAGTTCCCTGCTCCGCCGAAACCGCAGGGGCGCCGCGTCTACCTGGTTCACAATCCCGGCTCGGTGCAAACGCAAATCCTCGTTGGGTGCCATTCCATCACTCGCAAACATCCGGACTGGCTGCAGCTTGGGCTCACGAACAGCCTCTACGGCGGAGCTTTCAATTCGCGCCTGGTGATGAATATCCGCGAGGACAAGGGCTACACGTACAGCCCACGCAGCAGCGTGCATCCGCTGCGCCAGCACGGGTATTTTTCGGTTTCCGCCGCCGTGCGTAACGACGTTGTTGCCGCGTCATTGACTGAAATCTTTTACGAACTTGACAAGCTGCGTTCGCTGCCTGTGCCCGAAGCGGAACTTGCCGACGCGCAGAATTACCTGACCGGCGTCTTCTCGATGGGACTGGCCACACAGGAAGGTTTGCTCTCGCAATTCTCGACCGTCGAGTTGAACGAACTCCCAGCCGACTTTCTTGAATCCTATCGCGACAAAATCCGCGCCATTACCTCCGCCGATTTGATGGCCACCGCGCGAAAATATTTTGACTCCGCCAACATGCAAATCGTGATTGTCGGTGACCGCACGCAGATCGAAGGGCAGGCTGCGCTCTTCGGAAACCTCACGATCTTCGACAATCAGGGCCACCAACTCGGTGGTTAGTTTCTAGGGCGAGACGACCCGCCTTCCTTCCTTTGTCAGGGCAAGCTGAAGGCGGGCCCTACAAACGCTGTTCGCCAATTGGGAGATTGGTGCGTCTGCTCGAACCGGGCCGGGCGAGACCGGCCCCTACAGGGAATAACGCTCTCCTGTTGTTGCTTTAGCTACGTCATTCTGGCATTATCACCGCATGCTCCGGTGCCAGTATCACTATGCGCATTTCTTCTACGTTCTCGCGCTTGCGTTAGCCCTTGCTCCCACGGCCCTCGCCAAGAAAAAGCCTCCCGCGCATCCCATCAACATCAACACCGCCGGCGCCTCCGACCTGCAGCAAGTCCCGGGCATTGGGCCTTCTACGGCGCAAAAAATCCTGGACACTCGCAAATCTTACGGAACATTCAAAAGCGTCGATGATCTGCTCGCCATCAAAGGCATCGGCCCAAAAAAACTGGAAAAGATGCGCAAGTACCTCACCGTGGGCAAGCCACCCTCGAAAAAACAATCCAGTACTCCGCAAACCGCCGCGGTTCCCGCCAAACCTCCGCCGGTAAAGTCTCCTGCTAAACAAACTGGCACACCTACGCCAGCGGCAAGCGAGGACGAGGAGCCATAGCTGTAGCTCGCCCCTTCATGGGCGAGGATTTCCATAGCGGCGGCAATGGTGCCGTCATTGATGAAAACCCTCAGGCCTGAAGGCCTGAGCTACAAGATTGGGTTCTGAATTTAGAGCCGTTGATGGGTTGGCTTTTGCGTGGAAAGGTTCAACGGCACCTGGTCGGCTATGCGGATGCCGTAGCCTTCGAGTGCTACGACCTTTTTTGGGTGGTTCGTTACCACGCGAATGTCTTTTAATCCGAGATCGATCAGGATTTGGGCGCCGATGCCGCTTTCGTGCTGGACCATGCGCTGGCGGGCCGGCTCGCGATCTAGCTGCCCGCGCGAATGAAAATGAATCTGGGGCAGTTTGCCGGATGTTTCCGGCGTGTCAATCGTAAACCCGCGTCCGGTGTGGTGCAGGTACAAGAATACGCCGCGGCCTTCCTGGGCGATCTTTTCCAGGGACTTCGCAACCAAATCCGAGCAGTCGCAGGTTGTGGAACCAAACACGTCTCCGGTTAGGCAGTGGGAATGCACGCGCACCAACGGGGGCACAGTTCCCTCCAGCAGATCTCCGCGAACCAACGCTACATGCTGGTCGTGGTCCACGTCGCTGGAATACGCAATCATCTTGAACTCACCGAAGCGCGTGGGCACGACCGCCTCCGCCACCCGGCGCACATAGCGCTCGTGTTGCATGCGGTAGCGGATCAGATCCGCCACGGTTAACATTTTCAAGCCGTGTTCGCGGCAAAATTCGATCAGCTGCGGCACGCGGGACATTGTGCCGTCTTCATTCATGATTTCGCAGATCACGCCGGAGGGATTCAGCCCCGCAATTCGCGCCAGGTCGACGCTTGCTTCGGTTTGGCCCGCGCGTACCAGCACGCCGCCATTCCGGGCGCGGAGCGGGAACATGTGCCCGGGCCGCGCCAGGTCCTGCGGCCGCGTCTTCGGGTCGATCGCCGTCAAAATCGTAATCGCTCGGTCGGAAGCACTGATTCCTGTGGTGACACCAACCTTCGCGTCAATCGCTTCGCAAAATGCGGTGCCATGCACGGAGGTGTTGATCGGCGACATCAATGGAAGATTCAGCTCGTCGCAGCGCTGTTCGGTCAGCGCCAGACAGATCAGGCCGCGGCCGAATTTCGCCATGAAGTTGATCGCTTCGGGCGTGATTTTTTCCGCCGCCAGCGTCAGGTCGCCTTCGTTTTCGCGGTCTTCGTCGTCTACCAGGACGATCATGCGCCCCTGGCGAATCTCTTCCACCGCTTCTTCCACCTTGGCAAAGCCAAATCGGGTATCGCTCATAGGTTCAGCATAAAATTATCCGGCGCATGTGTAAAGCAGCGACACGGCCGGGAGAAAGCTGGGGGCGGAGCAGGAATGTCGGCGCGCCGACATTTAAAGTAACGCTTGAAGGTAATTTTTTGCTAAATACTGGGACTGCCCGAAACTTATAAGCGCCGTGCGTTGTGGTACTTAGAGGAAAAACATTCGAAATGATTTCCACAGAAATTCACAGGATGTCCCATTTTGGGAGTGCTTTGCGCCTTAGACGAATCTGAATCGCGAGATGACAGCGACACTGTAAAAGCGGGAGCTTTGCTCCCGCACTCAAAAACTACGTCAGCGACCAGCCGACCAGGGTCAGCGCCATGAAACCCGCGAGCGCGGCAAGGCTCACAAGCGACAAAGTTTTCCCGTTACCGAGCAGAAGATTTCGCGTCTCCGCCTTGCAGCAGAGCACGGTGGCCACAATCAAAATCGCGCCCCAGGAAATCGCGCAGGGCAACCCGGGATACATGGCCAGAGTGGCCAACGTTTTTTCCGAAGGCTGACCGGCCGGAATCCACCAGGGGAGAATCGGCGCGAATCCGGCCGCCAGTACAAAGGTTAAAATCTTCCGGCTCACCCAACTCCTGATCTTCGTCACGGGCTTGGCCTTGCGCACCTGGCGCCAAACGTAAAACTCCCACATCAGGAGAGCTGCGGCCAGGGGCATCCAGCCATAGACGCTCGTCTGTCGGTCCACCCAGAGCCAGGTGCGGAAAAAATGCCCTGTGGGATGCGTGGCCGCCATTTTGGGCAGCAATAACCAGCCGGTGACCTCATTCCCGATCACCGCCAAAAGGATCACCAAGAGGCTGGTCAGCTGAATCCACTCATAACTCGGCGACTTGCCGCATCGGGTGCATACCGGACGTTCTGGAAGTATTCTCAGACCGCAATTCTCGCAGTACACGGCGACCTCGCTTTTTCCCAGTTGGGGACACCGCCCCGGCAGCAAAAATCGTAACTCCCGGGAAACGCCACGCCTACTGGTCGCACGTGCAGGCCCCACCAAACTCGCGGCCATTGTCCGAAAGTCGCAATCCGACCAATGTCCGCACTCCGGGAACTCCTCAAACCCACGCAAAAAAATTGAGGGCAGGCGCTAAGCCTGCCCTCGGTGAATTGGCTGCTTGTTCTCTTAAAACTGCAAGAACAAAGAGAACTGGATCTGGCGGGACGAACCAAAATCGCCCGTCGGGAATCGCGTGCTGCCGATGAACCCGAGGGATTTGCTGGTCGCCGTGAGCACTGGATTGCCAAAGTTGGGATGGTTGAACAGATCAAACATGTCTGTTCGGAACTGCAGGTTGAAGCGTTCCGTGATCTTGGTGTCTTTTCTTACCGAGAAATCGGTGTTCACGAAGTCGGGTCCACGTAGAGCGTCGCGGCCCAGTGTTCCCGGATGGCAACTGCCAGGAACGACCGGGTAGGTGGAGCCTCCCGGCACGGTGGGAGTGCTGTTGAAGGTGCACGGCACCGCAATCGTAGCGTTGGCAGTCGTCGCACATGCCGGAATGGCGGGGGCACCACCTGTCGGGGTTCCATTAAATGGTTCGCAGAGAACCGCATTGCTAAACCAATTCGATGGATTTCCCGAAGTGCGGATTGGCGCAAGCAGGTCTGGCCTCACCGTCAAAGAAATGTTCGGACCTGGACCGATCGAAAGCGTCGGATTCAGCGGGCTGCCGCTTTGCGCCTGGAAGAAGAGACCAAACTGCCAGCCGGCGATAAGGCGATTGCCCTTGAAAGGGAGTTGATAGAAGCCGCTGAGCGCGAAGCGATTGCGTACGTCGAACTCCGACAGGCCGTAGTCGCCGCGAGGATTGTACGCGTTCTGGAGAATGTAGGTCTCGCCGCCAGAAAGAGAGTTGTAGTCGAGAGATTTGGAGTAGGTGTAGGTGGCGAGAAATTCCAGGCCGCGGGAAACATGCTTGTTCGCCGTGATCCAGACTGCATTGTAGCTGGAGTTGCCGCCGCTGCTGATCTGGTTGATGTTGTTATAGGCGCAGCCGAGCGGCTGGCACTGCGGAGGAACCAGATTGGCAGCGGTGGTCGCCGGAAGCACGGGGAATGGCTTGGTGGTTCCGTAGAAGCCATCGGTGACCAGCGGCTGATTGATGTTCTGAGTGAACTGTAGGTGCGTGCCCTTCACGCCGATGTAGGCAATTTCCAAGCCGAGATCCTGGGTGATTTGCCGTTGGATCGAAAGGTTCCAATCCTGGGCATAGGAGTTGTCGAAACCCGGATTAATAGCCGCTGGGCCAAGACTTGTGGTGGCAACCGCGGCGCTGGGATTTTCCGCGGTGATGGAATTGGTGGCGGAACTGGCGGAAATTGGCACAGCAAACGGCGGGTTGCTGCTGAGCGGGGACACGATGTTGGTGGTCGGCGCTTGCGTCATGATGGCATAGGCGCCGCGAACGGAGGTCTTGCCGTTCTTGAACGGATCCCAGGCAAAACCGATGCGTGGCTGGAAGTTGAGATTGTTCTGCTGGTACGGCTGTCCGGCGGCGATCAAGGCTCCTGTAACCGGGTCAACATTGGTGAAGCGGCCGACGGATTCGGACGGCGTGGCATTCCAGGCATAGCGCAGGCCAATATTGATGGTCAGGTTGGGTTTCCATTTGAAGCTGTCCTGCGCGAAGACGTCGTAGGAGGGAGCCAGGATTTTGTCGTTTCCGGAGCCGAGTTGGACGGTGAACGCGTTTGCCGAGTCGGCCAGGAAATTGGCGACCGAGCTGTAGGAAAGGCTCCCGATGTTGAGGGCGATATTGTTGTTATACGCGCGCCGGATCTCTCCGCCGAACATGAAGGTGTGGCGCCCTTTCAGCCAGCTGAGCCCGTCGTTCAGCACAACTGTGGTGTCGCCGCGGCCCTGAGGTTCGAGGAGCGGACCGCCGAAGCCGATGGTGCCGCCCACATTGAAGAACGGAAGGCCGGATGCAACCGGAGAGCCCGCAGGCATGGTTATGCCGAAGTTGGCAGGATCGAGCAATCCGTTGGGGGTGAAGATGAGATGGATGCGATTGAAACCCAGGCGAACCGTGTTGCTGAGTGTGGTGGAAAAAGTGTGATCTTCGCTGAAGCTCAGCAATTGGCGGAAACCATCGCGCGTGTCGCCGAAACCGGGGACATTCACACCGATGGCCCCATTACTGGCCGTCGGTTCCTGGCGGAGATCCTTTTGCACGACATAGTAGAAGTGAAAGCGGTCGATCTGGCTGAGCTCGTAGTCGACGTCGGCGGAGCCCTGGTTCAGAGAGACGTTCGCCACCACCCCTCCGCTGAACAGGTTGAATGTGTTGGGGTCAGCGGCATTTCCGCTGCCGACCAGGTTTGCTGCCGGGATAAGCGGCAGCAATTTCTGGATGGCGGTGGAAGTGACGCCTGCCCGGTCATTCACGCTGGGCACTGGAGTCGAAAGCGTCAGATTCTGGCTCTGCCGCAAGCCTTCGTAGGCGAGGAAGAAGAACAGTTTGTTCTTGATGATGGGGCCGCCAAAATCCGCGCCGAAATCGTTGCGCCGGAAGGGGGACTGGATGAGCGGCTTGCCGGCAGGGGTTGCGCGAGCGTTGAAGAAATTGCGAGCGTCAAGGGCATTGTTGCGGATGAATTCAAACAACTCTCCGTGATATTCGTTGGTTCCTGAGCGAGTCGCCAGGTTCACGATAGCTCCGGAATTTCTGCCGTACTGGGCGGGAAACGACGAGTTGTCAATCTTGTATTCGGCGAGTGTGTCAATCGGGGGCTGAAAGGTGATCTGATTCTGGACATTGTCGTTCAGGTTGACGCCGTTCACAAGCCAGTTCGTGGTGTCTTCACGCTGGCCGGCGGTGTTAATTGCGAAGGAGCCTTGACCGCGCAAGGGAAACGAAAGAAATCCGTTCGCGGGAGGGGTGATGGTCCCAGGCGTAAGCAAACTCAGATCTGTGAAGTGGCGGCCGTTGAGGGGAATCTGCTGTACGGTTTTGTCATTCAGAACCTGCCCGATCTCGTTTGTGCTGACATCCACCAGAGGGGCTGTGGCGACAACTTCGACGATTTGCGAACTTTGCCCCAGGGTCAGCGAGACGTTTTTCGTTACCGTGGTGGCCACGTCGAGCTTTAGTCCGGTTAAGACAGTAGTCTGAAATCCGGTGGCGGAGATTTCCAACTTGTATAAGCCAATCTGGAGCGAGGGAATCAGATACGCGCCAGCCGTGTCCGTAGCGGTTTCCGTTCGAATAGCCGTGCCCTGATTAGTTGCGACGACTTTGGCGTTGACCACTGCGGCGCCCGCCGGATCGGTTACCGTTCCTTGGAGGGTTGCGGTGGACTGGGCGTTCGCCGGCCACACTACTCCGAGAAGCAGGACGAGTGTGAATAGAACTTGAACCATGGATCGTGTGGATAGAGCGGTACCCTGCGATCTTTGCATCGTTTAACCCCTTGTATTTTTTCGCAGTCTGAAGCGCGCGGAACCCTGTGGATTTCTAGCTCAGACTGCTCGTTCTCGCAGTAAGCCCTCTTTGAGGGCAGGCTGGACCTGGAGGAGCGACGGGCCCACGACCCGCCACCCAAAAGGACAGTGGCAATTTGGTTGCCAGATTCTCGTTTTGGGAGTCTCGCTAACCAATTGATTTTATATAGCTTAGAGAGCTGTTGGAGTATGCTTCAAGGCACGTATAGAACATCGATATTACATTTTGTATCCGACTTATGGAAAATCGAAGGTTTGCGTTCGCACGAGTCAACTTCCGTCTTTTTACAGGATGAATGCACTTCACTGGTTTTTGCGGGAATACTGACCGCGGAAGACTGCCGTCCACGTGGCGCCGTTGTCCGTTGATTTCTCCCAGGACTGCTCGACCTGATTGGGGTTCACGCGGACTACCTTGATTCGATTGAGTATCGTTTTTCCTTCGGCACTTTGACTGGGTCCGGTGAACTCAGCGAGCCCTTCCGAGACTTTTCCTTCGAATATGTGCACGCGGCCCTCGTTGTCTGCGAACATGCCGTGCCACCTTTGATCGTCGGCGCTGTAGGCGAACGTATTTTTGCCGGTGTGGCCCTTTGCGCCCTGCCAAGTCTCAATTACCAGGCATTTGTCGAGGTCCAGGGAAACTTTGCTGGCAGAGCTGCCGGCCATGCCGGGGTAGGTTACGGTCCAATCGCCTAGCCAGAAATCGAGCTGGCGGCTTTCGGGGTTTGCAGAACACGGTGGTGAATCGGGCGCGGCGAATGCGGGGGCGGGCGCCAAGGAAAACCATGCAGCTATAAGAACGAATGCAAGAACGATGGTGAGCCGGCTTGAACTGGGAATACTTTTGGTTGGTTTCATGACTGATTGCCCCCTTTTGTGAATGACACTCTGCGAATGGCTTAGTTTGGCACTTGCCTGACTTGCGTGCTTTCGCTATTGTGACAAGAAATGTTGCAAAAGCGGCAGAGTGCGGTATTCGATGCGCGGGGAGATCGTCGCTGGCAGATTGCGAGCCCGACGCGCGACTATCCCGCAGGGCATGTAATCCCTTCGCACTTTCACGATCGAGATCAACTGGTCTACGCTTCGCGAGGGGTGATGACCGTGCGCACCGGTTCCGGGGCCTGGGTGGTTCCGACGCACCGCGCGGTTTGGATACCTGCGGGCGTCGCGCACAGCATCACGATGTCAGGGATGGTGGCGATGCGTACTTTGTATCTGAGGCCGCGGCTGGCGAGGAGTTTGCCGCGGGCTTGTTGCGTGGTGAACGTGCCTCCGCTGCTGAAAGAATTGATTCTGCATGCGTGCATGTTTCGAGGGTTGAGGAGCAGGATCGGGTGGCAGGCGCATCTGATCAACGTGATTCTGGACCAACTGAAAGCGATCCAAACGGTTCCGCTGCAGCTTCCCACGCCATCGGATCCGAGGGCGCTGCGAATCACGGAAGCATTGTTGGCCGACCCGGGGGACCGCCGGCCGCTCACGGAGCTTTGCAGAGCGGCTGGCGCCAGCAGGAGAACGGTGGAGAGACTTTTCCTGGAGGACGCGGGCTTGACGTTTGGCAAGTGGAGGCAGCAACTTCGGTTGATGGAGGCGATGCGGCTCTTGGCGGAGGGCGCGAAAGTTACTCACGCGGCGCTTGAATCGGGCTACAGCACGCCGAGCGCTTTCATTAACATGTTCCGAAAAACGTTGGGAACTACGCCGACCTGCTATTTCAGACCGGGGACAAGGGCAAAATAAGTCAACCCGAGTTCCGTTGAACCCATACGCAATGCCAGCTTTCAAAACGGAAACAAGATTCCTTTTTCTTTTAGTTTCTCGAATCTCCCCGCGGCGAATCTAAAGAGTTGCGCGGGCTTTCGTCCAGTTTCGCGTCGCTCCCGCAACGGTTTCAGAATACGCAGGAGTCCGATTTTCCGACGAAAATTTCGCTTGTCCAACTTTTTGCCAAGAATTGCTTCGTAAACTTCCTGGAGCTCGGTCAGCGTAAATTTCTCCGGCAAGAGCTGGAACCCCACCGTCGTATACTCCAGTTTGTTGCGCAGGCGCTCCAGCGCGTAGTCAACGATCTTTCGGTGATCAAATGCCAGCTTGGGCAACTCCTGTGTGGGGAACCACCGCGCCTCAGCGGCGTCCGCTCCGGCCATTAGGTCCAGCCGCTCTGAACCAATCAGCGCGTAATAGGCTGCGGTGATCACCCTGCCTCTGGGGTCTCTGTGCGGCTCGCCGAACGTGTAGAGCTGTTCGAGATAAACATCACGCACGCTCGTTTCTTCGTAAAGCTCGCGTTTCGCGGCTTCGTCCAAGGATTCTTCCCGCCGGACAAACCCGCCCGGAATCGCATACTGCCCTGCAAACGGCGGAACGCCCCTTCGCACCAACAAGGCGTGCAGGGCGCGTGCCCGAATCGTAAAGAGGACCACGTCCACGGTGACTTTCATTTCTTGCATTCGTTAGCCCACCACCAGCCGCGCTGATTCCGCGGCCGCTCGAATCGTCAGCTTAGCCCCGGAGTTGAACTGCAGGTAATCGCTCTCCACGCCATCACTGAAAATCACTCCTCCGGATGGCATCAGGGATTCCAATTCCAACCCCTGACCGGCCGCGATCATTCCGGCGACAATGCCAACGCTCGAATGACGGCTTAGAAACGGCTCGCGCACCACAAAAAATAGCCTCGGGTCTTCCCACTCCAGGTGCACAGGTTTCACCCCGCGAACACCGGACAACGCCGCCAATCCAGCCGTCATGTTAAAAACGGATGAGATCCATCCCGTGCAACCTGCTCCCGTCGAGATGAGCACACCGCTTGAAGACTGGGGCTCCTCGGCCTTTTGCCAGCGGATTCGATAGCGCGCCGAAACGTGGCTCTGAGCGCCGACAAACAGATCATTGAACGCCAGTAACCGTTGTCCGTCCTCCAGTGCAGCCAGCGCCAGGGTGATCTTCCGCATCTTTGAACGATGCTCGACTACACTCTTCAGCGCAACTCGCGTCTGGGCGGGTTGAAACGGCAGCAGCACTCCGTCGAAGCGCTCGGGGTCCGGGTTAACGGCAACGATCGGCTGTGCTCCGACATACTTCGCCGTGTTCGCGACCACACCATCTTGCCCCAGCGTGACAATCAAGTCCCCAGGCAGAAACGTCAGTGTCGGCAGCAGGCCGCGATCCACCACTTGTATCTTTAAACCCACTTCAATCGCCTGCCGGACAGTCTCCAGTGACTTCTTGTATGCCTCGTCTTCCAGCTCATATTCCGTGAAGTCGCCACCGGAATGTTCGATGTAAAATTTTGCCTGGGCGTGGGTGTTAAATCGCTCCACCAGTTCGGCAAGCCGGGTCTTCCTGGTGATCAGGACGATTTTTTCGTACCCGGCTTGCCGTTTTTCGAGCTCGGCTGTGTATCCCACGGCTCACTTCCCTTTCGGAGGGGCCGCTAGTTTCGCAACCTCAGGCCTGGCCGCAAGCAACGAGTTCAGCAAGTCTGGCGAGATATTCAATTCGCCGATTTTCTGCGCGTTGGTGGCCATTTCTTGAAACGCCAGGGCAATCGTGGTCCGCGAGTCTATGTTCTGAGGGAACAGCATCATCAAGGTTCTCCAGTCCACTTCGCGCACCGGCTTGATCGTCGCTTCCATCGCGTATGCCCGGCTGTCCGCTTCCTTTTTCTCGTTTTCGACTCGCTGGTCCATCAGCGCGGCCCGCTGCTGCTCCAGGGCGATGTCCGCAGCCATGCGTGTTTCGCGAATCTGCCGCTGCTTCTCTTCCACGGCGATTTCCGTGTTCAGCTCGCTCTCTTTGATTCGCCGCTCCTGCTCCACGGCATTGTTTCGCCGCGCGTAGATCGCCTCGTCGGACCGCCGCTGCAGCGCTTCTCTGGCCTCGGCTTCCAGCGCTTTGGACATCTCTGGCGTGGCCCGGATCGAGAGGATCGACAAGTTCAATATTTCGATGCCCAGCCGCGACACAACATCGGCGGCGCGCAATCGTGACAGTACCGCCCCGCTTAAGACTCCGCTGCCCATCAGGGCCTCGCGGAGGGTCAACTTCTGCATCTCTTCCCGCATGGAGGTTTGCGTCGCATGCACCAGCCGCTCCACCAGCTTGCGGTAGTCATCCGTGCGGTAGACGCCGTTCGGTGCAACGCTCAAATCCAGAACTTCGGCGATGCGCTTCGGTTCGGAAACGCGATACGTCAGCTGACCTTGAATCGTGATTGCCTGAAAATCCGCGGTCGCTTCCTGAAACGCAAAAGGAGCATCCGCGCTAGCCAGCGGGACGGTCAAGATGGTGGAAGTCGGGGCGTAGTAGAAGAAGGCCAACCCCGGCCCTTCGCGCCTTACCTTGCCGTTGCGAAACTGAATCACGTAGGTAGTGGGAGCCGCTTTCATGAATCGGATGGGGAGCATGTACCCTCCTATGGTGTCTTACTGACACCATATTAGTGTATGTACGACACTTTGTCAAGAAGAGCCCGCAAGGGAAATTCCACCCCAAGACCCAGGTACCAAACAGCGGAACCTGGGGCACCCTCCGCCTCTCTAATTTCCCGGAAATTGTTAAAGTGACATTCTCTCTGCGGCTTCCATGTCAACAGAGTGAAAATCATTAAACCCCGGCCACCCGCCGCCGGTTTTCGTTTGGTAGAAAAGAAAATGCGACCACAAGACCCACCCTCTCTCGAGGGTGGGGCACCCGGCACCCGGCCATTTCCAAGTAAATCCGACAGGCCAGTCTAAAGTCTGGCCACAACAACGGGCTATCTATCGCGTTACCGTGCGGCGGTGGCGGCGGTTTCTTTTTTGCGGGATTCTTTCCAGAGGGTTATGTAGGGCTTTAGGTCTTCCATCATTTTGGCGAATTGGTGGAGGTCGAGGGATTGGGCGCCGTCGCTGATGGCGCGCTCGGGGGCGGGGTGGGCTTCGACGATTAGGCCGTCGGCGCCTACGGCTACGCCAGCGCGGGCCAGGGCGGGGACCAGGCTGCGCTTGCCTGTGGCGTGGCTGGGGTCGAGGATCACGGGGAGGTGCGTGAGTTCGTTGAGGACGGGGATGGCGGAGATGTCGCAGGTGTTGCGGGTGGCGGTTTCGAAGGTGCGGATGCCGCGTTCGCAGAGGATCACGTCGGGATTGCCGTGGGCCACGATATATTCGGCGCTCATCAGGAGTTCCTTGATGCTGCTGCTGAGGCCGCGCTTCAGGAGGATGGGACGGCCGCATTTGCCGAGCGCCTTGAGGAGCATGAAGTTCTGCATGTTGCGCGCGCCG